>NZ_JBJJLA010000009.1:0-334374 GCF_045449715.1 Marinobacter shunpengi | reverse complement strand
ACCAGTTCACGCAGCCGCTCGCCCAGTCGTGCCAGTTCCTGGCTGGCCTCGTTGGTCTGGGTGACGCCGGTGTCGCTGTTCTGGGCCGCCTCCACGATGCGCACCACGTTCTTGTTGATCTCCTCGGCCACCTGGCTCTGCTCCTCGGAGGCCGTGGCGATCTGCGTCACCTGATCGTGGATGTGCTCCACCGACTGCTCGATGGTGCTCAGGGCCGAACTGGCGTGGTTGATACGCTCCACAGTCTCCTCCGACAGGCCCTGGGAGGAACGCATGCGCTCCACCGCGCTGCGGGACTCACGGATAAAGCCATCGATCATCTCGCGGATCTGGCCGGCGGACTCGCCACTGCGCTTGGCCAGCTGGCGCACCTCATCGGCGACCACGGCGAAGCCACGGCCATGCTCGCCGGCCCGGGCGGCCTCGATGGCGGCGTTCAGGGCCAGCAGGTTGGTCTGGTCGGTGACTTCGTGGATCACGTCCAGCACCTTCTGGATCTCGTCACTGCGGGAGGCCAGGGCGTCGATGGCCTCGGCGCTTTCCAGGATATTCCGGGACAGGCTGTTCACCGACTGCTGGGAGCCGGCCATGGTCTGGCCGCCATCCTTGGCCAGGCGGTCGGCATCCGCCCCGGCCTGCTGCACCTCGTTGGCGTTCTTCGAGATCTGGTGGATGGTGGCGGCCATCTGGTTGATGGCGGAGGCGATCTGGTCGGTCTCTGAACCCTGGACCTGCACCGAGGCGCGGGTCTCTTCCGCCACCCGGCTCAGTTCCTCCGCGGCCGAGGCCACCTGGTGGGTGGTGTCGCCCACTTCGCGAATGGTGCTGTGAATCTTGCCTACAAACGCATTGAACTGGTGTCCCAGCTCGGCCAGTTCATCGTTGCCATCGTCCGGCAGGCGGCGGGTGAGGTCGCCTTCGCCTTCGGCAATATCCTGCATGGTGCGAGTGACATTGCGCAGGGGCACGGTAACGGTCCGCCCCATGAAAATGCCGAAGCCTACGGCAATGACCACAATCACCAAGGTGATACCCAGGATGGTCAGCAGGGCACTGCGAATCTGCGCATTGATTTCTTCCCGCGCGGCCGCCACGGCATGGTCGATATCAGTAATGTAGACACCGGCGCCGATCACCCAGTTCCAGCGGTCCAGGGTGATGGAATAGGACAGCTTGGGCTCGGGAACTTCTTCCGCCGTTGCAGGGTTGTCGAACTCGTAACGGAAGAAGCCGCCGCCATTCCGGCCCACTTCAAACAACTTGGCCAGCAGTGCCTTTCTTGCCGGTGTCGATTCCTTGGATGGGCCCTCCATGCTGGGGTCCGGAGCGTAAATCAGCATATAGGAGTCGTCACGATAAGCATAAAGGTAGTTGTTATCGCCAAACACAATGGAGCGGAGCTTGTCCCGGACTCGTTCCTTCGCCTCCGCTTCCGGATAGGCTTGCTCGTCGTACTCCTCGCGGATCAGCGCACGTGCACCTTCAACGAGATTCTTCAGGCCGGTCTTGTGAGCTTCCAGCAGGTTGCTGCGCAGGCGTTCGACCTCGGCCTCACCGTCGGCACTGAGCTGCTGAGCGGTGACCCATGCCACGGCGCCGGCGGTTACCAGCACAGGAACCAATACGGCTATTAATAGACGTGAACGGATACGCAGTCGTTCCACCAGTTTCATGTTAAAACTCCAAGGTTAAAAGGACATCGGGCCGGGAAAACTGTGTATTTATTATCCGGGTTTGTGGCGGGAGTGCCGTTCCAAAATGTAACCTGACATACCGCCTGTGCAGGCATAACGGCTTCTGTGGTCATTTCTTGAGAGCCTGGTGTCGGACGGGGAGCCGCATTCCACAACACTGCATTCACCATGTCCTTTAGCCGGCAGGGGCGGCGCCCGCGTTCCTGCTGTTATCCATACTGGTCCAGGGATGTAAAACCATGTACAAGAAACTGATCCCCGCCCTCTGTCTTTCGTTGTTGATGGCAAACTTGATACCAACGGCTAGTGCTGCCGTTTCCCAGGCCCAGGCCAATCGTCTGGGCAATAGCCTGACCCCCTTTGGCGCCATTCGAGCCGGTAATTCCGACGGCACCATTCCCCGCTGGACCGGAGGTGATATCACCATTCCGGAAGGCTATGAGGGAACCGGTGACCACCACATCGACCCGTATCCCGACGATGAGCCGCGCTATGTGGTGACCGCCGACAACCTGTCGGAGTACCGTGACGTGGTGCCGGACGGTGCGGCGGCGATGCTGCAGGCCTATCCGGAAACCTTCAGGCTACGGGTGTTTCCCACCCGCCGGAATCACACCGCACCGGACCACATCGCAGAGAACACCCGCAGAAATGCCACCAGCGCCAGCCTGGTTGACGGGGGCAATGGCGTGCAGGACGCGTTCGGTGGACACCCGTTCCCGATCCTCCACGGCTCCAGTGAGGAAAAGGCCATGCAGGCGGTGTGGAATCACATCACCCGCTGGCGCGGCCGGTATACCGAGCGGGAATTCGCCGAAGTGGTGGTGGTCCAGGGCCAGTTCCGCCCCATCACCATGCGACAGGAGGTCTTCTTCAACTGGAACAAGGAAGGTGGCAGCGCGGAAACCCTCGACAACATCATCAACTACTACCTGTCCACGGTGCTGGCGCCCGAGCAATATGCCGGTGGCGGTATTCTGGTGCACGAGACCCTGGACCAGGTCAAAGAGCCCCGTACGGCCTGGGGCTTCAGTGCCGGTGAGGTTCGCCGCGCCCCCAGCCTGGCCTACGATGCGCCGATTGCCTCATCCGGCAACCTGCGGACCGTGGACGACACCGATGTTTTCAATGGCGCCCTGGACCGCTACAACTGGGAGTACCAGGGGGTGCACGAAAAGCTGATCCCCTACAACAACTACGAACTGTCCAGTGACCGGTACAGCTACGACGAGGTACTTGGTGACCATCACCTGAACCCGGACCTGACCCGATGGGAACTGCACCGGGTACATGTGGTGGAGGCCACCCTGCGGGAGGATGCCCGCCACCTCTACCACAAACGGGTGTTCTACATTGACGAGGATAGCTGGAACATCGCCCTGGCGGACCAGTACGATGATGAGGGCAATCTTTGGCGGGTGACCATGGCCATGCTGAAGAACTTCTACGATATGCCGGGCGTGTGGATTGATATTGCCGCCTATCACGACCTCAAGGTCCGCCGGTATCACGTGCAGGGCCTGGTCAACGAAACCGAGGGTTCGCGGGTGTTCAGGGACGAGTTTCCGGGTAAGCGGTACTTTTCTCCCTTCACCCTGCGCCGAAGGCTGTCCGAGTAAACCCCTTTGTTAACTGGTGTTAAATGAGCGTGATAGGTTGCTCGCCACTGTGTAACGGCGTGTAACCGCCATGTTTTGAGGTGGCATGGCCATGAAAAATAGTAAAGAATGAGACCAAATCCCATAACGTCCATGAGACCTGCGCGACAGGAGTCTGTGAGTGGCGGACTCCTGTTATGTTCTCAAAACAATAAGATGGTCTGCCCAGATGTACGAGACTATGCGAAAAAACCTGATCCCCGCACTGTGCGTATCATTGCTGGCCATGGTCAGCGTGACGTCCACCCAGGCCGCTGTTACCCAGAATCAGGCGTATCGCCTGGGCAACAGCCTGACGCCATTCGGTGCTGTCCGTGCCGGTAACTCGGCAGGCACCATTCCCCGCTGGACCGGTGGTGATACCACCATTCCGGACGGTTACGAGGGAACCGGTGACCACCATATCAACCCCTATCCCGACGATGAGCCCCGCTACGTGGTCACCATCGACAACATCGAAGAGTACCGGGACGTGCTGCCGGACGGTGTGGCGGCGCTGATCAACCGTTACCCGGAAACCTTCAAGGTTCGGGTCTTCCCGACCCGACGGACCCATACCGCGCCCGAGCACATCATTGAGAATACCCGTAGCAACGCCACCTCCGCTTCCCTGGTGGATGGCGGTAATGGTATCCAGGATGCCTTTGGCGGCCATCCGTTCCCGATCCTGCATGGCTCCAACGAAGAGCAGGCCATGCAGGCCATGTGGAACCACCTGACCCGGTGGCGTGGCCGGTACATGGAGCGGGAGTATTCCGAAGTGGTTGTGGTCGGGGGCCAGTTCCGCCCGGTAACCATGCGCCAGGAAGTCTTCTTCAACTGGAACAGGGAAGGCGGCAGCGCGGAAACCCTCGACAACATCATCAACTATTACCTGTCCACGGTGATTGCGCCCGAGCAGTACGCCGGCGGCGGTATCCTGGTGCATGAAACCCTTGACCAGGTAAAGGAACCCCGCAAGGCCTGGGGCTTCAGCGCCGGTGACGTGCGCCGTGCTCCCAGCCTGGCCTACGACGCCCCGATTGCGTCCTCCGGTGGCCTGCGTACGGTAGATGATACCGACGTGTTCAACGGCGCCCTCGACCGGTACAACTGGGAGTACAAGGGGCTTGAGGAAATGGTCATCCCCTATAACAACTTCCAGATCACCAGTGACGAGTACACCTACGACGAAGTGCTTGGTGACCAGCACCTGAACCCGGAACTGATGCGCTGGGAGTTGCACCGGGTGCATGTGGTGGAAGCCACACTGCGGGAGGATGCCCGCCACCTGTACCATAAGCGGGTGTTCTATATCGACGAGGATAGCTGGAACGTGGCCGTGGTTGACCAGTACGACGACAGCGGCAACCTCTGGCGTGTCACCACCGCCATGCTCAAGAATTTCTACGACATGCCGGGCGTGTGGACGGACCTGGAGGCCTACCATGACCTTCACAAGGGCATTTACCATGTGATTGGCCTGACCAACGAATCCGACAAGACCCGTACCTTCTCGGATGACTTCCCCGGCAAGCGTTACTTCTCCCCGTTCACCCTGCGGCGGCGTCTCTCCGACCAGTGAGGCGATTTGCAGAACATGTCACAAGGAAGTGACACGACTGACCATCTCCCGCAACACTTGCTCCGCGGGGCTCCAGACAGCCCCCATTGCCTCCCTTTAATCTGTGTACAGGTTTTCGACCCTTCGATTCCCGAAGGGAACGGTCCTCCCTCGAAAACATCCCTGTCCGGTCATTCCCGGCCAGGCCACAAGAACAACAGATTGAGGCTGACTGAACAATGAAACGGTATAACAAGAACAGGTTCTGGCAGATGTCCCTGAGTACTGCGCTGGCGGCGACACTGTTGGCGGGGTGCGGTGGCGGTGGGGGCTCCGGGTCCGATGACGATCCGATCGGGTCGGTGGATACCGAGGTCACGGTCAGCCAGGGCGCCGTGAACGGTACCCTGGAGTCCGGCATGATTGCCTTCCGGGGTATTCCCTATGCCAAACCGCCGGTGGGCAACCTGCGTTTCGCACCGCCCGAGCCCGCGAATGCCTGGGACGGAGTGCTCGAGGCGGATGCGTTTGGTAACAGTTGTCCCCAGTCCGGCAGTGCCTTCAACGGCTTCCAAGACAGCCTGGACGAGGACTGCCTCTTCCTGAATGTCTACACCCCTGAAAGGGGGAGCGATCTGCCGGTGATGGTGTGGATCCATGGTGGTGCCTTTATCACCGGTTCCGGTGGCAGCTCCTATGAACCCTCACGGCTGGTGGCGGAGGATGTAGTGGTGGTTACCATGAACTACCGCCTGGGTATCCTCGGTTTCCTGCCGGTGGACGGCCTGCCCGAGGGCAGTGGTCAGTATGGTCTGATGGACCAGCAACTGGCGTTGCAATGGGTACAGGACAATATCGAAGCCTTTGGTGGCAACCCGGACAATGTAACCATCTTTGGCGAATCCGCCGGCGGCCACAGCGTGCTGTCACAGCTTGTCTCCGCTGGAGCCGGCACGGGCTCCGAGGGCCTGTTCCACAAGGCCATCGTGCAGAGCGGGGCTTACCAGCCGACGCAGATTCCCCAGGCCTTTGGTGAAGCCAATATCGGCGACCCGGTTATCGCTGCCCTGGGCTGTGATGACTCGCCCGATGTGGCAGCCTGCCTGCGGGACGGGAGCATCGACGCATCGGCTATCCTCGATGCCCAGGGTGATCTCTGGTTCAACCCGACATACGGAGAGGGCATGTTGCCGTACTCTATCCAGGACGCACTGGATAACGATGCCTTCCCGCAGACGATCCCGGTCATGACCGGCAATAACCTGAACGAGGGTCGTCTGTTCCTGGCGTTGGATGAGGTGTCTGCATTGGTGGCGGGCTCCATGGACACGGTGACGGAAGCGGAGTACGGGACCGAAGTGGCCACGCTGCTGGCTTCAGACCCCCGGGGGCTGGATGCTGCCAGAATCGCGGAGGATTATCTGGATACCACGCCGGCAAGCAGCGGTGGCGAACTGATCACCCCCGCCTTCGACGATTCGGCAGGCGATGAGAAGTACACTCTGGCCCTGGCCTCCATCCAGACCTCCTGGCGTTTCGCCTGCAACCAGTTCGACCAGATCGAAAGCCTGTCGGATCAGGGCGTGAGCGCCTTCGGTTACTGGTTTACAGATCAGGATGCGCCGAGTCTGTTCGGTCCCGAGCTTACCGCCGGCCTGAGCTTCGACCTGGGCGCCGCCCACGCTCTTGAAATCCAGTACGTGCTGAACTCCGAAGACACCATGCGTGCCCGGGATGCTACCGATGCCCAGATCGCCCTATCCGAACAGATGATCCAGTACTGGGTCCAGTTCGCCCGCAATGGCGATCCGAGCGCCAGCGATGGCACGGCCACCTGGCCGACCTTCGGCACCAGTGGCGAACTGATGGCGCTGGAACCGTCCACCCTGGGTAACGATGCCCTGGTGAATGCCAGTGCCGCCCAGGACGCCCACAACTGTGACTACTGGGACAATCCTCCCATCGTAGCGCCCTGATCGTGCGGCCCAGCCCGGGGAATGACGCAAGGTCGCTTTCCCCGGGCCGGCTTGTGTGCCCACGGATAATCCACTGAACAAAACTTCAGTCTCACCTGACGCCTCACATTGGAACTTCCTGCTCCAGACAGCTACCGGCTACGGGATTACCCTCTCTGTGCATACCTAATAAAGCGAATGCTCGCTTTATTAGGGCAATGACGAATGAACGGATCCTTCCGAAACAATAACAATGAGGCATTAACATGATATCCATACGAAACAGGGCCTGGCCGCTGGCGTTCGGGGCTTTTCTTGGCTTGGCACTGCTCACGGGCTGTGGCGGCTCTTCCTCGGGCTCTGACAACGACACCGACAATGAGCGTCCGGCCAACGTTCGCGAAACCCAGCAGGGCCAGGTGGAAGGCGTCAGGGAGAGCTATGGCCTGGCTTTCCGCGGCATCCCCTACGCACAGCCTCCGGTTGGCGATCTGCGCTATGCGGATCCGGTGCCCGCCGAGCCCTGGGACGACACACTGGTGGCGGACGAGTTCGGTGGGAGCTGTATCCAGCCTGCCAGTACCTTCGGTGCATCCGAGTCCACCGAGGACTGTCTCTACCTGAACGTTTATACCCCGGAAGAGGCCGAGGGCAGACCGGTGATGGTCTGGATCCACGGCGGCTCCTTCGAGACCGGGTCCGGCGGTGACAGCTATACACCATCCGGGCTGCTCAAGCATGATGTGGTGGTGGTCACCGTGAACTATCGCATGGGCGTGCTGGGGTTCCTGTCCCACCCGGACCTGGATGGCCCGTCCGGCAGCTACGGCATCATGGACCAGCAACTGGCCCTGCAATGGGTGCAGGACAACATCGCCAACTTTGGGGGTGACCCGGGCAACGTCACCATTTTCGGCGAGTCCGCTGGTGGTGCCAGTGTGCTGACCCATATTGCCTCCCCCGCTTCTGGGGATCTTTTCCACAGGGCCATTATCCAGAGTGGTGCCTATATTGGTCAGATAGACCAGCCCACCCAGGCGACGATGCAGGCTGCCGGAGACACTTTCTACGATGGGTTGGGGTGCGGTGACATCGACTGCATCCGCGACCTGGACGCCCAGACTATCCTCGAGGCCCAGCAGGCGGCGGGGCTGAGCTATGTGCCAAGCCTGCGCTCGGACATCCTGCCGAAGGATGTAAAGACCTCCCTGGCCGATGGGGATTACAACAAGGTTCCGGTGATCGCAGGCAGCAACCTGGATGAAGGCCGGCTGTTCGTGGGTATTGCCGAACTCACCCGGATCGGCGCGCTGATCGAGGGTGGAGCCACCCCGGAGGATGCCGCAGCCCAGGCCATGCTCAAGGAGGAGGACTACCGGGACGAAGTGGTCGCCCTGGTGGGTGAGGACGACGCCGATGCGGTGGTGGCCGAGTACGACACGGCGGACTACGACAATGTCAGCATCGCTGTCAGCGCCATCAATACCGACATCCGCTTTGCCTGCCCGTCCGTGCCCCAGTTGCAGCAGTTGGCTGCCGGCGGTGAGATGGTGTATGCCTACGAATTCACGGACCGGGATGCGCCTTCCATTATTCCTGCCGGGAACACCTTCGACCTGGGGGCCGCCCACGCCTTCGAGATCCAGTATGTGTTTGGAAACCGCGCCAGCCGGGAGGCCAGGGGCATGACCGATGAAGCCTCACTGGATCTGGCAGACGCCATGACCGCCTACTGGGCGTCCTTCGCCACCAACGGTGATCCCAACACCAGCGACGGTACCGGGGTGATGTGGGAGAACGTCCAGGCCAACAGCAACATGCTGGAACTGGACCCGGCGCAGATCGGCAACCTGGCGGTGAATGACTTCTCAACCCGCCACAAATGCGGATTCTGGAATGACCTGTAAGCCGGCGGTCCAGATCAGGGGGCGCCTTCGGGCGCCCCTTTTTTGTAAATCACCGTTTCCTGATGAATAATGGAACGCCATTTCGTTAAACAGAAAACCCACCCACGACTTTTCGTAACAGGGGCGTTCCATGAAGACAAGAATCACTGAACTCTTTGGCATCGAGCATCCGATCATCCAGGGCGGCATGCACTGGGTCGGCTACGCGGAGCTGGCGGCCGCCGTCTCCAATGCCGGCGGCCTGGGCATCCTCACTGCGCTGACCCAGCCCACCCCGGAAGATCTGGCGAAGGAAATCGCCCGTTGCAAGGAAATGACCGACAAGCCCTTCGGCGTCAACCTGACGTTCCTGCCGTCCTTCAAGGAACCCCCCTATCCGGAATACATCCAGGCCATTATCGACGGCGGCGTGAAGATCGTTGAAACCGCCGGTCGCAGCCCGGAGAAGTATATGCCTCTGCTTAAAGAGCACGGCATCAAGGTCATCCACAAGTGCACCTCCGTGCGCCATGCCCTCAAAGCCCAGAAGATCGGCTGTGACGCGGTGAGTGTCGACGGTTTCGAGTGCGGCGGTCATCCGGGCGAGGACGACATCCCCAACTTCATCCTGCTGCCCCGGGCGGCCGAGGAACTGGAGATTCCGTTCGTCGCCTCCGGTGGTATGGCCGATGCCCGCAGCCTGGTGGCGGCAATGGCCCTGGGGGCCGACGGCATGAACATGGGCACCCGTTTCCTGGCCACCCGGGAGGCCCCGGTCCACGATCGCGTCAAGGAAACCATCGTCGAGTCCGATGAGCTGCAGACCCGCCTGGTGATGCGCCCGCTGCGTAACACCGAGCGTGTGATGAAGAACGCCGCCGTCGATGAGATCCTTCGCATCGAAAACGAGAAGGGTGCCGACACCCAGATCGACGATATCCGCCACCTGGTCACCGGCGCCAAGGGCAAGATGGTGCTGCACGAAGGCAAGATGGACGAAGCCGCCTGGAGCTGCGGTATGGTAGCCGGCCTGATCCATGATGTGCCATCCTGTGAGGAACTGATCAACCGCATCATGAGCGAGGCGGACGAGATTATCCGTGGTCGCCTGATGGGCAGCCTCTAAGGGAGATGGAACCATGGCAGACGTAAACCTGCTCACTGACGGTGGCCGCTTTTTCGAGGGCCCCCGCTGGCGGGATGACCGCTGGTGGGTATCGGATTTCTACCGTCATGCCATCTACACGGTGACCATGGACGGCCTGGTGGAGAAAGTGGCGGATGTGCCCCAGCAGCCATCCGGCCTGGGCTGGCTGCCGGACGACTCGCTGCTCTATGTCTCCATGGTGGACCGGAAGGTCATGCGCCGGACGCCGGATGGGGCGGTATCGGAATACGCCGACCTGTCCGGCTATGCCACCGGTCATGTCAATGACCTGGTGGTGGCCAACGATGGCAATGTCTGGGTCGGTAACTTCGGTTTTGACCTGATGGCCGGCGCCGACCTGGAACCGGCCAAACTGGTGCGGATTGCCCCCGACGGCAAGCTCAGCGTCGCGGCGGAGGATCTCTACTTCCCCAACGGCATGGTGATCACGCCTGACCAGAAGACCCTGGTGGTGGGTGAGACTTTCGGCAACCGCATGACGGCCTTCACCATTGCCGACGATGGCGAGTTGTATGACCGTCGTGACTGGGCGGAATTCGGCTCGCGGCCTTCACCCGGCCCCCGTGCCGATATGCTCAAGCAGCTCAGTATCGGCCCGGACGGTTGCGGTATGGACGCCGAGGGCCAGATCTGGATCGCCGACGCCTTCAACCAGCGCTGCATCCGTGTGGCGGAAGGCGGGGAGATCACCGACGAGATCAAGGCCCCGGACGGCCTGGGCGTCTTTGCCTGCATGCTGGGGGACACCGATGGCCGAACACTGCTGATGTGCTGCGCCCCGGACTCCTCCGCCAAGCGTCGCAAGCAGGCTGAGGAAGCCGCCCTCTACACCGCCCGGGTGTCGGTGCCCCACGCCGGCAATCCCTGAACGGTAATGCCGGAACATCACGCCAGCTTCCACCCCCGGGGCTGGCGTGATGCTTTCCTCTGGCGTGATACATTTGTGATAAAACACGGACACACTGTTTAATCGACTGTGAGGAAGCCGTGACGGGGTCTCTCCATACTCGGTTGTCGAAACGGGCAAACGCCTGATTCACCACCCTGACCTCAAGGAGAGCACCATGAAAACCCTCGCACTGACCTTCACCCTGCTGCTGGCCACCCTGTCCACCCATGCCCTGGCGGGCGACATGGAAAAAGACGCCATGGGTGACGACATGATGGACGACAAGGCCATGCATGACGAAACCATGAACGACGACGGCATGATGGGCAACGACCATGGCGACGACATGATGAAAAAGGACGACGCCATGTCTGATGACAGCATGATGGACGACGACCATGGCAAGACTTCCATGGACGACGATGCCATGATGGAAGACTCCATGGACGACCAATAACGGAGCGACACTTGAGCCGTACGGTACTGATCATCGAGGATAGTCCCGGCATTGCCGAGCTGGTGCGGATGCATATCCAGGACCTGGGCATGCATCCGGTGCTGGCGGACCGGGGCGACACCGGCCTGGAGCGTTTCCGGGAGGGTGGGGTGGACCTGGTTATCCTCGACCTGATGCTGCCCGGCCTGGACGGGCTGACGGTGTGCCGTGAAATCAGGGCCGGTACCGACTATGTGCCGGTGCTGATGCTCACCGCCAAGAGCACCGAGCTGGACCGGGTGCTGGGCCTGGAAATGGGTGCCGATGACTACCTCACCAAGCCCTTCAGCGTGGCCGAGCTGGCCGCCCGGGTGAAGGCACTGTTTCGCCGCGTGGACGCGATGTCGAAACGGGACGCCTCCGCCGGACCGGACGAGGAAATCGTGCGTGGCGGCCTCCGGATCGACCCGGCCCGGCGACGGGTGGACGTCCATGGCGAGGCCATCGACCTGACCGCCCGGGAATTCGACCTGCTCTGGCATTTCGCCGCCAACCCGGGCCGGGTGTTCAGCCGCAGCCAGTTGCTGGATGCCGTCTGGGGCTATAACCACGACGGCTATGAACATACCGTCAATACCCACATCAACCGCCTGCGCGGCAAGATTGAGCGCGACCCCGCCCACCCCGAGTTCGTGGAAACCGTCTGGGGCGTCGGTTACCGGCTGCGGGATTGAATGATGCGCAATAGTCTGTTTGCCCGGCTCTCCCTTGGCCTCTTCCTGCTGCTGCTGGCGGTGGGGGTGTTGTTCACCCTGTTGGGTCTGGCCTCCCTGAAACAGTACAACGCCTCCCTGGACCAGGAGCTGAACCGGGACCTGGCCAAACGGCTGGTGGCGGACCGTAACCTGGTGGCCGACGGTGAGCTGGACCAGCAGGCGCTGAAAGCCCTGTTCGAGCTCTACATGACCATCAATCCCAGCATCGAGATCTACCTGCTGGATACCGATGGCCGCATCCTGTCCTACTCCGCCGACCCCAGCAAGATCAAGCGTAACCGGGTGTCCCTGGACCCCATCCACCGGCTGCTCGGTGACATGGCGGAATACCCGGTACTGGGTGACGACCCCCGCAGCCACGACCGCCGCAAGGTATTCTCCGTCACCCCGGTGCCCTCCGAGGAACGGCGGGAAGGCTACCTGTACGTGGTGCTCCGGGGCGAGGAATACGACGCCGCCGAGGCCATGGCCCGCAGTGGCCATTATATGGAGATGGCCGCCTGGGCCATGGGGGTGAGCCTGGTGGTGGTACTGCTGGCGGGGCTGGCCATCTTCCGCCTGCTGACCCGGCGCCTGACCCGTCTGACCGGGCTGGTGGCGGAGTTCGAGCACAGCGATATGAGCCGGGAGCCGAGGAAAACCTGGCGCCAGCAGCGACCGGTGATCCGGGACGAGATCGACTACCTGGGGGCCACCTTCGACGACATGGCCAGCCGCATCACCTCCCAGATCCGGCAACTCCAGGACAAGGACGCCCAGCGACGGCGGCTGGTGGCCCAGGTATCCCACGACCTGCGTACGCCGCTGGCGTCCATGCAGGGCTACATCGAGAGCCTGCGCCTGCGTTCCGAACGTCTGACCCCGGAGGAGCGCGAAGCCTTCCTGGATATCGCCCTGCGGGAAAGCCGTCGCCTGGGCCGGCTGGTGGACGAACTGTTCGAACTGGCCTCCCTGGAAGCCTGTGAACGACAGCCGGAGGCGGAACCCTTCGCCCTGGCGGAGCTGGTCCATGATGTGGTCCAGAAACACCAGCAGGAAGCCGCACGCCGTGATGTCACCCTGACCGTCACCGGTGATCCGGCGATGCCCCTGGCCATTGGTGACGTGGCCATGACCGAGCGTGTGCTGGACAACCTGATCGGCAATGCCCTGGCCTACAGCCCGGAAGGGGGCACCGTGGAACTGGCCCTGGCCGGTGGCAACCTGCCGGCGGTGGCCGTGCGTGACACCGGCCCGGGTATTCCGGAGCGGGATCTGCCCCACGTCTTCGACCCCTTCTTCCGGGGCAACCAGGAAGCCGCCCGGGGCGAAGGACTCCATGCCGGACTGGGTCTGGCCATTGCCCGGCGCATCATGACCCTGCAAAAGGGGGATATCCGGGCCGGTAACCGTGCCGGTGGTGGTGCCGAATTCCGGATCGTGTTGCCGCGTAGACTCCCAGGTCAGTGACATGCCCGCCGCCGGTACGAGAGTCATCGTTCATCGTTATGAATTCGTAACAACTCCGGGAACAAGGCGTTAGGGCTGGCCCTCATACTAATACCTCGCCTGGTTAATTCATTAACCAGAGTGGATACCAGCAGGGTCATTGTTAAGGAGGCATTAAGATGAAACGCATTATACTAGCCACCCTGGTTGCGGTACCGCTGGCACTGGCGGCCGTGTCATCCGCGGTCCTGGCCCAGCGGGGCAACGACTCCGCCCATGCCCCGGATGACCCCGACCTGGCCGTGGCTACCTTTGCCGGTGGCTGCTTCTGGTGTGTGGAGGCGGGCTTTGAGAAGATTCCCGGTGTGGTGGAGGCGGTTTCCGGCTATGCCGGCGGCAGCGAACCCTCACCCACCTATGAGCAGGTGTCCTCCGGTCGCACCGGCCATACCGAAGCGGTCCAGGTCTACTACGATCCGGACGAGATGACCTATGAAGGGCTGCTGGAAGGCTTCTGGCGTTTTATGGACCCCACCGACGCCGACGGCCAGTTTGTGGACCGTGGTAAACAGTACCGCCCGGCCATCTTCTACCACGACGAGGAACAGCAACGGCTGGCGGAGGCCTCCAAACAGGCCCTGGCGGACTCCGGGCGTTATGACAAGCCGGTGGTGATCGAAATCACCGAACTGGACCGGTTCTACGAGGCCGAGGACTACCACCAGGACTATTACAAGAAGAATCCGATCCGCTACAAGGTGTACACCTTCAACAGCGGTCGCTTCCAGTTCATTGATGAGTACTGGACGGAAGAGGAGCAGGACCTGGATTTCTCCCGCTTCCAGCCGGGCGCGGACAGCGCCAGTAACAGTGCGGGTGGTTCGGCGGCAGCCAGCCGGATTGTTACCGGCCCCGGTTTTGACCCGGAAACCTTCACCCTGCCGGACGACGACACCCTGCGGGAAAAACTGACCGACCTGCAGTACGAGGTCACCCGGGAAGACGGCACCGAACGGGCCTTCGACAATACCTACTGGGACAACAAGGAGCCGGGCCTGTACGTGGATATCATCTCCGGCGAGCCGCTGTTCTCCTCGCGGGACAAGTACAAGTCGGGCACCGGTTGGCCCAGCTTCACGCGGCCTATCACACCGGATGCCGTGGTGGAGAAAGAGGACAACACCCTGTGGATGACCCGTACCGAAATCCGTAGCGTCCATGCCGACTCCCATGTGGGTCACGTGTTCAGTGACGGTCCGCCGCCCACTGGTCTGCGTTACTGCATGAACTCCGCCGCCATGGCGTTCATTCCCCTGGATGAGATGGAAGCAGCCGGCTATGGCGAGTATATCGACCGGGTACGGGAAGAGTAGGCCCGGTTACAGCCAGAGGTCCTTGACCGGTGTTTCCGGCGAGAAGTGATAGCGGATCTGCGCCTGAAGCAGCTCGGCGGTGGCAATGGCATCTATCAGGGCATTATGGCCGGGATAGTGGGGCAGGTGATAACGCAGCCGGCTGTCTGGCAGGCGGATGGACACCGGCTTCTTTCCCAGTATCTGCTGCCAGCGGGTGGGGTTGCGGTTCGGGTTCAGGTGGGCCTCGATGGCCATGGTATCGATAACCGGGAACTGGATTCCCTCCTGCAGACGCCATCGCATGGCCACGTCGAAGAAGGGGCGCTCGATGGCGCGGTAGTGCACCACCACGATCCGGCCCGCCAGGGCTGGCAGCAGCTCGGACAGTATCTCCCCGAAGTCCGGTGCGTGCTCAATGTCGGAATGGGTGATGCCGTGGATGGTCACGGATTCCCGGTGCAGCGGCAGTGGCGGTCGGACCACCCAGTGCCGGGCCCCCGACAGGTGGATCCGGTTCAGGGTGAAGGGCACCAGGCCAACACTGACAATAGAGTGCTCATCCGGGTCCAGGCCGGTGGTCTCAAAGTCCAGGGCCGCCATCGGCACATCCGACATGGGCGTGGCCGGCGCCACGCAGCCTGCCTCGTAATAGGTCTTCAGGTGCGGGTCACGGGTGTCCGCGGCCAGTGCCGCCATCCGGTCCGGCCAGTCCGTGCTGGCAAGGTCGTCCGTACTGTGTTCGCTTTCCTGCCTGTTCATGGTCCTCCTGTTATCGGGTGTCCGGCCGGGTACACGAAAGGGCCTAGCGGGGCATGTTGGCGTTGTAGCGGTAGCGGAGGAATTTCTGTGCCTGGCTGACAATCTGGAAGGCGTCCTTCAGGTGGCTGCGTTCGAACGGCGACAGGTCTTCCGGGCGCACGTTGTTGTCCGGTTCACGGCCGTCTTCCATGGCCAGGGCCTGGTGGCGGATACGCACAATGGCAATGAATTCCAGGGCATCCCGCAGGTTGCCGACACCGTCGTCCGGCAACAGTCGTGTCCTGGCGATGTCGCCAAGCCGGGTGAAGGAGTTTTGCCGGCGGGAGCCGCAGGCCAGGGCGTGAACCCGGATAAGGTCAGAGACCGGCGCCGTGCCCCGGCGCTTGAGGTTGAAGGTCTTGCGCTGCCTGCCGCCCTCTTCAAGCATGAACTGACGGAAAAAGCCCAGTGGTGGCGTGCGGTTAATGGCGTTACGGGCCATCATTGCCAGGAAGCGCTGACTGTTCTGGGCCTTGGTGGCAATCAGGTCCTGCAGTGCCTTGGCGTAGCTCATTTCACCGTGTACCCCGTCCAGGTCAAAGAAAATGTTGCTGTTCAGCAGGGCCTCCGCCTTGGGGTTCTCGATCCAGTCGGTGAAATAGTCCTTCCAGACCGACAGCGGCTGGCGCCACTGTTTGTTGGTTGCCATGATATCGCCGGTGCAATAGGCATAGCCGCATTGCGCCAGGCCATCGCTGACAAACTTGGCCAGGGCGAGGAAATACTCGTCATGCTGTTTGGGGTCGAAACTGTCATCCAGCACCATGGCGTTGTCCTGGTCGGTGACGATCAACTGTTCATCCCGGGCCATGGAGCCCAGCGCCAGAAAGCAGTAAGGCACCGGCGGTGGTCCCAGTTTTTCCTCCCCCAGTTCCAGCAGGCGTTGGGTGAAGCTGCGACCGATACCGGCCATGGCGCTACCAATCATGTGGGAGTTGGCGTCCTCGTGGACCATGCGGATGAAGCTGGCCTTCACATCCTTGCTGACGGCCTTCAGCCCCTCCACATCCTGCTGGCGATAGATGTTGCTGACCACGTACAGGCTGTTCTGGGACTCGTACTTCATGATGTCCGACAGGGCGATGACACCCCGGGGTTTGCCGTTCTCCATCACCGGCAGGTGGTGCACATTGTTGTGCAGCATCATCAGCATGGCCTCGAAAATATAGGCATCGGCACGAATGGTGATCAGCTCCCGGGACATGATGTCGGCGACGGGCGTTTCCGAGGGCAGGGCATCGGCCACGGCACGGGTACGCAGGTCCCGGTCGGTGATGATGCCCACCAGGTCTCCCTCATGCTCGCCGCTGCCTTCCACCAGTGGCAGCGCCGACACGCGCTCCCGGGTCATGATGTGGGCGGCTTCCTGCAGGCGGACGGTGGAGGCGGCCATGACCGGTTCCCGGTTGATCAGCCGGGATACCCGCGAGGTCATCAGCTCATTGCCCTGCTGTGACCGGTTCATGGCAGCCCGCAGGCGGCTCTGGTCCTCGACTTCCACATAGTCGGCAAACCCATCCTGGGTGTTGAACAGCTGCTGGAACACCGGCTTGGGGATCAGGTAAATCAGGGTGTCCTCGATCGCGGTGGCGGGAAACCGGACCTGCATGCCCATAAGCAGGCCGGTATGGGCAAAAATCTCGCCCTCCCCGAGCCGGTTGTAGAGTTCTCCCGAGCGCCGGTAAAGTTCAACCGCCCCGCTGCGGATGTAGTGCAGGTCGGTGTTCTGCTGGCCCAGTTCCAGAATCCGGGAGCCGGCGCGGAAGTAGGCAATTTCGATGCTGCCGGCGATGTCGTCCAGCACGGACTCGGGCAGCTCGTCGAAGGGGGCATGCTGCTGCATGTGATTCCGGATGTCGATCAGTTCCGCTTGCATTGTCGGGCCTGTAATCCTGTACTGACGAACGGGTTTTCATAAGACTGCCTGGCATGCCAAGGCTACTTTACGCAATATAGCAGGACACCATGGGGAGCTGCGAATGAGCAATTTGGCCAATAAGACACTGGTGCTTGGGGGTGTCAGATCCGGCAAGTCAGCGCTGGCGGAACGGCTGGCGGAACGGCTGGCGGGCCAGGCCGGGGTGCCGGTGGTCTATCTGGCAACCGCCACCGCGGGTGATGACGAGATGGCGGACCGCATTGCCCGGCACCAGCAGCAGCGGCCTGACGACTGGGGACTGGTGGAGGAGCCGGTGGACCTGGCGGCGGTGCTGCAGGCCCCGGGAGAACGGCAGCCCGCCCCCGGACTGCTCATTGACTGTATGAGCCTTTGGATGAACAACCTGCTGCAGGAGCCGCAACACCGGTTTGCCGGCCATCGCCGGGCCTTCCTGGATGCCCTGGCGGGCTACCCGGGCCCGGTGGTGATAGTCAGTAACGAAGTGGGGCTGGGTATCATCGGCATGGATTCGCTCACCCGGCGCTTTGCCGATGAGCTGGGGTGGCTCAACCAGGACCTGGCCAGCCGTTGCGACCGGGTGATCATGAGTGTCGCCGGGCTGGAGCTGCCCCTCAAGTGATAGGGTTATCGAGCGATCCGTGGCTGAGCAGACAGGCCAACCGGCCGTGGGGTGACTCGTCCAGCCGGATGCGGCTGCGGCTGGCATAGGGCACCGCCACTGTGCGGAAGGCGGCGTCCAGGGGTGTTTCCAGGATGTCCGCGAGTATCATGCGGATAACCCCGCCATGGCACACCATCAGTATTCTCTTTCCGGCCAATTGCCGGTTCCAGTGGTGCCAGGCTTCCATCACCCGTGCCCGGAACGCTGCCAGGGATTCACCGCCGGGGGGTGGATGGTCCACCGGATTGTCCCAGAAGCGTTGCAGGGCTTCGCCCCAGGTGGCCATGACCTGGGGCGTGGTGTGGCCTTCCCAGTCGCCGAACCCGATCTCCCGCAGGCGTGGCTCGGTGTGAAGGGGAACCCCGAGGCGCTCCGCCTGTTCCCGGGCGAACACTGCACACCGCAGCAGGGGGGAGGCGACAATCGCGTCCCAGTGCTCCCCGTCATTCAACGCCCCGCGCATCTGGCGCCACCCGGTCTCACTCAGGGGGTGGTCGGTCTGGCCACGGAACATGGGACCACCCTCCGGCTCGCCGTGGCGGATCAGGTCAATCAGGGTTGTGGTCATGAACGGTTACTCACACCGGCATCGTCGAAGGTGGCCATGGCGTTATGCAGGGCACAGGCAGAGCGTAACAGGGGCACGGCGACGGCGGCGCCACTGCCTTCCCCCAGGCGCATGCCCAGGTCCAGCAGGGGCGTGGCCTCCAGGGCATCGAGTACCCGTTGGTGGCCGGGTTCCGCGGAGCGATGGCCGAACAGCAGCCAGTCCCGCACCCGGGGTTGCTGGCGCACCGCCACCAGAGCGGCGGTGGACACGATAAAGCCGTCAACCAGTACCGGAATCCGTCGTTGCGCGGCGCCCAGGATGGCCCCGGTGAGAGCGGCGATCTCCAGGCCGCCCAGGGATCGGAGTACCGCCAGCGGATCGCGATCCTGGCCATGGCGGGCCAGGGCGCGGGTGACCACCTCGGCCTTGTGGCTCAGTCCCTGTGCGTCCAGGCCGGTGCCTGGCCCGACCAGGTGCTGTGGGGCCTCGTCCAGTAAGGCGCAGGCCAGGGCCGCGGCGGAGGTGGTGTTACCGATGCCCATGTCGCCGCCGATAAACAGGTGGGCCCCAGCGTCCGAAGCCCGCCCGGCAGCGTCATCTCCCGCAGCCAGGGCGGCCATTACCTGGGCATTCGTCATGGCGGGCTCCCGGGCCAGGTTGGCGGTGCCCGGGGCGATGGGCTGGTTGCGTACGCCATCCAACGGGCCTTGCAGCGGATTGACCGTGCCCAGGTTGACCACGTCCAGGCTGGCGCGCAGTTCCCTGGCCAGCACGCTGATGGCCGCGCCGCCACCGGCGAAGTTGGCCACCATCTGTGCCGTTACCGCCTGGGGAAAGGCGGAGATGCCTTCTTCACAGACACCGTGGTCGGCGGCAAATACGGTGATGGCAATGCCGTCCATCTCTGGCCGGTCGCTCCCCTGCAGGGCGCAGAGTGTCACCGCCAGGGACTCCAGCTGTCCCAGTGAGCCGGGAGGCTTGGTCAGCACCGCCTGCCGCTGCAGGCCCCGGTCGCGGGCCCCGGTGTCCGGTTGCGGGGGTGGCGTGGTCCAGGCAGGAGGCAGGGTCATGGTGGTCGTCCGTCATTGATCAGGGGTGAAAATGGTCGGATGTGCGCCGGTCAGTGTCAAGAAGGCCTCCGCCTGACGTAGACTGTGACTCTTTTATGGACTCTTTATATAGATACGGGGAATCAGGCGATTGAACGGGATGATCGAGCCGGCGCTGGTGTGTGCGGTGGCGCTGCTGTTGGACCAGGTGCTGGGCGAGCCCCGTCGCTGGCACCCGGTGGTGGGCTTTGGCACCCTGGCGTCCCGGCTGGAATGGCGCCTTAACAGGAACCCCGGCGCCGGTTTCTGGCGGGGGTTGCTGGCAGTGACGGTGCTGATCGTTCCCCTGACCCTGATTGCCTGGCTGATGGTCTGCCTGGCCCCGTCGTGGCTGGTGCCGGTGCTGGAGGCGGTCGGGTTGTGGCTCGCCCTGTCCCTGCGGGGGCTGCGGGAGCACGGGCTGGCCGTGGTGGCACCACTGGAGCGCCACGACCTGGACGGTGCGCGCCAGGCAGTGGGCGGTATTGTCAGCCGCAATGCCCGGCGGCTGGATGAACAGGGCGTAGCCACCGCCGCCACCGAATCCATGCTGGAGAACGGTGCCGACGCCGTCTTCGCCAGCCTGTTCTGGTTCCTGCTGGCCGGGCTGCCCGGGGTGGTGCTGCATCGCATGGTGAACACCCTGGATGCCATGTGGGGCTACCGCAATGAACGGTTCCTGACCTTTGGACGGGTGGCGGCCCGCCTGGACGATGTCATGAACTGGGTGCCGGCAAGGCTGACCGCGTTGACCTATGCCCTGCTGGGGGATACCCGCCAGGCCCTGCGGTGCTGGCGGACCCAGGCCGGTGCCTGGGAGAGCCCCAATGCCGGGCCGGTGATGGCGGCGGGCGCCGGCGCTCTCAATATTACCCTGGGTGGTCCGGCGCCCTACGGTGACCGGCTTCGCCCGCGCCCGATACTGGGGGCCGGCAGGGCGGCCACCGCCGGTTCGATTCGTGGGGCACTGGCGCTGGTCACCCGGGGCGCCTGGCTCTGGGTGGCGCTGCTGGGATTCGGTGCCATGATGTTCACGGGAGGTAACGGATGAGCGCGATATCCACCCATGGCGGGCGTCTGATCGAGGCGGCCCGTCGCTGGGGTATTCCACTGGACCACTGGCTGGACCTGTCCACCGGCATCAACCGGCAGGGCTGGAAGGTGCCGCCGTTGCCGGATCACCTGTGGCGTCAGCTTCCCGAGGACGACGACGGCCTGGATAGCGTGCTGCGTGGCTGGAGCCGGGCCCCCGGCAATGCCGGCTGTCTGCCGGTGCCTGGCAGTCAGGCGGCCATCCAGGCCCTGCCGTTGCTGCGCTCCCCCTGCCGGGTGGGCGTGCCCGCCCCCGGATTCGAGGAACACGCCCGCTGCTGGGCCCTGGCCGGACACCAGGTGGTGCCCGTGGGTCTGGCGCAGGTGGAAGCCGGTGATGACTGGCTGCGTGAGCTGGACGTGATGGTATGGATCAACCCCAATAACCCCACCGGCATGACAATCTCCCGGGAACGGTTGCTGGACTGGCATGCCGATCTGGTGGGCCGCGACGGCTGGCTGGTGGTGGATGAGGCCTTTGCCACCAGCTATCGGGGCATCAGCCTGGTGCCCATGTCCTCCGCGCCGGGGTTGGTGGTGCTGCAATCCCTGGGCAAGTTCTTCGGACTGGCCGGGGTGCGTGCGGGGGCGGTCTTCGCGGAACCGGCGATCACCGGCGCCCTGGCGGCCCGGCTGGGGCCCTGGTCGCTGAGTTCACCGGCCCGTTACATCATGGCCCGGGCCCTCAAGGATACCCTCTGGCAACAGCGGACGGCGGAGCGACTGCAGGCGGACAGTGAACGGCTCGACCGGTTACTGCAGGAGGCTGGCCTGCCCGCCACCCGGGGAACCATCCTGTTCCGCTACCTGGAACATCCGAAGGCGCAGATCATGGCGGATTTCCTGGCCGGTCGCGGTATCCTGGTTCGCTATTTCGACAACCCGCCGGCGCTGCGTATCGGCCTGCCCGGCGACGTTTTCGAGTGGGAGCGGCTGGAGCGAACCCTGCAACACCTGATGAATGTCGTTGACCAGCACAGGTCGGGTTGCTAGCCTGTTGCCCTGTTTTCAGGTATCCCGAAGCCTACTTCGGGTGAAACGGGAAGTCGGTGCGCCCTCAACAGGCAAGTCCGACGCTGCCCCCGCAACGGTAATTGAGTCCGGGAGTTCCATAACCTCCCACGGATAGCCACGACGCCACTGTGCCATCGGCATGGGAAGGCGGTTATCCGGGATGCTTCGGCATCCGCTCATAAGCCCGGAGACCGGCCTGTGAACACACCTGGTGCTGCGGAGGGCGGCAATGGTGGGTGAACCGGCGCATCATTCCTGGTCTCTTGCCCCTGCCCACCCTGCCTCTGGGCCATTCCTTCCCTGACTTTCGCAGCAATGTTGTTTTCACCGTGCGGGGACGCGCGGTTAGTCAGCGAGATCCGAACATGCCTTTTTCCGATCCGGCCAGCAAGCGTCGTCTGGCGTTTCCTGCCCTTGTACTGCTCCCACTGTCCGTTACCGCCGCCGAGACAGAGGCAGACGACCCCATCTATGCCGCCATTGATCCCATTGTGGTCACCGCGACCATGGGGCCGCGCACCGTGGGGGAAAGTCTGTCTTCCGTGACCGTGATCGACGAGGACCAGATCCGCAGGCAGCAGCCGGCGGAGTTCAAGGACCTGCTGCGCAGCCAGCCGGGCATCAACGTGATCAGTAACGGCTCATTCGGCAAGAACACCAGTGTCTACACCCGGGGTACCGGCAGCGAGTCCACCATCTTCCTGGTGGATGGCATCCGCCTGCGTTCCTCCACCAGCGGTAGCGCGCCCTGGCAGTACTTTCCCGTGGATCTGGTGGACCGGGTGGAAATCGTGCGTGGGCCCCGCAGCTCCCTTTACGGCGCCGACGCCGTGGGCGGCGTGATTCAGGCCTTTACCCATGAACCGGGTCGGGACAGTCAACGGGGCTGGGTTGAAGCCGGCGCCGGCAACTTTGATACCCAGATGGGCTCCGGCGGCATTTCTGCCCGTTCAGGCAACACGCGCTTCAGCCTCAGCGGTGTGCACAAGGAAACCGACGGTACCGAGATTGTGGAAGGCGGCGATGACAAGGGCTTCCGCAATACCGCCGGTATTGCCAAGGTCACCCATGAACTGGACAACGGTGGTGAGGCGGGCCTGCTGTTGATGCAGTCCGAGGGCAACAACGAATTCGAGGGTGGCGACACCGACTATATGATCCGCCTGGCCGGCTTCCGCCTGGCGACCCCGGTGAGCGACTACTGGGACACCGCGATCCAGGTTTCTGAGTCCCGGGATGAGCAGGACAACTTCCGTGACTCCGGTGACTCGGTGTTCAACACCACCGCACGCACCGCGCGCTGGGAAAATACCGTCTACTTCAGCAGCCACGAGCTGGCCCTGGGCGCCGAACTGCTGAACGAAGAAGTCAATAGCACCACCGACTACGACGAAGACAGCCGCACCAACGCCGCTGCCTTCGGCCAGCTCCGCCTGGGCTTCGGGCCCACGGACGTGCAACTGAGCCTGCGGACAGACGATAATGAGGCCTACGACCGGGAAACCACCGGCGGCATTGCCCTCGGCCATGCCCTGGATGACTACCACCGGGTTCGCGCCAGTTACCAGACCTCCTTTCGGGCACCCACCTTCAACGATTTGTACTACCCGCTGGAAACCTACGATTTCGGCGGTTCCTACGCCGGCAATCCGGACCTGGAGCCGGAGAAGGGCGGCGCTTTCGAACTCGGCATGTCCGGTCGATATGATATCTGGTTCTGGGATGCCGCCATCTACCAGTTGGATGTGGACAATCTGATCTCCCTGGAAACCGACAACGCCGGCAATACCCGCCCGGCCAATGTCGACGACGCCCGTATTCGCGGCGTGGAACTGACGGGGGGCTTTGACTACGAAGGCTGGCGCGCCCAGGCGGCCCTGACCCTGATGGATCCCCGTGACCGGGATAGCGACAACCGTCTGCGACGCCGCAGCGCCAAACAGTTCCGCCTGGACCTGGACCGTGACTTCGCCAACTGGAGTGTCGGCGGCACACTCAACGCCGAGGGATATCGATATGACGATGCCGAGAACGAGGATCGTCTGCCTGGCTTCGGTACCCTCGACCTGCGTGCCGGCTGGCAGTTCGCCGACAACTGGTCCACCCGCCTGAGCGTGGATAACGTGCTCGACAAGGAATACGCCACCGCCCTTCGCTTTGATGGCAAGGGTTACCTGGCCGCTGGCCGTACCGCCATGCTGACCGTCCGTTACGACATCCAGTAACACGGCAACCAGGGCAGGGGAATGGCTATGAAACCGATAATGACTGCCGCCGGGGACTACCTGAAGATCCTGGCACTGTTGCTGCTGACACTGCTGGCCCCGCCGGTGGTTGGGGCGACCCTGGTGGGTGTGGTCTCGGAACGGTCCGCCGCAGAGCTGGCCGCCGGGGCGGAACGGTTTGTGGAACGCTACCCGGAGCATCGCGTGGTGCTGCGAACCCCGGAGCAACTGGCGCGCCTGGAGGACCGGGAACTGGCCGGGCTGGTGTCCGGGGCGGATGCCCTGGTGATGGCGGCAGTGTTCGGTGAACAGGTGGGCCGCCTTGCGCGGGTGGTGTCGGAGCAGGCGACAGCGCGATCATTCCCCATACTGGCCATTAACGGTGACCGGACCCTGACCCGGCTGTCGCGGCTGGGCGGCGAATCCCCGCTGGCGGAGCTGGACGACCAGGCCCTCAACGAGCTGATGGCCGCCCCGGAACCGGGCGCCGATGTGGCCCGGCACAACGCTGCCCTCAGGGAGCAGTTCCCGCAGCAGGCCTCCTGGCTGGACGGGCGCATCCTCTACCAGGGCCGCACCCCGGAACATCTGGACGCCCTGCTGCGCTGGCTTCTGGTGCAGGCGGATTACGATCTGGACGTACCCGAGCTGCCGTCCCGGTCACTGATCCGCTACTACCGCGACGGTGAGGCCATGGACGACCCTGAAGGCCTTGGCCTGCAAGCCGGGCCGGTGGTGACCCTGCTCGACCTGGACAGTGGTGATCGCCCCGGCGACCGGGCGCTGCTGGATGAAACCTGCGCCGCGCTGGAAGCCCGTGATATCCAGTGCTTTGCCGTCCTCGCCCGCTGGGGTGGCGCCAGCCTGGAGGCGGTTCGTGCCCTGCCGGAAACCGTCGGCGATGCCAGCCTGTCCGCCATCGTCAGCCTGCAGGACTTTACCGTGGGCGGCGGCGAAGGCCGTCGCCAGGTCACCGAGGCACTGGAGGCGCTGGACGTGCCGGTGATCAAGGGCCTGCGCCTGGCGTCCCGCACCCGCAACCAGTGGCAACTGTCCATCGACGGGGTGCCGGCGGACAAGGTGCACTACAAGCTGGCCATGCCGGAACTGCAGGGCGTCAGCCAGCCGCTGGTGCTGGCGGTGGCGGAGCCGGAGGAAATCCACGAACTCACCGGGGTCGCCCTGACCCTGACACGCCCGGTCCCCGAGCGCATTGAGGCCCTGTCGGAGCGACTGTCCCGCTGGCAGGTGCTGCAAAGCCGGGCCAACGAGGACAAACGGGTCGCGATCATCTACTACAACCACCCGCCGGGGCGGCAGAACATCGGCGCCGACAACCTGGATGTGCCCGCCTCGGTGTTCGAAATGCTGCACTGGCTGAAAGATGAGGGTTACGACACCGGGCCCCTGCCGGAGAGTCCCGAAGCCCTGCTTGACCGCATGCAGGCCCGGGGCGTCAACCTGACGGACGATCCCCGGTCGCTGCGGGCCATGGCGGACCAGGTGCCCCAACTCTCTGCCGACGACTATCTCACCTACTTCCATACCCTACCCACCGTGGTGCAGGAGGAACTGGTCCACGGGCCGCTGGGCTATCTCCATGCGCGGCTGGAACAGGCCCACGAGCTGGGCGAACAGGATATCGCCCTGGACCTGCTGGACCGGGGCACCGGCGACCTGCGCCACCTGGTCGAGCACCTCCAGCACCCCAACCGCCCGAAGGCCCTGGCAGAGCTGGACGAGTACGAGGCCCTGTGGCGCCAACGGCTGACCGAAGGTGGCCAGCGGGACGCCGTGATGGCCCAGCGTGAGGCGCTGGCGGACACCGGTATTCCCGGCCTGCGGGGCTGGGGCGAGGCGCCGGGTCAGTCCATGGTGGTGGACGGCAACATGGTGTTCCCGGGGCTGCGCTTCGGCAATATCTACATTGGCCCGCAACCGCCCCGGGGCTGGGAAGTGTCCGAGGAACTGCTGCACGCCAACACGACCTTTCCGCCGACCCATCAATACGTGGGCTTCTACCACTGGCTGAAGGACGACTTCCGGGCCGACGCCCTGGTCTATCTGGGCCGCCATTCCACACGGGAATTTCTGCCCCGGCGCCGGGCCGGCCTGACCACCGATGATTACCCCGATCTGCTGGGTGGCAATCTGCCGCTGATCTATCCCTACATCGTCGACGGCGTCGGCGAGGGCATCCAGGCCAAGCGCCGGGCCCTGGGCGTGATGATCAGCCACCTGACGCCACCGCTGGCCGCCACCGAACTCTATGACGACCTGCTGGAACTGCGCCAACTGGTGGAAACCTGGGAGTCCGCCTCCGAGCCGGACAGCCCGACCCGGGAACGGGCGGTGACACTGCTGCGGGAGAAGGTTCGCGACCTGGAGATCGGCGACGACCTGGAGCGTGAAATCGCCGGCGAGATGGGGCTGTCCCGGGAGGAAGTGTCCGTGGATGAGCTGTCCCCGGACCTGCTGGTCCATGAGGCGGGCCACTATGTCACCGACATGCAGGAACACTTCATGCCCCTGGGCCTGCATGTGTTCGGCAAGGACTGGACCCCGGAGCAACTGGACACCATGCTCACGTCCATGGCCGGTGAGGACGGTGAACCAGACCCGGACTGGCGTGAATGGCTGGCGGAGTCCCCGGCCAACGAGCGCGCCAGTTTCCTGGCGGCGCTGGACGGGCGGTTCGTGGCGCCGGGGCAGGGCAACGACCCGCTGCGGACCCCGGAAGTGCTGCCCACCGGGCGCAACTTCCATGCCCTGTCCGACGACCTGATTCCCACCCGCGTGGCCTGGTCCCTGGCGGAGGAACTGACCCGCAAGGCGCTGGAGAAAGACAACGGCTCCGCTGAAGACAGCGACGCCCTGGTCCTGTGGGCCTCGGATACCGTACGGGATGAAGGCGTGATGATCGCTTTCGGCATGAAACTGCTGGGTATCCGGCCGGTGTGGAACAGCCGGGGCATCGTCAAGGGGCTTGAGCGGCTGCCCGTCGGCCCCGACGAGACCCTGGCGGCCCGCCACAATGTGGTGTTCACCACCTCCGGCCTGTTCCGGGATCTGTACGGCAGTCAACTGGAATGGCTGGACCAGGCCGTCTTGATGGCACTGGATGCCTCGGCCGAGACCATCCGCCAGGAGTATCCGGCGCTGACCACGGCCCTGGATCAGGCGCTGTCGGCGTTACCGCCGGAAGTACGCCGGCCCGGCACCGAGCCGCTGGTGTTGAATGGGGTTGCCCGCCGCTGGGTGGAAGACACCCGCGCAATGATCGCCGAAGGCGTGGCCGCGGAAGAGGCCGGCACCCAGGCTTCCTACCGGGTATTCGGTGCCGCCCCCGGTGCCTACGGCGCGGGGGTTAACCGGCTGGCCTCCCGCTCCGGCGCCTGGAGCGACCGGCAACAGCTGGGTGACGCCTATCGCCGCCGCATGGGCCATGTCTACGGGATGGACCGCAATGGTGAGGCCAGCCACCAGGCGTTCGACCGCCAGTTGCAGTCGGTCGGCCATACCTACCTGGGCCGCGCCAGCTATCTGTACGGCCTGCTGGACAATGACGACGGCTTTGACTTCCAGGGCGGTCTGTCCAACGCTGTTGAGCACCTGCGGGGCGAACCTCCCCGGAACCGGGTGCTGCAATACGCCGACCCGGCCAACCCCCAGGTCAGTTCCCTGCAACGGGCGCTGGATGTGGAACTGCGGTCCCGCAACCTGAACCCGCAATGGCTGGCACCGCTGATGGAACACGGCTATGCCGGGGCCCGCACCATGGGCAGCGATTTCCTGGACAACCTCTGGGGCTGGCAGGTCACCAGCCCCCAGGTGGTGCGTTCCGGCGTGTGGGGAGACGTTAACGACGTCTACTTTCAGGACAGCCTGGATCTGGGGCTGGATGAGTTCCTGTCTCAGGGGCACAATGCCCACGTGAAAACCCATATGCAGGCCATCACCCTGCTGGCCGCCAAGCGGGGCTTCTGGGATGCTGATCCGTTCGTGCTGGACCAGCTTGCCCGTGACTTTGCCAACGGGATTATTGACCATGGCCTGCCCGGCGACGGTCACACCCGCCCGGACCACCCGCTGATGGACTGGGTGGCCGACCGGCTGGAGCCGGCCCGGCGGGAGGCCTTCAACGCCGCCCGCAAGGGCGGACCACCGCCTGAGGACAGCGGGGACAACCATTCATCATGCCAGTCAGCCGGGAGTCTGTTCGCCGCATGCTAATCCGACGATTCATGGCCGCTGCCCTGATGTGGGGGTGCGTTACCGCCCAGGCGGATGAGGTGTGCGCCACCGACGCCACCGGCCAGCGCCTGTGCCTGGACCAGCCGGCCGAACGCATCGCCGCCCTGTCCCCCGGCGCCACGGAACTGGTGTGGGCGTCAGGGGCTGGCGACAAGGTGGTGGCGGTGGTGGCCTTCAGCGACTATCCGCCGGAGGCGAAGGAGGTGAAGTCGGTTGGCAGCCATACCCGCATGGACCTGGAGGTGCTGGTCTCGCTGAAGCCGGACCTGGTGATCGGCTGGGTTACCGGCAACCCGCCGGAGCAGTTGGAAACCATCCGGGAACTGGGTATACCGGTCTTCTCCATCGAGCCCCGGAGTTTTGACGACGTCTCCCACACCATCCGGCAACTGGCGGCCCTTGCCGGCACCGAAGCCCATGGCAACAAGGTTGCCCACCACTTCCGCCGGGGCATCGCCGAGCTGGAGGCCACCTATCGGGGCGCTGAACCCGTGCCGGTGTTCTACCAGGTGTGGGAGGAACCCCTGATGACCGTGAACGATGAGCACCTGATCGGCAAGGTCATCACCCTGTGCGGTGGCGTCAATGTCTTCGGCGAGCTGGACCGGCTGGTGCCGAGGATCAGTGACGAAGCGGTACTGGCGGCCGATCCAGAGGCGATTCTCGCTGGCGGCATGGGCGAGGAGAACCGCCACTGGCTGACCCACTGGGAGCAGTACAACGAACTGACCGCCACCCGCCGCGACAACCTGTTTTTCGTGCCCCCGTCGCTGATCCAGCGCCCGACGCCGCGCATGCTTGAAGGCAGTCGGCTGTTCTGCGAGAAACTGGACGAGGCCCGGGCCCGTCGCACCGAAGTGCTCGGGGAGTAAACGATGCCGCTCGCCCGTCCCCATCTGCTGCCGTTACTGATGCTGGCCTGTGCCGGGCTGTTGGCCATGGTGCTGTCCGTCGGCACGGGCAGTGTCAGCCTGTCGCCGGGTGAGGTGATGTCGGCGGTGATGGGTGATGGCGAGCCCCTGCACCATACCCTGGTGCTGGAACTGCGACTGCCCCGCACCCTGGCCGCCTTTGCCACCGGCGGTTTGCTGGCGGTGGCGGGGGCGCTTATGCAGGTGCTGTTGCGTAACCCGCTGGCCGATCCCTATGTGCTGGGCCTGTCCGGAGGAGCCTCGGTGGGCGCATTACTGGCCATGCTGGCGGGGCTCGCCAGTGTGATCATCACAGCGTCGGCCTTCGGCGGTGCGCTATTGGCCACCTTGCTGGTCTTCGGTCTGGCCCATGGCACCGGAAGCTGGACGCCGTCACGGCTACTGCTCACCGGCGTGGTGGTGGCCGCCGGCTGGGGAGCGGTGATCACCCTGATGCTGGCCATCGCCCCCGCCCAGCGGCTGCCGGGCATGCTCTACTGGCTGATGGGGGACGTCTCCTACGCCCGCAGCCCCTGGCCAGCGCTGGTCCTTTTACTGTTGACCTGCCTGCTGGTACTGCCGGTCGGGCGTAGCCTGAATGTGCTGGCCCGTGGCCCTTTGCAGGCGGCGGCCCTGGGGGTGAATGTACGCCCGCTGGAGTGGATGATCTATCTCAGCGCCAGCCTGCTGACGGCGACGGCGGTGACCACGGCAGGCAGCATCGGCTTCGTCGGGCTGGTGGTGCCCCATATGCTGCGTTTGCTGCTGGGCAACGATCAGCGCCTGATCCTGCCCGCCTGTGCCCTGGCCGGCGGTACCCTGCTGGTGCTGGCGGATACCCTGGCGCGGGTGGTGATCGCCCCGGAACAGTTGCCGGTGGGTGTCATCACGGCATTGTTGGGCGTGCCCACCTTCCTGTATCTGTTGTACCGGAGCCGCTGATGAATCCGCTGCAGACGCGACAACTGGTCATTGACATTCCCGACCGGGCATCGGGCCAGCCGCTGGACTTTGCCCTGGAAAGCGGACAGGTGTGGGGCGTACTCGGCCCCAATGGCGCGGGTAAGACCACGCTGCTTCATACCCTGGCCGGACTTCGTCCGCCACGTAGTGGTGAGGTATGGCTGGGTGAGCGTTCACTGACCCGGATTCGCCGCCGGGATGTCTCCCAGCAACTGGGGCTGGTGTTCCAGGAACGGCAGGATGGCTTCCCCGCCACGGTGCTGGAAACCGCGTTGATTGGCCGCCATCCGTGGCTGTCCCCCTGGCAGATGGAGGGAGGCGAGGACCTGGCCCTGGCGCAGCAGGCCCTGGAAGCGCTCGACGTGGCTCACCTGTCAGACCGGCTGGTGAATACCCTGTCCGGTGGCGAGCGCCAGCGGGTGTCCATTGCTACCATGCTGACCCAGAACCCGGATATCTGGCTGCTGGACGAGCCCACCAACCATCTGGACCTGCACCACCAGGTGGCGGTGCTGCGGCTGCTGGAAGAGCAGGCAAAATCCGGCAAGGCAGTCTTCATGTGCCTGCATGACCTGAACCTGGCGGCCCGCTGGTGTGATCACCTGTTGTTGCTGTTCCCCAATGGCGATGCCTGTTGGGGGGCGGCGGATCTGATGCTGGTGCCGCCGGTGCTGGAGCGTCTGTACAACCAGAAACTGATAACGGTGGAGGCGGATGGGGCGCCGGTGTTTGTGCCGACGCGGTCATAGCCCATTTGTATGATCACGGTGAGTGGGGACCCTCTTGCCGTAGACTCCCAAGCTGAACAAAAAGGGAAGATACACTTGCTAAAGACAACCACCCCTGCCGCAATGATCACCGCCCCAGGCTCCGGCCAGGGCAAATCCATGGTCACCGCCGCCCTGGCGCGCCTGCACCGCAATGCCGGTCGCAAGGTGCGCGTGTTCAAGCACGGCCCGGACTACCTGGACCCCATGGTGCTGGAAGTGGCCTCCGGGCAACCGGTCTATCAGCTCCATCCCTGGATGACCGGTGAGGACGAGTGCCGCTGGCGTCTTGCGGAGGCTGCGCAGGAGGCGGACCTGATCCTGGTGGAAGGCTCCATGGGGCTGTTCGATGGCGACCCGTCCAGTGCCGATCTCGCCAAGCTGATGGGCATTCCCGCACTGCCCGTGATCGACGCCCGGGGCATGGCCCAGACCTTCGGGGCCGTGGCGCTGGGGCTGGCGAGCTTCGACCCGGAGTTGCCGGTGCATCAGGTGATCGCCAATCGTATTGGCAGCCCCCGTCATGGGGATATGCTGCGCGAGAGCCTGCCGAAGGGCATCGAACTGCTGGGCGCGATTCCCCGTAACGACGCCATGAACATTCCCGACCGTCACCTGGGGCTGGTGCAGGCGGCCGAGGTAGCGGACCTTGATGCCCGTCTGGATGCCGCTGCCGACGTCCTGCAAGAAGCGGGGCTGGATCAGTTGCCGCGACCAGTCCAGCTCAGTGCGGAGCCACCGCATCCCCCGAAACGCCTCCTTGAGGGAACCTGCATCGCCATTGCCCGGGATGCCGCCTTTGCTTTTATCTACCGCGCCAACCTGGACCTGTTGGAGGCCATGGGCGCTGACCTGGTGTTTTTCTCGCCGCTGGCGGACAGCCGCCTGCCCCAGGCGGATGCGCTCTGGCTGCCCGGGGGCTATCCTGAACTGCATGGGGCCACCCTGGCCGACAACACCGGCCTGTTGGCGGATATCCGGGCCCATCATGCCGCAGGTAAACCGATCCTGGCGGAGTGCGGCGGGCTGATGGCCTGCTGTGAACACCTGGTGGACCGGGACGGCAACCGCCATCCGATGCTGGGACTGATGCCCGTGCGGGCGGAGATGGCCGACCGTCTGCAGGCGCTGGGGTTGCAGGGCCTGGCCACCGTTGATGGTGAGTTGCGGGGCCATACCTATCACCATTCCCGGCTGACGACCGACTGGCAACCCCTGGCCCGCACCCGCAAGGTGGCCGGCACCGAGGCGGAACCGGTGTTCAGCCACCATGGCCTGGTGGCCAGTTATTTCCACGGGTATTTCCCGTCAGCCCCGGCCGTGGTGGCACGGATCTTCCGGGGCGAACCGATTCAACCGAAGGAGACCAACCATGGCTGAACGTGCCAAAGACCCGGAGCGCCATGCCCGCCGTATGGCGGCCAAGCAGAAGATCATGAACGAACGCATTGCCCGGGCCCAGAAGGAGCAGGGCGTGCTGCTGGTGCTGACCGGCGCCGGCAAGGGCAAGAGCAGCTCCGGGTTCGGCATGGTGGCCCGGGCCCTGGGCCATGGCATGAAGGTGGGGGTTGTGCAGTTTATAAAGGGGGCCTTCAGCACCGGCGAGGATGCCTTCTTCCGCAAGCTGCCCAATGTGGATTACCACGTGATGGGCGAGGGCTATACCTGGGACACCCAGAACCGGGAGCGGGACATCGCCGCCGCGTCTGCTGCCTGGGACATCGCCGCCCGCATGCTGAAGGACGACAGCTACGACCTGGTACTGCTGGACGAGCTGAACATCGCCCTGAAGTACGGTTACATCGACCTGGACCGGGTACTGGATGACCTCCAGGCCCGACCGGAGATGCAACATGCCATCGTCACCGGTCGCCATGCGCCACAGGAGTTGATCGAACTGGCGGATACGGTCACCGAGATGAAGGTGGTCAAGCACGCCTTCAAGGATCTTGGGGTCAAGGCACAGAAGGGCGTGGAACTTTGACCACCCTGATGATCCAGGGTACTACCTCGGATGCGGGTAAAACGACCGTCGTTGCGGCCCTGTGCCGGTCGCTTTCGCGGCAGGGGGTGTCGGTGGCACCGTTCAAGCCCCAGAACATGGCCCTGAACAGTGCGGTGACCGTGGATGGCGGTGAAATCGGGCGTTCAACGGCCTTGCAGGCCCTGGCCTGCGGGCTGGAACCCCACAGTGATATGAACCCGGTGTTGCTGAAACCCCAGAGTGACCGGGGGGCGCAGGTGATCCTGCGGGGGCAGGTCCACGGCAATATGGACGCGCTGGACTACCACGCCTACAAGGCGGAGGCGAAGCAGTCGGTGATGGCCGCCTGGCAGGCGCTCTCCAGTCGTTACGATGTCATTATTGCCGAAGGCGCCGGCAGCCCGGCTGAGATCAACCTGAGGGCCAATGATATCGCCAACATGGGATTCGCCGAAGCCGCGGACTGCCCGGTGCTGCTGGTGGGGGATATCGACCGGGGCGGGGTGTTCGCCCAACTGGTGGGTACACTGGAACTGATCTCCCCCAGTGAACGGGCACGCACCCGTGGCTTTATCATCAACCGGTTTCGCGGTGACAAGGCCCTGCTGGACCCCGGGCTGGACTGGCTGAACGAACGTACCGGCAAGCCGGTAGTGGGGGTGTTGCCCTATCTGCACGGACTGGTGGTGGATGCCGAAGACAGTGTCGGCACCAGCGGTGACAGCGAAGAAGGCGCCCTGAAAGTGGTGGTGCCGTTACTGCCGCGCATCAGCAACCACAACGACTTCGACCCCCTGCGACTGCACCCGAAAGTGGACCTGCAGTTCATCGCGCCGGATCAGGCGATACCGCCAGCGGACCTGATTATCCTGCCCGGCAGCAAGAGCACCCGGTCGGATCTGGCGTGGCTGAAGTCCCAGGGCTGGCCCACGGTTATCCAGCGTCACCTGCGATACGGTGGCAAGGTATTCGGCATTTGCGGCGGCTTTCAGATGCTGGGAGACGCGGTTGAAGACCCGGATGGCCTGGAGGGTGATACCGGCACCACGGCGGGTCTCGGATTACTGGATATGACCACCCGGATGGTGGCCGGCAAACAGCTCCGGCAGGTGAGCGGCCAGTTCACCGAACAGGCCGTGGGCGTGGCCCAACCGGTGACGTTCACCGGCTACGAAATGCATAACGGCGTGACCCGTGGTGGCGCACTGGCGTCACCCACGGCCACCCTGGACGGTCGCCCCGACGGCGCCGTCAGCGGCGACAACCAGGTGATGGGCACCTACGTGCACGGCATCTTCGATGAACCGGCCGCCTGCGATGCCATCCTCCGCTGGGCCGGTCTGGCGACTGGCGGCCAGTCGGCGGACTACCAGCAACACCGCCTGCAACAACTCGACCGCCTGGCCGATCAGGTGGAAGAACACCTGGACACCGCCTGGCTGAAAACACTGCTGGGCCTGCAAGGATAACCATGACTAACCCCAATCGCCCCTTCTCCGATGAAGAACGCCAGGGCCTGTACCGGGCCATCCACGAGCGCCGGGACGTACGGTCCCAGTTCCTGCCGGACCCGATTCCCAACGACATCCTGGCAAGACTGCTCAACGCCGCCCACCATGCCCCGTCGGTGGGCTTCATGCAGCCCTGGGATTTTATCCTGATCGACAGCGTGCCGGTGCGGGAGCAGGTGGTGGCCATCTTTGAGCAGGAGAACGAGAAGGCCGCCAATAACTACACCGGTGACCGACAGCAGACCTACCGCAGCCTGAAACTGCAGGGCATCCTCGAAAGCCCCATCAACCTGTGCATCACCTGTGACCGAAGCCGGGGCGGCGAACACGTGCTGGGTCGTAACTCCATTGTGGAAACCGACCTGTTCAGCACCTGCCTGGCGGTACAGAACCTGTGGCTGGCCGCCCGGGCCGAAGGCATCGGCGTCGGCTGGGTCAGCATCCTGGAACCGCAGCAACTGGCGAAAACCCTGAACCTGCCGGAACACGTCTACCCCCTGGCTTACCTCTGCCTGGGTTACGTCAGCGAATTCCTGGACCAGCCGGAACTGCAGAAAAAGGGCTGGCGTTCACGGTTGCCCCTGGAGGAACTGGTGCATGGGAATGGGTGGGGGCAGGCCCCGGACAATCCCTCACTCAAGACGTTGCTGGAGGCCCGGCGACCAGATCCAGGGGACTACTGATTCCCCTTTGATGGGTGCCCACTACATGGGTGTAGATCTGGGTGGTGCTGATATCGTTGTGACCCAACAATTCCTGAATACTGCGAATGTCCGTGCCCCGCTTTAACAGATTGGTCGCGAAACTGTGACGGAAGGTATGGCAACTGGCCTTCTTGCGAATGCCCGCGGCTTTTATGGCGTCGTTGACGGACCGGCGGACCTGTTGTTCGCCAATATGGTGGCGTCGCCGAACGCCTGATCGGGGGTCAATAGATAGTCGCTGGGCAGGGAAAACATACTGCCAGGCCGGGCTGCGTGCTCCACCCGGATACTTTTCAGCCAGTGCATTCGGCATGTAAACCTCGCCGAAACCATCGGTCAGGTCTTGCTGGTGAAGTGTGAGAGCATATTCCACCTGCGTTCTGAGACTGTCACAAAGCGATGTTGGCAGAATGGTTCTGCGCCACTTATCGCCCTTGGTTTCCCGGATAAACAGGCACGGCTCCGAGAAATCCACATCCTGCACCCTGAGCCTGGCGGCCTCCATAACTCGTAGACCGGAGCCATACATCAGGCTGGCTACCAGCTTGTGAGTACCACGCATGTGCGAGAGCACCGCCATCGCCTCATCATGGCTGAAGACCGTCGGCAACCTGCGTCCACGTTGGGTATTGGTGAATTGCAGGTTGCCCAGTTCCTTTCCCAGAAACTGGTGATACATGAAGACCACAGCGTTCAGCGCTGTTTTCTGCGTGTTCACGGCCACGTTGCGATTATTGGCAAGATGACTCAGCCAGACGTTGACCTCATCCGACCCCATGGACTCCGGGTGGCGCTTATTATGAAACAGGATAAACTCCCGCACCCAGTTGCAGTAGGTCTTCTCGGTACGGTAAGCCAGGTGCCGGGCGCGAATAAACGCCCGAAAGCGATCCATAAAACGAGTAGGAACGGCTGGCAGAGGAACTGGAATGTCGTCCATGGCGATAGGCCCTTTGCGATACTGTATATATACAGTATCAGAGGGACGAAGAGTCTCGTCAACAGAAAAACGGTCATGACGACCATGAACTGGATGATATCTGAAATATCTCCTAATAATGTCTATTAATCATGGTGTTACGATTTTGTCTAAAATTGGGGATAGTAGTCGCAATGATCATTTTTCCAGAAAGGGTGAAACCGGAAACGGCAGGAAGTAATTGACCAGAAGCGGTTTTTTGCATAGTTTCGGAGAAACTGCAACTGAGATATGAGTCGCTGGAAAAATGGTCGTGGCGACTACGATACAAATGTTAGCGCCACAGGAGGAACCCCTGAAGCAAGCCGAAATTATTGTAGCGATCATTGGCTTTTTGCTTGCGTTCGGCGCATCTCAGGCCTCTGGGTTCCTCGTCAATCTGGACATGCCAGAGGCGCGCCGGTTCCCCTTTATCGCGCCTTGGGTCAACGTCCTGATCGCCGCTTTGAACGTTATGCCAGGCATCGTAATAGGCTGGTTTGCGATCAGAAACCCTTTCCTAATCGCGGCCTCGGTTGGCTTCTTAGTCGGCGCGCTAGACACAGCCTTGCTCTGGAGCGGCGTTGCCGAAATGCAACAAGATCAGGTCAACGGGACCAACGGAATGCCTGGCCCGGGCGGAATCGACTACCTCGCTTCAGGAGTCGCCCAATCAATATACTTAAGTGCGTTTGCCGCTGTCGGGGTGGTGTTTCGGCATCGCGTAAAGCGCTAACAATGTGGTCAACGGGACGCCAACTACGCTGCGCTCCGTTGGCGCCCATTACCACTGGCGTTAAGTTTGAATTATGTATCGAGCAATTTTCCTTTCATTATTAATATCTAGTGTGGTTATGGCTGAAAATGTTGAAGTGATAGATGTAGAGACCGGAGATGTTTCTACAGTACCTTCTGATCAAATTGGACCAGGAATGGTACGAGTAAGCTACGAAGGAAAGGAATATTGGGCCAATAGCGCCCAGCTTCAACAGGGCGAATATCAGCATGAGCCTTTCCAAGGGGAAATGAAGGCGCGCATAGAATCTATCATGTCCAACTTATCGGAAGTGTATCCTCTTAGTTATGAGGAATGGGAGGATGGATTCAGGAGAGATAAAAACCCTTTAAATGAAATAATAATATGGGAACACATAATATCTGTGTACCAACACTTTGCTAATAAAGCTTCAAGCTCGGCTAGAAAGAAGGAAATTTACTCGGTAGTAGTTACCTGTTCATATAGCGAACCTGGTCAAGTTCTAAACCAAGTTTCACTTAATGAGATCACAGAAGAGCAGGCAAAGGAGATTGTACGTGCTTACTACCAAAAAACTTAACAAACCGCTGCACACCGACACATACTGCTACGCTCGTTTTTGTGTGTCGCTGCGCGCCACTTTACACAAAAACGCTCTCCGCAGTATGTGCGGGTGAGCGGGACGTTATGCAGGTCGTGCATGAATAGAGTTTTAAGCATCTCGTTATTGGTTCAACTGCTCTTGGTCGCGGGGTTTTTAGGACTCGCATGGCAAGCGGATCAACTAATGGATAAGTCTGGCGTCGGGGACGTAGAAGCCTGGAATCGCTTTAATAACTTCGCAGGCATTGCCTTCTATGGTGTCGCATTTGTATGGCTGGCCACGATTATTCTGTCGCTCGCTGGCCGAGCATTTGGAACACCACAGGCACAGCTAGCCGTTGGGATGCCGCCACTGGCTCTGGTTCTGGGCTGGCTTCTGTCTTGGGTGATCTAGCAATGCATAACAATCGCAGGCACAGCGACGGCTTTTCCATTGCGGCTGCGCCTCCATTACAAAGCCGCGCATGCTGCGGGCGTTAACTGTATAAGCCTATGAGCATAGACATTCACAAACTCATCGATGGTCGGCCGAAGGATCGCCTGCTGTCTATCAGTGACTCAGAATACGCCGAGATATTCCCTGCAATCGAGTTGTACCGGGAAAAAACCGGATTATTCATTGATCAGTACAGTGACCTTAAATTGAACTCTGGGGTAAAGCCTCTCATCGAGTCTCTTGAGGCGAAAGACAACGGTCGCAGTATCTACGGGCTGCTGATTAGTGCCCTAAGGAAATCGGAGGCCGATGGCTATGGCATCATTTTCGTCGGCGACTAAACAGTTAACAAGGCCAGGCACGGCGACGTCTACTACATTGCGGCTTCGCCTCCATTCCGTAGCCGCGCATGCTGGCTGGCGTTAAAGGCCTGGCTGTCGTGTTCTTGGGTGTGGTGTTTGTGGCCGGTTTCGGTGTTTGGCCTCGGCAGGAACACACCCCATGCTCTGCCATTGGCGCTGGCTGGTAATTCAGTGCAAAGGTCGCGGGGCCATCCGGTTTAACCTCGGACAAAACCCGCCCATTCGGTGCTTTGTTTCCTGGCGCTATGGGTCAAGTTACTGCAAGGTATCGGGAGTAGGCATTCGGTATTGAGTGCCAATACAAAACAACGGGTAATCGGCCCTTAACCAGGCGGTCAACCGGACACCATATCCCTTGCGGGCTATGGTTCCCTGCGCTTCGCTCCGGTGCCGGTTACCGCTAGCGTTATGAGTACTATGGTGTACCAAAATGAATGAACAATACTTATGGCCCCTTGCTGGGGTTTTCCTCGGATGGTTACTAACGGTCGTAAGTGCAGCTTACCGGCATCGTGGTAATAAGGAGCAACTAATAGGTTCGCTTATTACAAAGCTAATCAGAGTTGAACATCAGATTCAGTTAGTTGTTAGTGCGTGTGAAGGCATGAAAGATTTTTCTGACAGCTGGGAAGCCTATGAATCGTCGCGACAAGATATATTGCAGCGGTATTTTATGTCCCCACAGTCGGTTTCTGCTGATCTGAAGTCAGCAATTGATAAGGTCGCTCCTTTTTACCCAGTTCTAGCAATTGAACTTGAAGAACTATATGAACTTTTGATTAAGAATAAGCAGAATACACTTCGCGAGAGTTCAAAAAATCAGGAAGCGTACATAAGAATGCTATCGATTTATGAGGTGACTCTCGATGTGAGCCAAGAGAAACTCCAGAAGTATATTCGTAAATTATCGCTAAAACATAATATTCTGACTTACCTGCAAGTGAGGCGTATATACAGAAGGAAAGAAAGAAGCAGAGCAACGACATCGAAATCAGCAGAAAAACTGATGTCAGAGATTGGCAAGGAACTTAAAGGCAGTCATAACAAATAGTTGCAGTACGTTCCGGCCCTTAAGGGCCTCCACCGGACAGCCTTGTCGCCGCTTCGCTCTGCCAAGGCTGCCGCTGAACAACGGCGTTAAGTTGAAGGAGAAATGGTGATTTTATCCACGGAAGAAAAAGCCATCGTCGCGCGGCTCCTGACGGAAAAGGGTGGCTTCAGGCCCGCTATCACTTCTTTTCTTCCATACCTGCTGCCTGTTTTGGTTCTTGCCCTATACGGTATTGTTCAGCAGGAATATTTCGCATGTGCGTTGGCCTTCTTTGCCTTGTTCACCATCGTGGTGTGGTACATACATCATACTGAGACCTACTCTGGTCAACTGCGCTCAGCGCTCCAAAAATACGAAAGTGAGGTTCAAGCATTGGGCGTCGACCGTGAACCAACTTAACAAAGCCATTAAGTCTGTTCCGGGCCGATGGCCCTCCACGGGACGCCCTTGTCAGGGCGCCCCTTATGGCCGGCGTTAGCCGCTGGGCAGTAAGCCACAGGAGGTGGTCCCATAAAAAACGTATACGTGAATCATCCGAGGTATGGAAATCAACCTATTCCTTCACGGTATTCGTTTACTGACTCTGAAATAGAAGCGGGGCACTGGCGGTATTCAAGTTTGAAGTATTTTGCTCAGACAGCTATCCCTGCAAATATTAGCAAGCAGAGGTTCGCGGTCTATTCTCGGTCGATATACGTCGATATCGAAGAGACATGCGAGGTTTGTGGTCGCAGGTTCCTGTTTTTTGCGCTTGAACAAAGGTGGTGGTTCGAAGAACTTCAATTTTGGGTTGACGCTCACTGTACCCGGTGTATTGATTGTCGACGTGCAGAAAGGGAGGTTCGGGTGATGCAAAAGAGGTATCAGGTGCTCGTTGAGCAAGATGAATTAACCGAGCACGAGTCAAAGGAATTGAAAGCGATTGCGCTTGAACTGTATCAACAGGGGTATATTCGGGATGTCGCCAAGATCGACCGTATCGGCTAACCATTGCAGGCACGGCGACGCCCATTACATTGCGCCTTCGGCTCCATTCCATGGGCGCGCATGCTGCAGGCGTTAAAGGCCTGGCTGTCGTGTTCTTGGGTATGGTGTTTGTGGCCGGCTCCGGTGTTTGGCCTCGGCAGAAACACACCCCTTGGTCTGCCATCGGCATCGGCTGGTAATTCGGTGCAAAGGTCGCGGGGCAATCCAGTATAGTCTCGGACAAAATCCGTCCATTCGGTGCTCTGGTTCCTGGCGCCATGGGTCGAGTTGTTGCAAGGTATCGGGAGTAGGCATTCGGTATAGAGTGCCAATACAAAACCACGGGTAAACGGCCCTTAACCAGGCGGTCAACCGGACACCATATCCCTTGCGGGCTATGGTTCCCTGCGCTTCGCTCCGGTGCCGGTTACCGCTAGCGTTATAAGGCCAAGGAAGTCCGATAGTTTTGTCTATTATCTCAGCTCTCAAAGTGTTCATGGTGACTTCCGTACTATCGCCGGGATTGTGTGCATTCTTTTTCACTCTTGCTCTGTCCATTGGTGATTTCTTGGACGGAAGCTCAGCAGGAATCGACCTGACGCAAGTATTTGAGCTTTTTGGAAAGGTTGTTCTGGTAGCGTACCTTTCCCTGTCTATTCCGCCACTTTTGTTTTTGCTCGTAATTTATGCGGGAACATACAGTTTTCTTTGTGCTTGGTTGCAAGGTTTAAAGTTGCCGATTAATCCCGCCTTTCGGTATGTGGTCAACGCAGCGGCGTCTGTGATCGTGGGCTATTCGATCTACAGTCTAGGTTTTTTCTGGTTGGGCGAAGAGCTTGGTAGTCCATCGTGGTGGCTTTTTTCCGTTACGGTACCGGTTTGTCTCTTGATGGGCTTAATTGCATCTGTTTTGGTAAGGCCTTATAACCAGTAGTTGCAGTTCGTTCCGGGCCTGGCGGCCCTCCACCGGACAGCCTTGTCGCCGCTTCGCTCTGCCAAGGCTGCCGCTGAACAACGGCGTTAGCTGTGATTGCCTCACCCGCATAGTGATACTATAGTATCACTATCAATTTGGATCAGGGTGAGCCCATGAAAGTTGAACTTGTTACAAACCTTAAACGCCAAGCCACAAAAATCTTGGCAGACCTGCATCTGTCCAAAGAGCCGGTACTGATCACGGAACATGGCCAGCCATCGGCTTATCTTGTTGATGTACAGGATTACGAGTTCATGCAGCGCCGACTTGAGCTGCTTGAGGGGCTCTCACGGGGAGAGCGTGCTGTACTTGAGGGAAGAACGTACAGCCAAAGTGAGGCCAGGGAGAAAATGAGTAAATGGCTGAAGTAATCTGGACGGAGCCTGCCCTTCAAGAACTGGATGCCATCGCTGAGTACATTGCTCTGGATAATCCTGTTGCCGCAAGTCATCTGGTCCAAGAAGTTTTCGATAGGACCGAGCGCTTGGAAGACTTTCCCCAATCCGGACGGATTCCTCCAGAACTCCCTAATTCGGTATACAGGGAGGTAGTGGTTCCACCGTGTCGCATTTTTTATCGTGAGGATAAGAAGCGGGTTCTTGTCCTCTATGTCATGCGAGAGGAGCGCCAGCTTCGTGCGTACATGCTTGGGAGCAGCTAACCAGGCGCGTCACTCGGATGCCCTCGTCTCCGCTTCGCTACGTCAAGGTCACCGGTGCGCTTAGCATTAACAGTCAATGGGTAGTAGCATGATCGATCGGATAGCCGGAATATATAAAGGCAGAAATAAGTCTTCAGCGTACAAAGACCTTGTGTTTTCCGTGGCTACTTCACCGGATACAAGCGTAGGCACCAAAGAGCAAACACGGAAAACTCTCGAAGTAATTTCTGAGAACTTGAAAGAGCTTGGCTCAAGTAAAGAAAACATACTTTCAGCTCAGGTATTCATCGCGAAAATGAATGAAAAGTCGCAAATGGATGAAGCATGGTGTTCATGGATTGGTCCAGATCAGGCTAACTGGCCGCAAAGAGCGTGCTTGGGCGTAGAATTGGAAGGTGATGTTCTGGTAGAGGTCACCGTGGTGGCGGTGAGATCCCCAACCTGTTAACAAGCCCAGGCAGGGCGACGGGTTTTCCGTTGCGCCTTCGGCTCCACTACAAACCCGCGCCTGCTGGTTGCGTTAGGTGGAATATGAAATTCCCTCGCCTCAAGGGGATAGAAGCGAGACAAGAAGGCAATGTGCCGGAGCTTCTCACGGTCAACTATGACCTGTGGACGCTACGCCTCACTCTTGCGTTCCGGTCCAATGAGATAGTCTATGTTGATTTTGAAGTGGTGGAAGGCTTTCGCGTACTCGATGAAGGTCAATTGCTGGAGTTCTGGTGCGACGATTCCAAGGATCACTGGGTATTCGAGGTCTTGGATAATGGTTGGCTAGCCACTGAAGCCGCTCGCGAAACAGCGCCGTTCATCGCGGAAAACGGTCAGCTAAAAGAGTATCTGGTGGCAGGGATCAATGACTGTGTCAGCATCCTGGATTACGAGTACCCCCGGGTCACCTTCAAGTCTGGGGGCACCTAATTGCTGTTAGGAAATCATATGAGAACGGGATCAGTCATGGCCGTCTTATTGGGAATTGGAACGACTCTGGCACTTTTCGTTGCGGCCTATCAGGCATACGAGTTCTCTATAAATGTCTATGCGGTGCACCCGTTCGAGCCACTGCCAAGCAGTACTCAAACAGTAGTTAGGTATCCAAACCTTCGATGGGATCCGCTTGTTTGGGCCTGCCTCGCTACAGCTGTTGCATTCTTCTTATTCCGGCTATGTCGGTCGGAGATCGCTAAAACTGGTCAACGGGGCGAGCATGGTGATTCCTAACCAGGTGGTCAACGGGACGCCAACTGCGCTGCGCTCCGTTGGCGCCCATTACCACTGGCGTTATGAGGCATGAGAGTGCAAACCTACGAACTTGAGAAAAGCATTTGGTCTGAAAAAGACTTCTCCATAATGGGATGGCACGATTCCAAAATATGGGGATTCTTGGCTGATACAGAGAAATTCGAGTTTATGGTAGATCTCGATTACATATTCCAGTGGGTCCATCCAATAGAAGGTGAGACGTATTTCAAGTTCTGGGTTGCACCCGTCACGATGGTTTTTGAAAATGCTTACGACGTCTTACTCGATATTGAATCCAGGCAAGGTGAACTAGAGGTCGCTGACCTGCACATGGAGAATGAAAGAAAAACGAAGAATGGCCGCTTCAACGAGTACGATTTCCGTTTTGAGTGCCAGGAAGGTGACTTCAAAATAAGTGCTACTGGCTTCAAAATGTATGTACGTAAGGCGCCGATTCTACAAAGCGGGCAAACTTTGGATTACAAGCTGCGTGGAGGCATAGGTTTTGGTCGAGAGTGTAGTTGCTCATAACAAGGCCAGGCACAGCGACGGCTTTTCCGTTGCGGCTTCGCCTCCACTACAAAGCCGCGCGTGCTGGCGGCGTTAAAGGTATCGAGCCATGAGACATTGTTGTTCCGCGATGACCAAGGCTCTGGAACATAACTGTGCAGAGCATGAGAATAGATTCGAATGCCCGGACGCGCTCTTCTCTTACAATGAAAAGTTTGATGAGTACGGCCTCATCATTCATGACGGCGGTACAGCAGTATCGTCCATAAGCTACTGTCCCTATTGTGGTCAAAAACTACCCGAGTCCAAGCGTGATCTCTGGTTCGACACACTTGAGAGCATGGGGTACGACGATCCTGGGGAGCAGGAGATCCCATCAGAATTTCAGTCTGGGACCTGGTACCGTGGCAAAAACCTTTAACAAGTACAGTCACGGCGACGGCTACTACATTGCGGCTTCGCCTCCATTTCGCAGCCGCGCGTGCTGTTGGCGTTAGCACCTCAAGCCCGACGACTGTCGTTCACGTCATCTGCAAGCCAAGCCTTGATCAGAGACTGATAGGGCATATCCCGCTTGTTAGCTTCAATTTTGATCCGATCAAGCAGAGTTTCAGGCAAGCGGAGTGAGATAGTTTTAGTTGAGGGCTTCAACTTCGGGAATGAGGCCGGTTTTGCCTGACTCCAGTCCAGGTAATCGGCGGAGTCGTGGGTCTCCCAGAACGCTCGCTCTTCTGCCTCGTTTTTGAATTCAGGCATCTTTTTTAGCTTGCTCATAAACAGCCCTCTCTTTGCGGTGCATGTCGCGAGCGGAAATCACTCGGATCAGCGTGCCGTGCTGCCTTAGCGTGAACGTGATGTGGAGCAGCCTCTCGTCATCAGTTTCACCAAGGGCATGAAAACGGGCCTCAGTCTGGCTGTGTTTGGAGTCCTCCAGCACCAGAAGCGGCTCATTAAAGAAAATTTCTTCCGCTTCGGACTGGCTGACGCCATGCTTCTCCGCGTTTTTGCGTGAGTTGCCTTCGTCCCAGTCAAAGCCAGTAACTTGTGCCCAATTGATCATGAAAGTATATTATCAGCATATACGCAGGCGTCAACAAGTGCTAACCAATGCCAGTCACGGCGACGGTTACTGCATTGCGGCTGTGCCTCCATTCCGCAACCGCGCGTGCTGAGCGGCGTTAGTAGCACCAAGAGTTGGGCAATGGAAATAGAAGGCGAATTAAGGCAAGCAGAACTGATTTTGGGTGCACTTGGGTGGTGCTCTGATGAGCATCATTACGACATGCTGTTAGTTATGGCCAGGGAAATCCTTAAGCCCTATTGGGCAAAATCCCACCCCAGGGCGCTTTGGCTCAAATCGGGTATGCCGAATCTTGGTGAAGATACTCCGCCTCTTGGCGACGCTGAGTTTGACCAGAAATATGACGAAATTATACGTCTAGCAGCGGAAGGCGGCTGCCCTGAAGCCCAATACAGGCACGGCTGTAAACTTTATGAATTGGGTGAACAAAGCAAAGCGGCTGAGTTCTACTTGAAGGCAGCCCAAGAAGATTTTGCGCCAGCCCAATGGTGCTATGGATTGGACGTCCTGAATGGTAATGGCGTCGATCAAAACGAAGAAATTGGTCTCAGCTATATCCGTATGGCAGCTGAGCAGCGCTATGAATACGCAGTAGAGTTTATGATCGATGCCTATCAAAACGGTAGGTATGGCGGCAGCAATGATGAATCGGAACTACAGAAATGGCAGCGCATTCTGCCTTTCTGCGAGTATCGCTACTAACAATTCACAGCACCGGACGCTGCACTTCCCCCGGTGTAGTGGGCACGCCAGCCCCACCACTATTACATGGAATAAGACATTGCGATCGAGTGTTTTCGCATACGGTGATACCCCCATAGTCCCATGAGCAACACTGTTCCCCCTGCGACCAGGGCAACACTAAAACCAGCACGCGCCCCATCCATATCCACGACCTGGCCTGAGACTGCCGCCCCCATCGCGACTCCGACATTCAACCCCGCAAGCAGCCAGGTCATACCCTCGGTCAGCTTGTTTTCCGGCACCATGCGCTCAACCAGTGACATTGCCACAATCATGGTAGGGGCAAAGAACAGACCCGCGACAAACACCGCCCCGGCCAAGCCAGCAATATTGCCCGCAAGCAACAGTGGCAGTGTCGTTGTTGCGGTTGCCAAGCCCCCGAGCAGCAGCAACTGGTGCTGCGGGGTTTTTAGTTTGAGCGCACCGAACAGCAGGCCAGCCAGGCAGGAGCCGATAGCATACGCCGACAACACGAAGCTGGCCGCTGCGGGGCTTCCCATCTGCTCGGCAAACGCAACGCTGACGATATCTACCGTCCCGACAATGACCCCCATCGCGATCATCAGCACCGTCAACAGTCGTACATCTGTCAACCGGATAACCGAGCCGGTGTTGTCCACCGCAGCGTCGTGCTGCTCTAACGGTGGCTCAGTACCACGTAACGCGACAAAGACCTGTACACCAACCGCCAGCAGCATCGCCGCCACCAGCGGGCCGGCCTGGGGAAACAGTGCCACAGATAGCCCCACCGACAGCGGTGGGCCCGCGATGAAAGTCACTTCATCGAGCACCGTTTCCAGAGAGTGGGCAGTCTGCAGGCGGGGCTTGCCCCGGTAGATGGCAGTCCAGCGGGCGCGCACCATCGCCGACATGCTCGGCATAAAGCCCGCCAGTGCCGCACCTGTAAATAGCGTCCAATCGGGCATCTGCCAATACGAGCAGGCAAGCAACAGCAAAATACCTGCCACACTGATCCCGGCAGCAGCCGGCAATACCCGGCTTTGGCCGTGCCGATCGACCAGGCGCGAGACTTGCGGCGACATCAGCGCATAGGTCAGTACGAAGGTAGCGGCCACGGCACCGGCCAGGCCGTAGCTGCCGCGTAGCTGTGACAGCATGGTAATGATGCCGATGCCAGTCATCGGCAGCGGGATACGCGCCACCAGGCCAGCCACAGAAAAGCCTTTGGTGCCATGGGCGTCGAACAGCTCGCGATATGGATTGGGCATACCAACTCTCCTTTTCTAAAGGGCTCAACTTGCTAAAGCAGAGTTGGGCGGGAATAATACATACAGCGCGTATGATTAGAGTATAATCATACGCGCTGTATGTAAATGGTCCGCCGACGTATTTATGAAGAAGGAGAAGGCGATGGTTCGACGTACCCGAGCCGAGATGGAAAAAACCCGTGCCAAGCTGCTGGCTACTGCGCGCCAGGTCTTCAGTGAGCAGGGCTACGCCGATACCTCGATGGACGACCTCACCGCACAGGCCGGCCTAACTCGCGGCGCGCTTTATCATCACTTCGGTGATAAGAAAGGATTGTTGATGGCGGTGGTCGCACAGATTGACGCTGAAATGGACGCACGGCTACAGGCCATTTCAGATGGTGCCGACGATGCTTGGGAAGGTTTCAGGAACCGCTGCCAGGCCTACCTGGAGATGGCACAGGAACCCGAGATCCAGCGCATAGTGCTGCGTGATGCCAGGGCGGTCTTAGGTAACCCTTCCCTTAACGAGCAACGGTATTGCGTAACCTCTATGCAAACATTGCTAGAGCAGCTCATGCAGCTTGGCATTGTGGAGCAATCCGATCCCGAAGCGTTGGCCCTAATGATCTACGGCAGCTTGGCTGAAGCAGCATTCTGGATTGCTGAGTGTGAACGCAGCAAAGAACGGCTGAGGCAGGCGTTAGGGGCCATGGAGCTACTGTTAAAAGGGATACGCGCCATATGATATGGACTGCTCCTATTGAAGGCTAAAGACAAAGGGTGGTGGTCGATTCGGGGTAACGGAAACTGGTGCATGACGTTCGAATTTCAGGACGGCAACGACTACATTCTTGATGATGAGGATTATCATTAATGACTATGCATAATCCGCCACATCCTGGTGAATTCATTCGGGATGTGTACCTGGAGCCTTTCGGTATCAGTTCCCGTCAGCTTGCTTCCAGTCCGGGGGCTCTCCTTCCACTTTGTCTCGGCTTCTCAAAGGGGATAGCGGTATTAGCCCGGAAATGTCTCTTCGGCTATCCAGGGTTCTCGGATGGGCCCGCGCTCCGGCACGCTGCAAAGCCAGGGCGTTGGGCAGAACCCAAATCAAACAACTCTATGTAGGGAAGATAGTGAATATGAATGCCAGACCAAATATTGTCATCTCATCGCGTGATGCAGAGAGGCTTGAGGCGTTATTGGACTCTGTGTCAGACGGCGCATTTCCTGGTAAAGCGGAATTGGAGAACGAACTCGCGCGGGCGGAAATAGTGGATCCGAAGGAGATCCCATCCACCGTTGTATCCATGAATTCAACGGTAAGGTTTCGGGTAGAGTCGTCACAGGAGGAGTTCAACCTGACGTTGGTGTATCCAAAGGATATGGACTCTAGCGGTAATACGATTTCAATTCTTGCTCCCGTGGGGAGCGCTTTACTAGGGCTTTCGCAGGGAGATCAAATCGAATGGCCAAAGCCTGGCGGAGGGCTCTTGAGTGTCCGTATCGAGGAGGTTGTGTACCAGCCAGAACGGGCAGGGGAGTACCATCGGTAATGACGGACCGGAGTCTGCCTTAACGCTGGATCGAGAATCCGCGGGCAGTCGTGATGTTCGTATTGCGGGTGGAGCCGGTGTGATCCAGCAGTACCTGAATCTCGGCTTCGTTGATGAGCTGGAAATTGCTTTGGCGCCCGTATTGTTTGGCAGTGGGCGTCGTCTCTTCGAGAACTTAACCGAGCCCCCGCCGCAGTTTCGCATTGATAAGGTTCTTGATGGTCCGGATGCCACGCATTTGCGCTATGTGCCTCAGTGAGGCGGGCCTAAATTTTATCTGCCTAGGACAGGAGACCCAGATATGCCGGCAAACAAGCAAGCCTTACCAGAGGTCGTCTCTCGTGAGGCGTGGGAAGTGGCACTCAGTCAGTTGCTCGTCAAGGAGAAGGAGCTAACCCGGGCGCGTGATGCATTGAGTGCCGAGCGCCGAAAGCTGCCCATGGTAAAAGTGGAAAAGCACTACGAGCTTCATGGCGACGAAGGTCCCATATCCTTCCTCGAGTTGTTCGGTGGGCGCCGCCAACTTATCGTCTATCACTTCATGTTTGCGCCTGACTGGAAGGCGGGTTGTGACGGATGTTCCTGGGTTGCCGATGCCATGACTCACCCGGCCCACCTGCATGCCCGGGATACCTCGTTGGTCATGGTGTCACGGGCTCCTTTGGAGAAACTCCAGCAGTACAGATCCCGTATGGGGTGGACGATTCCCTGGTACTCGTCATACGAAAGCGACTTTAACCATGATTTCGGTGTAACGACAGCCGATGGTGAAAGGCACGGAGCAAGCGTGTTTCTCCGGGACGGAAACGACATCTATCGCACCTACTTTACGGGTGCCCGTGGCATTGAGCACCTGGGCAGCCACTGGACGTACCTGGACCTGACACCGTACGGTCGCCAGGAAACGTGGGAGGATTCTCCGGAAGGTTGGCCACAGACGGAACCCTATGTGTGGAACCGCCGCCACGACGAGTATGACCTTTAGAGGTCTGTACGTGGGCTAGCAGCCCAATCGCGGCGGTGGCTCTCCGCTACGGTTCCCGCTGGCCGGATCGTTCATACTGCGCCGGTACTCGTGGATACGATGCCTTTGGGCCGCATCCCCGGGTACCGGGGCAGCATGTACGGGCTGCCTGATGACAGAGGCCAGGGGACACTCCCAAGCCGCCACTCCGGCAGACGTCTGATCTATGCACTCAGCAACTGGCCGATGCGCTCCCCCGCTGTAGCCAGGCTTTCCGCTTTGTGGCTCTCGTTCAACGCCAGGCCCTCGGCGTGGATGAACTCCACATCCGTGATGCCAATGAATCCGAGTATCTGGCGCAGGAAGCTGGTCTGGGAGTGATCCTCTCCGTAAACCCCGCCACGGCTGATGAAGACGTAGGCTTTCTTACCCTTCAGCAACCCCTCCGGTCCATTTTCCGTGTAGCGGAAGGTAATGCCGGCCCGGGCAATATGGTCGAAGTAGGACTGCAGCATGGTGGGCACGTTGAAGTTGTACATCGGCACGCCCAGCACGATGATATCGGCATTCTTCACTTCTTCAATCAGGGCGTCCGAGTAGTCGGCCACCTGCTGTTGTGCCTCGGTCCGTTCGTCCGGTGCGGTGGTGAAGGCCTGGAAACGGTCCAGGCTCAGGTGCGGTACCGGTTCTTCGGCGAGGTCGCGGCTGACGATGTTCCCTTCCGGGTGCTGCGCCAGCCACTCTTCGGCAAAGCGTGTGGCCAGGGCGGATGATTGTCCGTGGCTGTTGAACAGGCTGCTCTGGATCTTCAATAAGGTGCTCATGTGGTTATCCCCCGATAGGATGATGATGGATGGTCATCATTTAAGCATTGACTGTTTCGATGTAAAAGCGTAAATATTTGCCTTAAACCATCGAATAATTTGATATATGGATAACAAGCAGACCGCTATCCCCCATATCAGCCTGGAGCAATGGCGAAGCCTGGTCGCGGTGGTGGACGAGGGAGGCTATGCCCGGGCCGCTGAGGCGCTGCACAAGAGTCAGTCGTCCATTACCTACGCGGTACAGAGGCTGGAGCATGTGCTGGAGGTGAAAGTGTTTACCATCCAGGGGCGCAGGGCGGTGCTGACCCCGGTGGGGCAGATGCTGTACCAGCGGGCCTGCCAGTTGCTGGAGGATTCCCTGGCTATGGAGCGGGCCGCGGGCAGGGCCTCCGCCGGCTGGGAAAGTGAGATAGCGATTGCCGTGGAGGTGCTGTTCCCCACCTGGCTATTGCTTGAATGTCTGGATGCTTTCGGTGAGGTCAGTCCCCAGACCCGGATCAACCTGTACGAAACCGTGCTCGATGGTGGCACGGAGTTGCTGCAGCAGGGCAAGGTTGACCTGGCCATCCTGCCCAAGGCCCCACCCGGCTATCACGGTGAGGTGCTGCAACCGGGGGCAAGGATTATCCCGGTCGCGCATCCGGATCATCCGCTGCACCAGGTTGAGGGTGAACTGTCCCTGCGTGACCTGCGCAAGCACCGGCACATTGTTGTGCGCGACACGTCGGCCAGGCGCGATGACAGAACCCGTACGGTGGATGTGGCCCGGCGGTGGACGGTCACCAATATGGCGACGTTAATTGGTGCGGTATCCCGGGGGTACGGTTTCGCCTGGATGGCGGCGGACAAGATCCGCCACGAACTGGAGGCGGGGGTTCTGAAACCGCTGCCATTATCGGGTGGTGAGCGTCTTGCCGACCTGTATCTGGTCTTTGCCGACGCAGAGGCTGTTGGCCCGGGTGTCAGGCGTCTGGCGGAGATCCTGCGGGATAAGGTGAAACCGGTTTGTCCTTCCAGACCGAGCCTGCCATCCTGAAGCGGTTGCTGGAAATCCGGCGATCCGTTCACCGCGGATATGTTGGAAGAGTTTGAGGGGAGCAGCGGTCGGGAACCGGCGGATGACGTCAGTGCCGGCCTGTTCATCTTCCCTGTACCTTATCCCGATAGGCCTGACAAATGAGAGCCGAGACCCCGATGACCAACTACCAGACCGGATTTGTAACTGAAGCCGACAAACCCCAATGGCGGACCCTGTTCAATGGCTACGCGGACTTCTACGGCGTGCCCATGGACGACACCATCGCAGACACCGTCTGGAACTGGCTGCTGGACCCGAACCATGTGCTGGAAGGCATCGTTGTGCGGGATGAGAGCGAAGTGGTGGTGGGCCTGGCCCATATGCGGGCCTGTCCACGGCCACTGGGTGGCTGTGAGATGGGGTTCCTGGACGATATGTTCGTGGCGCCGGAAGCCCGTGGCACGGGTGCGGCGGATGCGTTGTTCGAGGCGCTGCGCGACCTGGCCACCGAGCGCGGATGGCCGGCGGTGCGCTGGATCACCCAGCATTTCAATGAGCGGGGCAGGGCCTTCTACGACCGCTACACGAATGGCCCCAGCGACTTCATCATGTACCAGTGGAAGCTGCCCAATCCATAACGGCCATTCGGGCATTACCTACCCGCAGGTTTTGTGCGCCCTGACCATCTTTGGTAGTATCGCTACCTACCAGATCGGAACGTAATGTTTTTGTGTTCCCCTCTCTTACCTGCAGCCCTTTCTGCGTCAGTCATCTGCCGGATGAGTTTGTGAAAGTGATCAGTCTGTCAGCACCCATCAATGAGAACGCTGCCGTGGCTTCCCTCCGGGAACCTCGTACCGGTGTGACGTTGCTGTTGGCGATGCTGATGACTGGCCTGGCCGGTACGCTGGTCCACTTCGGTCTGGCCTATGACACGGCTGAGCTGATCCCGTTGCTGGAAAACGCCATCACCCTGGAGTTGCTTGCCAGCGTGGGCCTGGCCGGGTTGGTTGTTTCCCCGTTGCTGGTATACCGGCACCTCCTGTTACTGCTCCACTTTGTTAACTCCCTGCGCCATGCCTTCCTGCGGCAGTTGCGTCAGTGGTTGCCGGCCACGCCGGCGCCGCGTGTTGTTCCCCGTGCAGCCCATGGTTGCCGGGCGCCTCCCACCGTGGGCCGTGCGTAAGATTCGCTAACGGTTCGCGGTGCCAGTACTCCCATGTCCTCTGTGAGCAGCGCCTGACATAGCGCCGCTATCCGGGTGCCTGTCTCCCGGAGTTGCAGTCACTGGCTATCCTCCCGCCCCCGTAGCTTGCCCACGGCCTATCCCCGGTGTTCGTCCTGCCTCGTTTGCGGGCAGATGTTGTCACTTTCCGTGTTTAGGGGATCAATCCTCGTGTCAGTTCGTAGCCTCAGAAAAGCTGCGCTGGCGGCTGCCGTGTTCTCACTGGCGGGCTGTCAGGGTGGTGTGCTCGACCCCAAGGGTCAGGTGGGTGTCGATGAGAAGACCCTGATCATCGTCTCGACCCTGCTGATGTTGCTGGTGGTCATTCCGGTGATCGTCATGACCCTGTACTTCGCCTGGAAGTATCGCGAAGGGCGTGACCATGAAATCTATGCCCCCAAATGGGCCCACTCGGGCCGCATCGAAACCATTGTCTGGCTGGTGCCGGTGGCGATCATCGTGATCCTGGGGGGCATAACCTGGTATTCCACCCACGCGCTGGACCCCTATAAACCCCTGGATCATGAGCGTGAGCCGCTGACCGTGCAGGTGGTGTCCCTCAACTGGAAGTGGCTGTTCATCTATCCGGAACAGGGCGTGGCGTCGGTGAATGAGCTGGTGTTCCCGGTGGATGTGCCGGTGCAGTTCAGGATCACTTCCGAATCCACCATGAACTCCTTCTTCATCCCTCAACTGGGCAGCCAGATCTATTCCATGGCGGGCATGGAGACCCGGCTTCACCTGATCGCCAATGAGCCCGGCACTTACCACGGCATTTCGGCCAACTACAGCGGTGAGGGCTTCTCCGATATGCATTTCGATGCCATCGCCACCAGCGATGCGGCGTTCGAGCAGTGGGTAACGTCCGTCAGGCACGACAATCCGACCCTGACCCCGGAGCGTTACGCCACCCTGGCCGAGCCCAGCGAAGACCACCCGGTGGAGCACTTTGGCAGCGTCAGCGACGGCCTGTTCCACCAGATCATCGACCGGTACATGCAGAACTACAACGACTGGAACGAGGGGCCCCAACACCACGGATCCGCTGAGCGTTCATCCCCCGTCCACCCATCCGCTGAACAGGCATCCGCTCTGTCCGGTTCGGCCACACCAGAGGAGGCCCAGGACCATGTCGCTACTCGGTAATCTGTCGCTGGATGCGATTCCCTTTCATGAGCCCATTATCATGGGAACCCTGGCGGTGGTCGGCGTGGCCGGCATCGCCCTGGTTATTGCCCTCACGGTGTATAAGAAGTGGGGCGTGCTCTGGCACGACTGGCTGACGTCCGTGGACCACAAGCGCATTGGCGTGATGTACATTGTGCTGGCGCTGATCATGCTGATCCGGGGCTTTTCCGACGCCATCATGATGCGTGCGCAACTGGCCATGGCCACCAGCGGGGCGGAAGGCTACCTGCCACCGGAACACTACGACCAGATCTTCACCGCCCACGGCGTGATCATGATCATGTTCATGGCGATGCCGTTCATGATCGGCCTGATGAACATCGCCCTGCCGCTGCAGATCGGCGCCCGGGATGTGGCTTTCCCGTTCCTCAACAACCTGAGTTTCTGGTTCGCTGCTGGCGGTGCGGTACTGATCAACCTGTCCCTGGGCCTGGGCGAGTTCGCCAAGACCGGCTGGATGGCCTATCCGCCGTTATCGGAGTTGTCGTTCAGTCCCGGAGTAGGGGTGGACTACTACATCTGGGCGTTACAGATATCGGGCATCGGGACGCTGCTGACCGGGGTGAACTTCCTGGTGACGGTGTTCAAAATGCGCGCCCCGGGCATGAAGCTGATGCAGATGCCCATCTTCACCTGGACCTGCACCTGGGCCAATATCCTGATCGTGGCGTCGTTCCCGATCCTGACCGCGGTACTGGGGCTGTTGACCCTGGACCGCTACCTGGATTTCCACTTCTTCACCAACGACGCCGGCGGCAACGCCATGATGTACATCAACCTGTTCTGGGCCTGGGGCCATCCCGAGGTGTACATCCTGATCCTGCCGGCCTTCGGCATTTTCTCCGAGGTGATTTCCACCTTCACCGGCAAGCGCCTGTTCGGCTACAAGTCCATGGTCTGGGCCAGTGGCGCCATTTCCATCCTGGGCTTTATTGTCTGGCTGCACCACTTCTTCACCATGGGCTCCAGCGCCAATGTGAACGCCTTCTTCGGCATCATGACCATGATCATTGCCGTGCCCACCGGGGTGAAGCTGTTCAACTGGCTGTTCACCATGTATCGCGGCCGGCTGCGCCTGGCGGTGCCGGTGCTGTGGACCCTGGGCTTTATGGTGACCTTCACCATCGGGGGCATGACCGGCGTGCTGCTGGCGGTGCCGGGGGCGGACTATGTGCTGCATAACAGCCTGTTCCTGATCGCCCACTTCCACAACACCATTATCGGTGGTGCCGTGTTCGGCTACCTGGCCGGGTTTGCCTACTGGTTCCCGAAGGCCATGGGCTTCCACCTGAATGAGCGCCTGGGCAGGGCCTCCTTCTGGTGCTGGCAGGTGGGCTTCTACGTCGCCTTTATGCCGCTGTACGTGCTCGGCTTCCTGGGCATGACCCGTCGCCTCAACCACACCAACAACCCGGACTGGAACCTCTGGCTGACCATCGCCTGTGTCGGCGCGGTGATCATCCTGGTGGGCATCGTGCTGCAGTTCGTCCAGCTTTACGTCTCATTCCGTCAGCGTGAGCAGAACCAGGACACCACCGGTGATCCCTGGAACGGCCACACCCTGGAATGGGCCACGGCCTCGCCGCCCCAGTTCTACAACTTTGCGGAACTGCCCCAGGTGCGGGATATCGATACCTTCACCGATATGAAGGAGCAGGGCACCGCCTACCAGCGCCCGGCCCGGTACGCACCGATCCATATGCCGAAGAACACTCCTTACGGCATCCTGATTGCCGGCGCCACCACCGTCTTCGGCTTTGCCGCGGTGTGGCACATCGGCTGGCTGGCCGCCCTGGGGCTGGTGGCCGCGGTCGGGTTTTACCTGATGCGGGCCTATGACAACGACGTGGACTACTTCGTGCAGCCCGAGGAAATCGAACGTATTGAAGCCGCCCACTTGCAACAGCTTGGTGTGGCGTCGGCAGACCGGACCGGGGAGGTTACGGCATGAATATGATGACCAACGCGGCCCACGTGGCCGACGAGCACCACCACGATACCGGCGAGAGCACGGTGTTCGGTTTCTGGCTCTACCTGATGACCGACTGCCTGCTGTTCGCGTCGGTGTTCGCCACCTACGCGGTGTTGTTCATGAACACCGCCGGTGGCGTGTCCGGCCGGAACATTTTCGAGCTGGACTATGTGGCCATTGAAACCGCGGCGCTGCTGCTGAGCAGCATCACCTACGGTTTTGCGATGATTGGCGCCCACCGTCAGAGCCGTCCGGCGACCCTGGGCTGGCTGATGGTGACCTTTGCCCTGGGAGCCGTGTTTATCGGCATGGAGATCAATGAATTCCATCACCTGATTGTCGAGGGCCACGGTCCTTCGCAAAGTGCCTTCCTGTCCTCCTTCTTCGCACTGGTGGGCCTGCATGGGCTGCACGTCACCGCCGGCCTGATCTGGATGGCGGTGATGATGCTGGAGGTGCGCAAGCGAGGCCTCGGCAGCCAGACGGTGACACGGCTGAGCTGCCTGAGCCTGTTCTGGCACTTCCTGGATGTGATCTGGGTCTGTGTGTTTACCGTGGTTTACCTGATGGGAGTCCTGTAATGAGTTCTCATTCCTCTGAGCATTCACCCGCCCATGCCCATGACGCCCACGAAGCCAGTCACGGCTCCGTGAAGTCCTACCTGGTGGGCTTCGTGCTGTCCGTGATCCTGACCGTGATTCCGTTCTGGGCCGTGATGACCGGCGCGTTCGAGAAATCCACGTTGATCCCGCTGGTGGTGATCCTGGCGATTGTCCAGCTCATCGTGCACCTGAAGTACTTCCTGCACCTGGATTTCAGCCCGGCGAGTCGCGCCAGTACCTTCGCCTTCCTGTTCTCGGCGCTGATTATCGTGATGGTGGTGGGGCTGTCGATCTGGATCCTCTACAGTGCCAACGCGATGATGATGTACTGATGATGGCGGCCTCAATGAAACACTACCTCAAGGTGACCAAGCCCGGGATCATCATGGGCAACCTGATCTCCGTGGCGGGCGGCTTTTTCCTGGCGGCCCGTGGCGAGGTCGACTGGCCGGTGTTCCTGGCGACGGTGATTGGTCTGTCGCTGGTGGTGGCCTCCGGTTGCGCGGTCAACAATGGTATCGACAGTGATATCGACGCCCGCATGCAGCGCACCCGTAACCGTGTGACGGTGACCGGGGAACTGTCCGCCCGCGCGGCGATGGTGTTCGGGGCCGTGCTTGGTCTGGTGGGTTTTGCCCTGCTGGCGTTGTTCACCAATGGCATCAGTGTGGCGTTTGCTGCGCTCGGATGGCTTGTTTATGTGGGCCTGTACAGCCTGTGGCTGAAACGTAGCTCTGTCTACGGCACGCTGGTGGGGGCCCTGTCCGGGGCCATGCCGCCGGTGGTGGGCTACTGCGCCGTCACCGGACGGTGTGATGCTGGCGCCCTGATCCTGCTGGCGATGTTCTGCCTGTGGCAGATGCCCCATTCCTACGCCATTGGCATCTTTCGCTATCGGGATTATGAGGCTGCCGGCATCCCGGTGCTGCCCGTAGCCCAGGGCATTGCCCGCGCCCGGCGGCATATCGTGCTGTACATCGCGGTATTCAGCCTGGTCACGGTATTGCTGCCCCTGGGGGGATACACCGGCGTGGCCTTCATGGCCGTGGCCTGTACCACCAGCTTGTGGTGGCTGGCCATGGCCCTGCGGGGTTACCGGCCGGATATCGAGGTCACCGGCTGGGCGCGGCAGGTCTTCGCCTTTTCCATCGTCACCATTACCGCACTCAGTGTCACCATGGCGCTGGATTTCAATGCGGTAGCGCCAAACCTGCTGGTGCTCAACCCTTGATCCTGTCTGGCTTCCCCGGACGCTTGGGGTAAAATACCCGGCCCCCACACAGGATGGAGTAGACATGTTCAAACCCAGAAAAACAGAAAGCGCCCCCGACTGGCTGGATGACGATGGCATCAAGCTGTACACCATCTCCGCCACCGGACAGCCGGTGGATACCAGCCCCTACTATCCCAGGCTGGCGGAGGTTAAGGCGTCGAAGGCCGTGGACTGGCCAGAAACCCCGGCCTTTGCCATCTTCCACGACGGCGCGGGCATGAAATACCTGGTGCTATGCTGGTGGGGCAATGACAACGAACTGTTTACCTCGGTATCGGTGCACACTGGTGAGGAATGGGTAGAGGACACCTCACGCTTCTCCTTCTGCCTGTGGGACCTGGAAGTCATCTGGTACGAACGCAATGCCTTTGTGGAGACCCTTTACAGTGGCGCTCCCGATATCCGGCAGTACCGGGCGTCCCGCCTGATCCAGGAGAGCTGAGCCCGGAACAGCCCTACATGGAGGTGGCGATTGAAAACCCTTGGCATCTACGTGGCCACAACCGCCTTGTTATTGCTGGCGCTGGCCCTTGGCTATTTTGCCATGGACTGGCGCTCGCCGGACTTTGCGGGGTATCGCAGGGTCGCACTGGTGGTTGCCGTCGCGGTGGCCCTGCTGATTGTCCTGGCCGCCGTGGTGGCCTTCCTCCGTGGCCGGACTGGCCGGTGGCATCGCGGGGCGTCCGGTCTGGCATTGCTGGCGGGCGTGATTGCAGCGGCGGCCCTGGGGCAGGTTATTGTCATGGAAGGTCGCTTCCAGTGGATGAGGTATACGGTGCTCAACAGCGATCCGGCGACGCTGGAAGCGCTGGGGCAGCACTTCATCGTCGGTTACCGAAACCGTGAGGAAGTCAGCGTCCTTGGCCAGCGCAAGGCAGTCGCCGGGTTCTTTATCACCCATCATAACGTTGGGGGCATGGACGAGTCGGCCATCCGCCAGGAGATCCACTGGCTGCGCTCCACACTTCCCGCCCAGGATGCCCACCCGATGTGGATTGCCACGGACCAGGAGGGCGGGGGCGTATCCCGGCTGTCTCCGCCACTGCCACGACAGCCCGCCCTGGGGCGCGTGCTGGAGGAGCAGGCACCTGGTTCCACGATTGAATCGGCCAGCCTGGCCTATGGCCGACGCCAGGGCGAAGGGCTGGCCTCCCTCGGCGTGAATCTCAACCTGTCGCCGGTGGTGGATATCGACCATCAGGTGGATAACCCGGCGGACCGGTTCACCCGCATCTCCACCCGGGCCCTGTCCGACGATCCGGCGGTGGTGACCGAGGCGGCAGGCGCCTATTGCCAGGGGCTGGCGGCATTCGGGGTGCAATGTACCCTGAAGCATTTCCCGGGCATCGGCCGGGTGTTCCACGACACCCATGTGGAGCGTGCGGTACTGTCGGAATCCCCGGACCAGCTTCGGGAGAGCGACTGGCTGCCCTTCCTCCGGCTAGCAGGTTCCGGGCCCCCGCCCTGGATCATGCTCAGCCACGTCATCCTGGCCCAGGTGGATCCGGACCGGCCGGTGTCCACATCCACCCCGGTGGTGCAGGGGTTGCTGCGTGACCAGTGGAGCTTCCAGGGCGTATTGATCACCGATGACTTCTGCATGCGGGCCATCCATGACGCCCCGGGCGGGGTCGGCCAGGCCACCGTGGATGCCCTGAACGCCGGGGTGGACATCATCCTGATCAGCTTCGACCCGGACCAGTACTACCTGGCGATGTATGCGCTGTTGCAGGCGGACCGGGAAGGGAAACTGGACTGGGATGTGTTGCGGCGGTCGAAACAACGTCTCATGTCGTCCGGATCGCTGGAAGGGTAGGAGGGACAGTCCGTTTTTCCACCGGTCACGCCGGAGGCGATCCCGTCCAGTCGATAGAGCCGGTTATACCCTGACCCCGTGTTAGTCCGCCATCCTCCCCGCATTGTGATTTCGCCCCGTTTTTCCTTTTGCCCGGGTTGGGTATACTCGAATTCCACCGTAAAAGGGACTTCCCCAGTGGTTCCCACACTAAGGAAAGGCGCGGGCACATGGCAGTAGTAGGCATTGATCTCGGCACCACCAACAGTCTGGTGAGTGTCTGGCAGGATGGCGAGAGCCGCATCATTCCCAACTCTCTCGGCGAGTTACTCACCCCCTCCGTGGTCAGCGTGGATGACCGGGGCATGGTCCTGGTGGGCCGGGCCGCCAAGGACCGGCTGGTGTCCCACCCGGAGCAGACCGCCTCCCAGTTCAAGCGCCTGATGGGCAGTAACGAGAAGGTCACCCTGGGTAACCGTACCTTCTCCCCGGAGGAACTCTCCGCCCTGGTGCTCAAGCAACTGAAGGCCGACGCCGAGAGCGACCTGGGCGAGTCGGTAGAAGAGGCCATCATCAGTGTGCCCGCCTACTTCAACAACAACCAGCGCACCGCCACCCTCCATGCCGCTCAGCTGGCGGGCCTGAACGTGGAGCGGCTGATCAACGAGCCCACGGCTGCGGCGCTGGCCTATGGCGTTCAGGAAGCGGAAGACGAGCGCAATTTCATTGTGGTGGACCTGGGCGGCGGCACCCTGGATGTGTCCATCCTGGAGAAGTTCGACGACCTGCTGGAGGTTCACGCCACCAGTGGCGACAGCTTTCTGGGCGGCGAGGACTTCACCTTTGCCATGGTGGGTGCGGTCTGCGGCAAGCTGTCCATGGACCACCAGGCCCTGAGCCGGGAGGAGCGGGCCCACCTGTATCGCCTGTGCGACCAGGCTAAAAAAGCGCTGGCGGACGAACCGGTGGTGGAGATCGCTGCCAAGCTGGGTGGCGGGGAGCACCGGGTCAGCTTCAGCCGGGAAGACTTCAGCCACTGCTGCGCTGACCTGCTGGAGCGTATCCGAGGCCCGCTGGAGCGCTCCGTGAAGGACTCGGGTATGGGCCGGGGGGACTTCGACGACGTCATCCTGGTAGGCGGCGCCTCGCGGATGCCTCTGGTGAAGAACTTTGTCGGCCGTCTGTTCGGTCGCATTCCCTCCGCCACCATTGATCCGGACCTGGTGGTGGCCATGGGTGCCGCCGTGCAGGCAGCCCTCAAGCAGCGTAACCAGGCCCTGCGGGACACGGTGCTCACGGATGTCTGTCCCTTTTCCCTGGGCATTGAGACCGCCCATAAGATGGAACAGGGCCACAGGACCGGCTTCTTCTCGGTGCTGATTCCCCGCAACACAGTGATCCCCGCCAGCCGGGTGGACCGTTTCTTCACCATCGACGATAACCAGACCGACCTGCGGGTGGTGGTATACCAGGGTGAGCAGCGGCTGGTGAAGAACAATATCCGCATTGGCGAGCTCAGTGTGAATGTGCCAAAAGCCAGGGCCGGTGAGGAATCGGTGGATATCCGCTTCACCTACGACATCAACGGCATCCTGGAGGTGCAGGTGGATGTGGTGAGTACCGGCGTCCGGGAAACCCTGGTGATCCAGAACACCACCAACAACCTGGATGACGCCGAACTGGCCAGCCTGCTGAAGAACATGGAAAAGCTCAAGTTCCATCCCCGGGAGGACAGCGCCAACATCGCCGTGATGAACGAGGCGGAGCGCATGTGGTCCGAGGCCCTGGGCGAGGAGCGGGACTACATCGAACAGATTATCCGCTACCTGGAGGACGCCCTGGACTCCCAGGATCCACAGCGGGCGGAGGAAGCCCGGGGCATGGTCTCCGACAAACTGGAGGAGCTGAAAGCCCGGCGGGGGCGGTGGTGAATCCCTGGCAGGTACTGGGGGTTGAACCCGGCAGCGACCGCAGGACCATCAAGCGGGCCTATACACGCCTGGTTAAGGAGGTGCACCCGGAGGACCATCCGGATGAGTTCATGGAACTGCGCCAGGCTTACGAGTGGGCGCTGAAAACGCTGGATGCGCCCGCAAGGCCCATGGCATTCACGGTCGAGCCGGAGAACACCGGGTTCGAACCGCCGGAGCCCTCTGACTGGGACAGCCAGGGGAGCGCTTCGTCGGCCGATACCCGGCAGGCTTCCCCTGTTATCGAGGACACCTGGTCCGTGACCCTGCCGGAAGCGGAATCACCGGTTGTTCCCATCACCGATACCTGGTCAGATCCGGAGCCGGATGGCGCCGACCGCCAAAGCGCCGATGCCTGGAACGAGCCACCCCCTCGGCTGGTGGAGGATGAGGTCCAGGACCGGCAGGAAACACTGAACCGGCTGGTATCCGCCATGGCCCGGCTGCTGGATGACCCGGACCACCGCAATGACCTGGCCCGCTGGGAACCCCTGCTGATGGCGCCAGAGCTGAACGACTTCCAGTCAAGCTCGGCGGTGAGCAGCTGGCTGCTGCCCCAGGTAATCCGGGTACTGCAGTCGGGGCAGGTTGAATGTCCATTTGAGCCGGGGGTGCTGATTCGTTTTGATGACCGTTTCCAGTGGAGTTCCGATCACAGTGGGACCATGCCGGTTATCGAGGATCAGATGTTGCGGCTGTGTCTGCTCATTGAAGCCGCACGGGCGTTGGGCGGGCGGTCCCGTGCCCGGCTGGGTTGGGCGTGGCTGGCGGAAACCCTGTTTGGCGTATCGGGTCGCCTGTCCCGTATTGAGTGCCTGTTGGGGTATGGCGTTGCCCTGGGAGTCCTTGGTCTGCTAACCGCCCTGTCCATAACAACCGCCATGCCCGGTCACAGTGGCCTGGCTGCTGTGGCGGTGATGCTGTTGATGCTCTATAGCACGATCAGCCTGGCCATCAAGCGTGTCAGGGACGCCGGTATCAACCTGGCGCTGGCGTTTGTGGTGGGGGCGATCTTTCCCGGCTCCTGGCTATTCTTCCTGCTGGCGGCACCGAAGCACAATGACAAGGTGCCTGATCCGCGCCTGAAGTACTCGCAGGTTTTCGATCGGACCTATCGGGAACACTATGTGGCCGAGGGGAAACGCTCCCTGCCGGCCCGGCTGCGGGAGCGGTTGTCCGGCATTCACCCCGGTATCTATCTGACCCTCGCCGGGCTTTGGGCCGCCACGGCGGTGCTGTTATCGTTGTAAGCCGTGATCCACATGTTGGGGAACCCCATGAGTGAGCCCTGGCGCCCTGCCAACCACCTAGCCTGGCTGTGCCAGGCCCCGCAGTTGCTGGACAGTCCGGAGACCTTTCCACTGCGTGACCACCTGCCGGACGACTGGCCTTCCAGGCTGGCGGGCTGGGCCACCGACCCCGAGAGCCGCCCGGCATCCCTCACGGAACCCGCCCATCCGCGCCTGGGATACTACTTCGAACGGCTCTATGAATGCATGCTGACGGAACTGCTGGGCTGGCCCCTGCTGGCGAAGAACCTGCAGGTGCGGGACGCCGCCGGTCGCACCCTGGGTGAGCTGGACTTCGTGGTACAGAATCCCCACACCGGGGCGGTGGAACACCATGAGATTGCGGTGAAGTTCTACCTGGGCTATCCGGGGCCGGACACCCGCTGGTTCGGGCCCAACAGTCGCGACCGGCTGGACCTCAAGGTCGGGCGACTGCTGGAGCACCAGAGCCGCCTGGGCACGTTGCCTGAGGCGAGGGCGCTGCTGGCGGACCTGGGTGTGGACGAGCCGGTGATGCCCCGGGTATTTATCCCCGGTTACCTGTTTTACCCGACCGGGGACATGGTCAGCCTGCCGGACTTTGTACCCGGGAATCACCTGCGGGGCCACTGGCTCTACCATGGGGATACCCGCACGCTGGACACCCGCCACTGGGTGCCCCTGCACAAGCCCCACTGGCTGGGCCCCTGGTGGCAGCAGGAGCCCCCCGATGCGGGGCTGTCATCAACGGTGCTGGCCAGTGTGGAGGAGTACCGTCGCCCGCGCCTGTTCGCGGCCCTGGAGCAGGCCCCGGATACCGGTTTCTGGCATGAGACGGCGCGAACCTTCGTGGTGCCATCCATCTGGCCGGGGCAGGGTTAGGAATCTACGCGCTTTCTACCGCACAGCCTGCTGGGCCAGGCGTCAGCGGGCATCACCCCTCAGGTATCGTACTTTTTCCTCCAACACGGGAGCGGAGGCCTGTTCCGGGGCCACCGGCTCACCGGCCCGCAAGTGGATCTTCGACCAGAAACGCTTCGGCAGGTGACGGAATGCCGGTCCGCCACAGTTGCTGAAGAAACTGCCCCACAGGCCCTGTAACGCCATGGGCACGACCGGTACCGGGCGCCGCTCGAGGATGATATCCACACCGGGTCTGAACGTGTCGATCTCGCCATCCCGGGTCAACCGGCCTTCCGGGAAGATACACACCACATTGCCGGCGGCCAGTTCCTCGTCGATTCGGTCGAAGGCGGCGTCGTAGATCTCGGGTACCCTGGTTTTCGGGCCGATGGGAATGGTCTTGGCCAGTTTGAAGAAGCCGCCGATCACCGGGGTGGAGAAGATCTGGTGGTCCATGACGAAGCGGACCGGGCGGCGCACGGCACCGGCAATCACCAGGGCATCCATGTAGGAAACGTGGTTGCACACCAGCAATACCGGGCCTTCCTCCGGTATGCGATCCAGGTCGTGGTGCTTCACCCGGTAGAGGGTGTGTGACAACACCCAGATCACGAAGCGCAGGGCGAATTCCGGTACCTGTTGGTACACGAACGCTGCTACCACCAGGTTCATGATGGCCAGCACCAGGAAGAACTCGGGAATGGAGATGCCGATTACCACCAGCATCAGGATGCCCATCAGGGCACTGACCACCATGAACAGGGCATTGAACACGTTCAGTGCCGCAATCACCCGGGCTCGCTTGTCCGGTACGGTCTGCTGCTGCACGAAGGCATAGAGCGGCACGATAAACAGGCCGCCGAAAAAGCCGATGGCCAGCAGGTCGATGGCCACCTGGCGGTAGTAACCGTCGGTGAGGATCATCCACCAGTCCGACGGAATCGGCTGGTCCGGCATGTTCATGTACAGGTCGATGCCGAACAGGCTGATACCCAAGGAGCCGATGGGCACGATGCCCAGTTCCACCCGGTGGCCGGACAGCCGCTCACAGGCCATGGAGCCGGCGGCAATGCCCACGGTGAAGATCGCCAGCAGCAGGGTAACCACGGTCTCGTCGCCCATCAGGTGGGTCTGGGCAAACTTGGGGAACTGGGCCAGGTAGGCCGCCCCCAGAAACCAGAACCATGAGATCGCCATCACGCTCAGCAGGACATTGTGGTTCTCCCTGGCAATGGCCATCAGGCGCCAGGTTTCCCGCAGTGGATGCAGGCTGACCTTCAGGTCCGGAGCGGCAGGGGGCGCCTTGGGAATCATCAGGGCGGATGCCAGCCCGACCACGGCCAGCAGGCCCAGCCCAATGGCCACCAGTTGCTGGCCGGATTCCAACTTGGTCAGCACACCGGCCAGCAGGGTACCCAGCAGGATGGCGATAAAGGTGCCCATCTCCACCAGCGCGTTACCGCCCACCAGTTCCTTGTCCCGCAGCACCTGGGGCAGGATGGCGTACTTCACCGGCCCGAAGAAGGCCGACTGCACCCCGGTGAGGAACAGCAGCAACAGCAGCGCCCCGTACCAGCCGTGCCATACGCCCACGGCGGCCAGCCCCATGATCAGCACCTCCGCCAGCTTGATCCAGCGGATCACCGTGCCTTTCTCATAACGGTCCGCCACCTGGCCGGCAATGCCGGAGAACAGGAAGAAGGGCAGGATAAACAGCAGGCCGGCCAGATTGGAGAGCATGTCCAGGGACATGCCAAGCACGCTGGTGGCACTGAAGGTGACCAGTAGCAACAGTGCCTGCTTGAACAGGTTGTCGTTCAGGGCACCGGCGAACTGGGTGAGGAAAAAGGGCAGGAACCGTCGCTCGGACAGCAGGCGAAACTGGCTCTGGTCTTCCATCGACTACATCTCCTTGAATGGGGCTGGCCATCAGGCGAATCCGTCACTATATAGCCTGCTTCAACCGGGTCAAGGAACGGGCACACGCACGGATATCGGCTTTGCACCATGCTGGTGCGGAATCAGTGCGCTCTCCGGTCGTGGACCACAGATAACGCAGGTTGTCCTGGCCTAGTCTCTGAAAAGCCGGTGAAAAATTGGTCACCGGCACAGAACCTGCACTTGTCCAGGTAAGGACACACCATGCAACCGAGGCCCTGAGGCCGGGAGTGACCGTGATACTTGCCACTGATCTGGACGGAACCTTTCTCGCCGGCGATCCGGAGAATCGCCTGAAACTCTACCAGCTTATCTCCACCCATCCTGACCTGACCCTGATCTACGTCACCGGTCGCGGACTGGAGTCGGTGCTGCCACTGCTGTCGGACCCGACCCTGCCGCAGCCGGACTACATCATCTGCGATGTGGGCTGTACCGTGGTGGAAGGTGAGACCCAGCAGCCGATCATCGAGATCCAGGCGGAGATCGAAAAGCGCTGGCCCGGGGAGCACGTAGTGGAAGACATCATGACGGCCTTCGAGGGGCTGAGCCGGCAGGAGGTGCCCCAGGAACGTCGATGCTCTTTCCTGTGTGAGCCGGACGCGGTGACCGATGAGGTGCGTGCGGCGGTGGAGGAGCTGTCCTGCGATCTGCTCTATTCCGCCGGTCAGTATCTGGACGTGCTGCCGCCGGGGGTGAACAAGGGGCGTACCCTGCGGGACCTGGTGGAACACCTGGGGGTGGACCCGGAGAACGTACTGGTGGCGGGCGATACCCTCAATGACCTGTCCATGTACGAGCAGGGCTTTATCGGCGTATGTGTGGGTGAATCGGAACCCGCCCTGCTGGACGCCACCGAGAGCCGGGCCCGGGTCTACCATGCGACCCTCAGTGGCTGCGGTGGCATCCTGGAGGCCATCGGCCACTTCGGTTTTCTGGGGCCCCGGGGGCTGGCGGCCGAGGCCCGGGATATCCTCAAACCGGGCAAGTCTGACCTGGTGATCGTCTACCACCGCCTGCCCTACGAGGAAGTGGTGGAAAACGGCACCCTGGTCCGCCGCCGTCCCACCTCGCCCAACGGCATCATTCCCACGCTGCTGAGCTTCTTTGCCGACGGCAAGGCGGGCTCCTGGGTGGCCTGGTCGGTCCATGAGCCGTCGCTGGGCGCCTTCGAGACCCACACCGAGGTGGACACCAGTCGCTATGCCCGTTTGCGGGCAGCGCGGGTCCGGCTCAGCAAGGAAGACGTGGATATCTTCTACAAGCAGTTCTCCAAGGAGGCCTTCTGGCCCACGCTGCACACCTTCTGGGAGCGAGCGTCATTCCGGGAGGACCACTGGCAGGTGTTCCTCAAGGTGAACCGCCTGTTTGCCGAGCGCACGGCGGCGGAAGCGGCGGAGAATGCCGTGGTCTGGATCCATGACTATAACCTGTGGATGGTGCCCGCGTTCCTGCGGGAGCTGCGCCCGGACCTGACCATCGCCTTCTTCCACCACACCTACTTCCCTTCGGCCGATGTGTTCAACGTACTGCCCTGGCGCCGGGAGATTGTCGGCAGCCTGCTGCAGTGCGATTACATCGGCTTCCATATCCCCCGCCAGGCGGAGAATTTCGTGGACGTGGCCCGGGGCGTGACGCCCCTGGAAGTGATCGACCGCACCGGCTGTGCGCCACGCTTCCTCACCTATGGCTGCGCCGTGGGGCTGGACGAGATGACCACCACCATTCGCGTCAATGACCGGGAGATAGGCCTGGGCGCGCACCCGGTGGGACTGGATCTGAACCGGGTCGGCCAGGCCCTGGAGCAGCCGAAGGTGCAGCAACGCATGGCGGACCTGCGTAACGAACTGGGGAATATCCGGCTGGTGCTGTCGGTGGAGCGGCTGGACTACACCAAGGGCATCCTGGAAAAGCTGGAAGCCTTTGGCCGGCTGCTGGAGGAACATCCGGAACTGGTGGGCAAGGTCACCCTGATGACGGTCTGCGTGCCGGCGGCCCGGGAGATGACCATCTACCGCCAGTTGCAGACGGATATCGAGCAGGCCGTTGGCCGCATTAACGGTCAGTACGCCCGGGTGGGCTGGACGCCGATCCAGTTTTTCTTTCGGGGCTTCCCGTTCGAGGAACTGGTGGCCTGGTACGCCATGGCGGACGTGATGTGGATTACCCCGCTGCGTGACGGACTCAACCTGGTGGCCAAGGAATACGTGGCCACCCAGGGCATGACCGACGGACGCGGTGTGCTGGTGCTGTCGGAATTTGCCGGAGCGGCGGCGGAGCTGCGGGGCGCGTTGCTGACCAATCCCCACGATCCGGTGGAAATGGCCCGTACCTGCTACCTGGCCCTGGCCATGCAGAAGGATGAGGCGAAGGACCGCCTGCAGAAGGGGTTCGAGGTGGTCAGCTACTATGACATTGAGTTGTGGGGCCGTGAGTTCCTGGAAGCGGTGGGAAACGGTCGAAAGCGGCGGCTGGCCAGTGAGGGTAAGCGCCCAAAACCCCTGACATCCGTGGCCTGAAAGCGCCCGGACAACCAACAACGGGGAGTGTGAATGAGCCTGCGTAATGCCGTACAACTGATGTGCTACCCCAACCGGATCGGTCGTAACCTGGCGGACCTGGGCACCTTTATCGACCGCCACCTGGAGGGCGCCATCGGCGGCGCCCATATCCTGCCGTTCTACCCGTCAAACGCCGACGGCGGTTTCTCGCCCCTGACCCACACCGAGGTGGACCCGGCCTATGGTGACTGGTCGGATATCGAACGGCTGGCGAAGGATATCGATATTTGCGCGGACCTGACGGTGAACCACATCTCCGACGAGTCACCGGAGTTTCTGGATTTCGTGAAGCACGGCTACGAGTCTGAGTATGCCGACCTGTTCGTCCATGTGCACACCTTCGGGGAGATCAGCGCCGACGACCTGGCCAAGATCCACATCCGCAAGGAGAAGGAACCATTCCGTGACGTGACCTTTGCCGATGGCAGCAAAGGCCAGGTGTGGTGCACCTTCACCGAGCGCCAGATCGACCTCAACTACGAGTCCGACAAGACCTACGAGTTGATGGAGCACTACATCCACTTCCTTACCAGCAAGGGCATCAAGCTGCTGCGACTGGATGCCTTTGGCTACACCACCAAGCGCATTGGCACCAGTTGCTTCCTGGTGGAACCGGAGGTGTACCGCATCCTCGAATGGGTGAACGAGACAGCCCAGCACCATGGCGCCGAATGCCTGCCGGAGGTCCACGACCACACCAGCTACCAGTACGCCATCGGCCGGCGCAACATGCACCCCTATGGCTTTGCGCTGCCGCCGCTGATTCTCTACTCCCTGCTGGCGGCCAACAGCGTATACCTGAAGAACTGGCTGCGTATGTGCCCCCGCAACCAGATCACTGTGCTGGATACCCACGACGGCATCTGCATTCCCGATGTGGAGGGCGTGCTGCCGCCCCGGGAGATCCAGGACCTGATTGACAACATTGACGCCCGCAGTGCTGACCCGATCCTGCGACGGTCCGCCGCCAATATCCACAGCGTCGGCTCCATCTACCAGCTTACCTGCACCTTCTATGACGCCCTGATGCAGAATGACGATGCCTATATTGCCGCAAGGGCGATCCAGTTTTTCACGCCAGGGATTCCGCAGGTCTACTATGTGGGGCTGATGGCGGGCTGCAACGACCAGGAACTGATGGAGGCGACCGGCGAGTTGCGGGACATCAACCGGCATTTCTATTCCATGGACGAGGCGGATGAGGCCATGGCGCAGCCGGTGGTGAAACGGCTGCTGACGCTGATGCGTTTCCGCAGCCAGTACCCGGCGTTTGACGGACGTTTCGAACTCAACTATTCCAACCAGTCCAGTGTGGCCATGGCCTGGCGCCACGGTGAGTACTACTGTCACCTGTTTGTGGACCTGAACTTCAACACCACCCGCATCCGCTACCGCGATCCGGACAACGGCTTTGAGGAAACCGCCCTGGAATGCTGAGCTGATAAGCTATGCTAGTCTCAGGTAAGCCATTCAACGGCAAACCCACAGGGAGACAGTCATGTACCTGTCCGTGCAACTCAGCTTCTATCCCTTTACCGACAACCACAAGCCCCCCATCAGGGATGTGATTGATCGCCTCCAGCGCAGCGGTCTGGAGGTCCATGCCAATCGCATCAGCACCCAGGTGTTCGGCGAGTACGACCAGGTCATGCGGGTGCTGTCCGACACCATGAAATGGGCTTTTGAGCAGTATGGTCAGGCGGTGTTTGTGGCCAACTTTGTTAACGGTGACCGTCGACCGGTCAGCTGACCGGGACCATACAGACTGCTCCTCTGGTCACGGGGGCTTCATACCCTTGTCACGGATGCCATGAACACTGGGTGAGCATGCATTGTCATGTCACAGGTTTCACGGAACAACTAGGGAGTGGTTTATGAAGCTCAAACAATTTGGTTCGTCTGTTCTTGCGGTGACCACACTGGTGGTTGCCGTTTCACTGCCGCTGTCTGCCTCCGCCAGGGGGTGGCAGCACGAAGGCGACCTGCCCCCCGGCCTGGAACGGCTTCAGGAAAAGTTCGAAAAACTGAAGCGGGACCTGCGGAGTGGCCACGGCAACGTCCAGGTCGGTCCCCGGCCCTACTGGCTGGTGGATGATATGGACGATGGCTGGCTGAAGGACAAGCTGGAGCGCTGCGAGAACCGTCGCATGCGCCGCACGGATTTCTCCATCGGCCATCGGGGCGCGCCGTTGCAGTTCCCGGAGCACACCATGGAATCCTACGTGGCCGCAGCCCGTATGGGAGCGGGTATCGTCGAGTGTGACGTGGCTTTCACCGCTGACCGTGAGTTGGTGTGCCGCCATGCCCAGAATGACCTGCACACCACCACCAATATCGTCACCATCCCCGAGCTGAACGCCAAGTGTACCCAGCCGTTCGTGCCGGCGGACCCGGCATCCGGTACCCCGGCCCAGGCGGAATGCCGCACCAGCGATATCACCCTGGAAGAGTTCAAGTCCCTGGAAGGCAAGATGGACGCCTACAACCCCATGGCCACCACGCCGGAAGAATACGTGGGCGGTACCGCCGACTGGCGCACCGATCTTTACGCCAGCCGTGGCACCCTGCTCAGTCATCAGGAGAGCATCGAACTGTTCAAGGCCCTGGGCGTGAAAATGACACCGGAACTGAAGACCCCGGTGGTCGACATGCCCTATGAGGGCGACTACACCCAGCAGGACTATGCCCGCCAGATGATCCAGGACTATATCGACGCCGGTGTCGATCCCCGGGATGTCTGGCCGCAGTCGTTTCTGCTGGACGACGTGCTGTTCTGGGTCAACGAGACCCCGGCGTATGGTCGTCAGGCGGTGTTCCTGGACCAGGAACCGATCACCCCGGAAACGTCTTCACTGGCCTATATGGAAAGCCTGAAGGCCCAGGGCGTGAATATCATTGCCCCGGCCATCTGGAAAATGCTCACCCTCAATGGTCACCAGGACATCGTGCCGTCCGAGTATGCCGAGAATGCGAGCGTTGCCGGCCTGGATATGATTGCCTGGTCGCTGGAGCGTAGCGGCCCGCTGGCCAATGGCGGCGGCTGGTACTACCAGACCGTCACCGACGCCATCAACAATGACGGCGATATGCTGACCGTGGTGGATGTGCTGGCCCGGGACGTGGGCGTGATCGGCATCTTCTCCGATTGGCCGGCCACTACCACCTACTATGCCAACTGTATGGGTATGCGGTAGATTTTCCCTGCCGGGGAAGGGGGGGTAATGAGCTTTCCCGGTGACGTCCGGTCCGGTACGCTTGGATTTCTTTCAAGGCGTACCGGACCCGATCCCATCCATGTCAGCAGAACTCTTCACACGGCACTTCCTCGGCAGTTTCTTTCTCCTGATTGGTATCCTGTTCGCCTGTCGTGCCCTGGGCCTGTATGCCCGGCTGGGTTTCAGTCACATCAACTACGGCAAAACGGGTAGCGCCACCTGGTGGAACCGCCACCTGTTCAATGGGTTCCGGGCCACCATCCTGGTGGTATGCCTGGTGCGAATGGTCTGGCCCATTGACCCCTGGCTGGGAATCTTCGACGGGTTCTATCAACCGGTGGTCCTGCTTCCGGGGGTGGCCACCCTGCTGGTTTCCTTTGGTCTGGCCAGTTACCTGCAGGCCTACATGCACGCCGACTGGCGTTCGGGCATTGACCTGGACCATGCGCCCAACCTGATTACCTCGGGGCCCTATGCCCGTAGCCGAAACCCGCTGTTCCTGGCCATTATGCTGGGGCAGTTCGGGTTCTTCCTGGCCCTGCCGAGCCTGTTTTCCCTGGTCTGCCTGGTGGTGGGTGTGTGGGTGATCCGTCGTCAGGCGCTGGAAGAGGAAGCCGCGCTGGCCGCCCACTACGGCGAACCCTACAGCCGGTATCGTCAGCAGGTGCCGCGCTGGCTCTGACCGGCTCTGGTCAGGGGGAGTGCGCCCAGCAAGGCGATGACGGCTGCTGCCAGCATCGCCCAGCCAATGGGGGAGCCCAGGCCCAGCAGGGTGATGCCGCCGATCAGGCTCCACAACAGGGGTACAGGTATTGCCAGCGCCAGCCGCCAGCCATCCAGGGTCACCAGTACCACGCCCAGGGTGGTGATCGCCAGCGGGTCCGGAAACAGCAGCCAGGTATCCGCGGCCTGCACCCCGCGCTGGTCCAGCAGGAAGCCCAGCGGATGGATCAGGGTGCCCCAGACCACCAGGAGCAGGCCTGCCCAGTGCCGATGGAGGCGGGACAATGGCTCTCCGGCTTTCAGGACGAACAGCAGGAACAGTCCTCCCATGGCGACGAAGGGCACAATGGCCCAATCCACGGCCCAGTTGATGACCCGGTACTGCTGCCACAGGAAAGACCAGGTGACGAACCACCAGACCAGACCCATACCGCCAAATACCAGTCCGTGCCGTTTATCGCCACGGTGTCCGAGCTGCCAGGCCAGTAAGAGGCCGGCCACGGGGGCCAGCAGCGCCAGCCACCACCAGCTAACGTTATTGCCCGCCACCAGGGCCCAGTAGACCCGGGGCGAGAATAGCAGGAAGTCCTGGGGATGGTAGCTGAGCAGGGTGTCCATCACAGGGATCGGATGGTGTCGCTGATGCGTCGACGCAGGTCCGGATCCGGCAGGGGCTCGCGGGCCGCGGCCAGGTTCTCCCGGACGTGATCCACCCGGGTGGTCGCCGGGATGGCGCAGGTTATGGCGGGGTGGCTGAGGATAAACTTGAGGATCAGTTGCGCCCAGGAACCGGCATCCACCTCCGTGGCCCAGTCGGGCAGGGGCTCGCTGGCGAGTCGTTCGGTCAGCGCACCCCGCTGGAAGGGACGGTTGACGATCACGCCGATGCCTTTCTCCCTTGCCAGTGGCAGCAGGCGATCCTCGGCCTCACGGTCCACCGGGTTGTAGGTCAGTTGCACGAAGTCGATGGGCTCCGAGGTCATGACCTGTTCGATCTCCCGATGGCGACGACCATGGGAAGTGGTGATGCCGATGGTGCGTACGGCGCCTTCATCCCGCATGGCCTTGAGGGTATCCAGGTGGGCCTGCCAGTTCACCAGGTTGTGCACCTGCAACAGGTCAAACCGGTCCACCTGCCATAACTCCGCGGATTCCCGGCTCTGGCGGCGGCCGTCGTCGCCGCGGGTCCAGATCTTGTCTGCCGAGAATACCTGGTCCCGGGCATCCAGTTTGTTGAGGCCGTATCCGACCGTGTTCCGGGAAGACCCGTACATGGGGGAGGAATCGATAATGGCGCCGCCATCCTCGAAGAAGGCCGCCATCACATCGACGCAGTTGTCCAGCAGGCGCTGGTTGTTGCCGACGTTAAAGGTGATCCAGGTGCCCAGCCCGACGGACGGAAGGGTGATGTCGCGGCCGGGCAGTGGACGGGTAAGCGGGCCGCCTTCCCGGGCCCGGGCCAGTGACAGGGGCAGGGCGGACAGACTGGCGGCGGCCGCCAGGCCCCGTAGCAGGCGACGTCGCGTCAGTGACCACTGGTCTGCCATGACGGTCTCCGGTCAGGGAATGTATCTGCACTGACACTGACAATAATCGACAGTTCCCGGATGTCCAGTTCAGACAATCGCCGTTCCAGGGTTCAGGAATCACCGTCGGACGCTTCTTCGGACTCCGGCGCTGGCTGGTAATACACCTGCAGCATGGTCCTGGAGCCTTCCATGTGGGTGGCCGTGCGGGCATCCGTGGGCTGGATGCGAATGTTGGGAATCCGGTAGGTGTCCGGCCCGTCAATGCGGGTATCATCGCCGGCGCTTTGCAGTATCTGTACATGCTCGCCGCTGTCGTTTTGCAGGATGGTGAAGTCCGGCAGTTCCTTCCGGTACCAGTCGACCACTTCCTCCGGTGTCATCAGGGTCAGGAACACGGCCAGGGGCAGGCTTTGTACCGTGCCTTCGTTGGTGCTCTTGTCGATGCCACTGGTGGCGTGGATGATCAGCTTGCTCTCCGGTATCACCGGCAGGGTGACCTTTTCCTCGCCTTCGTTGGTGATGTCACTGAGGGTGGAATGGGCGCCGGCCTGGCTGACAAGCAGGGCACCAGTGCACAGGGCCAGCAGGGTGAAGCCCTGGATAACGCGGGTTCGGAATGCCGTGCGGATAGTCATGATGTTCTCCCTGTGAGCCGGTTCAGATTCCTGGGGGAGCACACGACAGCCGTGGAGGCTGCCTGTAGGCTCCTGCTTTCCTGTGAGGCGGGGACATCCTGCTCCCACCGAGGGGCTATCCTGCCCCAGAGCCGGAGAGGCTGAAATCGAAGGGTTGGCAATTTACCAGGCTGTAAGTTACGCCACTGGACACTCTCCGGGGTGATGTGGGTGTGGCGTCACTTTCAGGTCGTTATACTGACCGGATACACCCATGATCTCTGGAGGCCGACATGAAATACCTGCACACCATGGTGCGCGTCAGTAGCCTGGACGACTCCCTGCATTTTTACTGTGACCTGCTGGGGCTGAAGGAAATCAACCGTAAGGAAGTGGAGAAGGGGCGCTTTACCCTGGTGTTCCTGGCAGCGCCGGAGGACGAGCAACGGGCACGGGAAGAACGGGCACCGATGATCGAGCTGACCTGGAACTGGGACCCGGAAGAGTACGCCGGTGGCCGCAATTTCGGACATCTGGCGTACCAGGTGGACGATATCTATGGGCTCTGCCAGCACCTGCGGGACAACGGCGTCACCATCAATCGCCCGCCCCGGGATGGTCGCATGGCGTTTGTGCGTTCACCGGACGGTATCTCCGTGGAACTGCTTCAGAAAGGCGAGCCGCTGCCGATACAGGAACCATGGGCCAGCATGGAGAACACCGGCAGTTGGTAGCGTCCTGTGCCGTGGTGGGCTGGCTGAATTGCAAGCCCGGGTTTGCAATTGCATTACAAAAATAATCCAAACAGTCGTTCTAAGAATGCCGGCTCAATAGGCTCATAACGATAGTAAAGCCGGATTGGTTGTCGCTTTACGGTAACGACAGACAATAACGATAAAACCATCAGCGCACACAATATCCTGCCGTGCAGGGAGGTATTCGCATGCAATCTTCGTCCGCCAGTGCCCAGACGATGTCCCAGGCAGGAGCCGCCGCCACCGACCAGCCGGCCAGTCCACATCGCTGGCTGCCCACACCCACGGCCATCCTGCTGATCCTGTTGCAGGCCGCGCTCGTGATCGCCGTCGCCTGGCTGGGAACCGCCACCTTGGCCACCGTTGCCGTGGTATTGGGTGGCATTGTGCTTGTGCTGGCCTGGTACCTGGGCGTGCGTGCCCGCCAGGACCAGGGCATCAGCCGGGTGTTCGAACTGGCGCTGGGTCAGCAGATTGATATTTCCGAGAGCCTGACCGAAGGCGATGATTCGGAAGAAGCCCGGGCGCTCAGGGACTTCAACAAGCGACTGCGGGACATGATCCTGGACTTCCAGCACCAGAGCATCAGCATTTCGCTGTCGTCCGCCCGCAGCCGTCTGTTGGCCGAGCTGGCCAACCGTGAGGCATCCGGTCAGCAGAAACTGTCTGAACAGATCTTTCTGGCCAGCGATGAAACCACCACTGCCCTGCAGGATGTCTCCGGCCGTACCTCCACCATTACCGAGATGAACAGCCGCAACCTGGAGGTGGCCAAGGACTCCAGCCAGCAGCTGGAAGAGGCACGGTTCCAGGTGGAAACCATCAATAACGCCATGGGTGAATTCCAGCAGAATATCGCCCGGCTGGATGAGTCCTCCAACCAGATCCAGAAGATCCTGGGTACGGTGCAGGATTTCTCCGAGCAGACCAACATGCTGGCCCTGAATGCCGCCATCGAGGCGGCCCGTGCCGGTGAGCAGGGGCGCGGTTTCGCGGTGGTGGCCGACGAGGTGCGCAACCTGTCCGTGAGGGTGGGTGAGTCCGCCAGCCAGATCGGCGGCCTGCTGGATGACATGATCAATGCCATGTCCGGCGCCGGCAACCAGGCCCAGTCAATCATGACCCAGAGCGCCACGGCCGGGGAATCCGTCAAGAGCGCGGCGTCCCAGTTCACGACCATGGTGGACGACTTCACCCGGGCCCATGAGGACCTGCTGATGGTGAGCAGTTCCCTGGAGCAGCTCACTGCCACCAACACCGAGACCCACAGCCATGCCACGGCGATCCGCGACAGCAGCGATCAGATCCTGGAGGGCATGTCGAACATCTTCACCCAGGCCGACGCCCTGCGGGACAACACCAACCTGGTGTTGCAGGCACTGTGTCGGTTCAACCTGGGCGAGGGCCCCCTGGAGGGCATGGTTAACAAGCTGTTTACCCGGCGAGACCAGCTCCAGGAGATCATGGAGAACCTCCGCAGGGAGGGGTACAACCTGTTCGATTTCAACTACCGGGAAATTTCCGGCACCGGCGGCCAGAAGTTCGACACCAGTTGGGCCGATGCCCTGGGCAAGCGTATCCAGCCCCTGCTGGATGAATGGGATCTGGGTGGCAAGGATGGCATCATCTACACCCTGCCTACAGACCACAATGGTTACCTGGCCATCGCCCGCAGCGCCAGTGCCCAGCCCATGACCGGTGACCCGAAGGTGGATGCCGCCCGCAGCGTGCACAAGCGTATTACGGTTCGGGGCCGGGAGCTGGAGAACCTGCGCAAGTGTGACTACCTGAGTATGGGGACATTCATTCTGCCGGGCACCACCAATGTCATACTGGTGATCTACGTGCCTCTGTATGTGGATGGCAAGAAGTGGGGGGTGATGACCTCCGGTATCGTGCCGAAAGCGGTTGGCGTTGATCTGTAAGGGAGAGGGACAAAAAACCTCCCCGCATGAGCTCCATGGCCACAGGTGGTATGATGCGCCTTTTGCATCGGGAGCCAGTCCATGGGCCTTCTGTTTGAACAGATCGACAGCCAGCCCTCCCCCCTGGGGGAAATCACCCTGCGTCGCCGCCGTATTCCGGCCCTTGGTGACCGGGATATCTATGAGGTCAAGCTGGGCGAGGAATTCCTCATGTCCAGCATGTTCGTGGATGCCGAGGTGGCACTGGCGGACCTGACGCTGGAAGTTGCCCAGGGGGATGACCTCGCCGTCGTGGTGGGTGGTCTGGGCCTGGGCTATACCGCCGATGCCGCCCTGCGCAATGACCGGGTCGGCGAACTGCTGGTGGTGGACGCCCTGGGCACGGTCATCCGCTGGCATGAGGAGGAAAAGGTGCCCCTGGGTCAGGTGCTCAACGATGACCCACGCTGCCGCTATGTCCATGGCAGCTTCTTTGAACTGGCGGACCCGGAGCGGGGATTCGACCCGGACGAACCCGGTCGTCATTTCGATGCCATCCTGCTGGATATTGATCACTCGCCTCGAGCCCTGCTGAACGAATCCAATGCCACTTTCTACAACGCCGGATCGCTGGGGCGGATGGCCCGGCAACTGAAGCCAGGCGGTATGTTCGGCATGTGGTCCAACGAGCCGCCGGACGAGGACTTCCTGCAAGTGCTGGAGGACGTTTTCGTGGCGCCCGAAGCCCGGGTGGTATCCTTCTTCAACCCCTTTCAGAACCGGGAGGCCACCAATACCGTCTATCTGGCGCGGGCAAAGGGAGGGAACGGGCAATGACCGGAACATCCATTGACTGGAGCAGTCACACCGCCGCGGTATGGCGCCGTCATCGCCAGGGCCTGCGGGCCATCCGCCGGCTGGACCCGGTCCGCTGGGACCAGTTGCATGGCATTGAGCGGCAACAGGCTGAGCTGGCCCGCAACACCGAGCGTTTCCTGGCCGGTGAGCCGTCCAACAACGCGTTATTGTGGGGCTCCCGGGGCACCGGCAAGTCGTCGCTGATCAAGGCATTGCTGAACCGCTACCACCAGGATGGCCTGCGCATGATCGAGGTGGATAAGGACGACCTGGTGAACCTGCCGGAGATTGTCGATGATATCAGCGAGCAGCCCTGGCGTTTTGTCCTCTACTGTGACGACCTGTCCTTCGAGGTGGGGGAGTCCGGCTACAAGGCGCTCAAGAGCGTGCTGGAGGGCTCTTTGGAGCTGCCGCCGGAGAATGTGCGGGTCTACGCCACGTCCAACCGCCGGCACCTGATGCCGGAGTTCATGTCAGACAACCTCCAGAGTGAGGTGAAAGGCGGCGAACTGCACCCGGCGGAAGCCATCGAGGAACAGGTCTCCCTGGCGGACCGGTTCGGATTGCAGCTCTCCTTCTATCCCTTCCCCAAGGACGTCTACCTGCGGGCCATCGATGCCCTGTTCCCGCAGGTGACCGACCGGGAGACCCTGCACCTGCACGCCATCCGGTTCGCCACCAGCCGCGGCGGTCGCAGTGGCCGCACGGCGCAGCAGTTCTTCCGCCAGTTCAGCGGCGAGTTTGTTTAACCGGTGTGGCCTGTCGTGCCGGGCAGGTCCACCTCGAACCGTACCCCACTAATGCCGTCCTGGCGGTGGTTCTCCGCCCGCACATGGCCGCCGTGGTGCTCCGCAATCAGCCTTACGATCAGCAGTCCCTGGCCCAGGTGGCCCTCACCACTGCCCTCCCGGACCGAGACAAAGGGGTTGAAGATGTCCCGGGCCAGGGACTCCGGCAGCGGTGGCCCCTCGTTGAATACCCCCAGCTGCAGGCGCTGCCCGGTCGGTTCCACGGTTACCAGGATATGGCCACCGGTGGGGGTGAAGTCCCGGGCGTTGTCCACCAGCTTGTCCAGCAGTTGCACCATCAGTTCCGGTGAGCCGGTCATCAGGCAGCCGTCGTCGGGGCCCTGGTAACGGATCTGGTGGTCCGGGTCCAGGCTCTGGTAGGCGGCGGTGGCTTCGACCATGACCTGGGCCAGGTCGAAGGTTTCCGGCTCGGCCTGGTCAAAGCTCTGCTCCAGCCGGGCGGCCTCGCTCATGCCCTGCAGGATCTGGCTCAGGCGGTCGGTGGCGCTGCGGGCCCGCTCCCGGTAGCTGGCCCGTTCATCGTCGCTGGTGGCGTGTTCCAGATTGTCCAGGGAGGAGCGGATGACCGCCACCGGGGTCTTGAGTTCATGGGACAGCCGGCGGGAGAAGCTTTCCAGGTAATCGGTATAGCCCTGCAAGCGTTCCACCATGTGCCCGAACTGCCGGTTCAGCTCCCCCAGCTCGTCCCGCGCCCGGCTCCGAGGAATGCTGGCCAGTATCCGGCCATCTGGGTCGACGCTGGCATTGACCGCCCGCTGCAGCCGGGCGATACGCCAGGACAGCCAACTGGCATAGCCCAGCAGTACCAGCATCAGGGCGATAATCAGCAGCACGCTGCGGGCAATCACCGAGCCCAGGGTGTTGCCCGACAGGGCCAGGATCTGCTCCAGGGACTGCTCCAGCACCAGCAAGCGACCATCGCCGACGGCTTCCGCCGCCATCAGGTAGCGTTCATCGTCCGGGTGTCGCACCAGGCCACTGTGGCCCGGTACCTGCTGGTGGGTCTGCTCGGCCCGGAAGGGCGCCGGTTCCGGCTGGTAGAAACGGACCAGGGCGCGCAGGGCGTTGAGGGTTATCTGTTCCAGCACCTCCAGCGGTGACAGGTTGTCGAAGTCACGGTGGTTGTCGGGCAGGGGTTGGTTGCTGCGGGCGATCAGCCAGCCCGCCGGCTCGCTAAGGAAAACCCGCTGTCCCGGCGCCAGCAGAGTATGCAGACGGGCCTCCAGCAACGGGCTGCGACCGGTCACCACGGGCAGCGGATGCTGGCGGGTGCCGGCACTGTAGGCGAAGTCCGGCCTGAGCGGATCGGGCCAGACCAGTTCCAGGGCCAGGTAATCACCGGGATGCAGCCTTGGCAGGCGCAGTTCCACCTGGTAGCCATCGCTGCGGCTCCGCCACACGCCGCTGACCCGGTGGTCCTGCCGGCTACGGCTGAAAGGAAAGCGGCCCACCACCGGGCCGGGAGCGGAGGTGCGGATAATGCGTTCGGTCACCAGGCTGTCGGAGCGCCATCTCAGCCGCAGGAATTCGTAGGGCTGATCCGGGTTGGCGGGGTTGAAGTACCGCGGATCGGGACGCTGTACCCGCAGCAACAGGTACAGGTAGCGGCCATGGACGGAGGCCTGCCAGGACAGGACGTTGTCGGCATCCGTGGTGGTCTGCCAGGGCTGTTCGTCGTCCTCGTAGCCGGGCCAGTCGTCGCCGTGCCCGTCCAGCTTGATGGGGCGCTCCGCCTGGCGGATATAGATCGCGTCCTCACCGCTGGCCAATACGGACTGTCCCGCCAGTTCCGAGGCGGCTACCTCAGCCATGCGCCGGGCCTGTACCTGAAGCTGGCTGGCGGACTGGGCCCGAAGAGCCTGGTCCAGTTCCAGCACAAACTGCAGACCCGCCCAGGGGATCAGCAGCATCAGCAGGCTGGCGAGGAAAAGCTGGCGCTTGAGGGACACTAGGCCTCCCGGGCGTGCCAGCGGTAACCCATGCCGTAGGCGGTCTGGATGCCATCAAAGTCCGGGTCCAGTTGCTGGAACTTGCGGCGGATACGCTTGATGTGGGAGGTCACGGTATTGTCGTCCAGTACCGTGCTGGCCGCCTGCATCAACTGGTCCCGGTTGCGCACATGGCCGGGGTGGCGGGCCAGGGCGTGGAGCATCCAGAATTCGGTCACCGTCAGGTCCACCGGGATGTCGTCCCAGGCCACGGTCATGCGGTCCACATTGATGGCCAGACGGCCCCGCCGGAGCACCTCGTCCGGCTGCTGCAGGGCCTCGGCCCAGGCGTCGGCACGGCGCAGCAGGGCGGTGACCCGGGCCAGCAGGTGGTCCAGGCTCATGTCCTTGGTGACGTAGTCATCGGCCCCGAGGCGCAGGCCGTGCACCGAGTCGATATCGCTGTCGCGGGCGGTGAGGAAGATAATGGGCACGGTGGCGGACAGGCGGCGCAGGTCCTGGCACAGGTCGAAGCCACCCTCGGGCTCATCCCCCAGCCCCACATCGATGACCGCCAGGTCGGGCAGGGCGGTTTTCAGGGTGGCCCAGGCCGTGTGGCGGTCGCCGTATACGGACACGCTGTAGCCCCGGCGCTCGAAGGCATCCCGGTAGTTCTCCCGGATGGCGGGTTCATCCTCCACCAGCACGATCTGCTTCTTCATGACTGCTTCCATGTTCCCCTGTTACGTGGCCCAAATGTAACGGGCGGGACGGAGCCGGACAAGCACAAGGGGCTGCTTTTGGCGGCTATTGCCACAATTCATCATTTTCCGGACGTTTCCTCGCCAGATTGCACCACGGGTTCGACGTTTCCCGACGCTTTAATGGGTTCCACAACATCCAATACCAAATGGAAAAAGGAACCTGAACCATGCTACCCAGCAAGCCATTACCGGGCTACCGGACGGACCAGCAGCCCGGACGACCGCAGCGCCTCAGCCACCGGCAGGTGAGGCGGATGGAGGGCGCCAGCCTGTGGCTGGCCATGTTGATGCTGCTGTTTGTGCAGCCCCTGTTTGTCGAGGTGGAGGCGCAGGAACGCCAGGTGGCGGAGGGCGCCGGTGAGTTCCATTATGTGGCCGACCAGGGTCGGGTGCCGGCGCCGGTGCTGAGCACCGACTACCAGGTGACGATCACCGGCCTGATCGCGGAAACCCGGTTGCGCCAGACCTTCGGCAACACCTCCGGGCAGTGGCAGGAAGGGGTGTATACCTTCCCCCTGCCCGAAAACGCCTCGGTCCATGCCATGACCATGACCACCGACGAACGGGTGATCGTGGGGGAAATTCGCGAACGGGAGCAGGCCCGCCGGGAGTACCAGAAGGCGAAGGAGGAAGGCCGCCAGGCCGCCCGGGTGGATCAGCAGCGCCCAAACCTGTTCACCACCCACCTGGCCAATATCCCGCCGGGGGAGAGCGTGACGGTGGAACTGAAATACCAGCAACTGGTCCACTACGACAGCGGTGAGTTCAGCCTGCGCCTGCCCACCACCCTGACACCCCGCTATATCCCCGGTGTACCGGAAGTGCCCGGCGATACGGAATGGACCGGGGGCTGGGCGATGCCCACCACCCAGGTGGCGGATGCCCACCAGATCACCCCGCCCCAGTTGGCCCATGAGGATGTGGCCAGCGGCAGCCACCAGGCCACCATCGCTATCGAACTGAACGCCGGCCTGCCGCTGGGTGAGGTGAGCAGCCCCAGCCACGACGTGGCGGATGTCCATGATGGTAAACGCATCCGGGTGACGCCAACGGCCGGCAAGGTCGTCATGGACCGGGATTTCCGCTTGCGCTGGCGACCAATACGGGGCCAGGAACCGGCGGCCGCCGTGTTCCATGAGACCTGGCAGGGTGAGGACTACCTGCTGGCGATGCTGGTGCCGGGAGAGCAGGGTAGCCGGGTGCTGACCCGGGAGCTTATCCTGGTGATCGACACCTCCGGTTCCATGGCCGGCGACTCCATCCGCCAGGCCCGGGAAGCGCTGCTCACCTCCCTGGATACCCTGGGGCCAGGTGACACCTTCAATATCATCCAGTTCAACAGTCACACCAGTCGCCTGTTCCCGCAACCGGTCACCGCCGGTGCCGACAACCTGGACCGGGCCCGTCGCTACATCCGGAGTCTGCAAGCCAATGGTGGCACCGAGATGGCCACTGCCCTGGAGGCAGCGCTACTGGACCGGGAAGAGACCACTATCACCGACCTCCGCCAGGTGGTCTTCGTGACCGACGGCGCGGTGGGTAATGAACAGGCCCTGTTTGGCCAGATCAGTGACCAACTGGGCGGCAGCCGGTTGTTCACTGTGGGCATTGGCAGTGCACCCAATATGCATTTCATGCGGCAGGCGGCCCGTTATGGCCGTGGTACCTACACCGCCATCGGTGACCTGTCGGAGGTGTCCAGCCAGCTCGACACCCTGTTCCGCAAGATGCAGTCGCCGGTACTCACCGGCATTGATGTGGACTGGCCGGACGGGGTGGAGCCCGGCGAACAGTTCCCGGCCCGGGTCGGGGACCTCTACCTGGGCGAACCGATGATGTTGCTGGCCCGTGGTTCCTCCCCGGAGGGGGCGCTGGAGGTGTCCGGCTCCCTGCCAGGCGGCCAGTCCTGGCAGCGGGGGCTGGCCCTGGATCAGTCGGCACCGGGTACCGGCGTGCACCGGCTCTGGGCCCGGGCGCAGATTGACCAGTTACTGGATCAGGGCCTGTCGGGACGGGTGGATGCCGATACCCGTGAACAGGTGCTGACCCTGGGCCTCCGGCATCAGCTGGTCACCCCCTACACCAGTTTTGTGGCCACCGACAAGACGCCGGCCCGGCCCGTGGAGGAAGAACTGAAGAAGGCCGCGGTGCCGTCACTGATGCCCGCTGGCAGTGCGCACCAGCGCATCGGTTACCCGCAGACCGCCACCCCTGCGCCGTTGTTGATGGTCAGTGGCCTGCTGGGACTGCTGCTGTCGGGCGTGATGGTGTTGATCCGTCGCTGGAGGAGGTGATCATGGGGCGTCTGCTGCTGTTGGTGGTCACCCTTTCCGCCGGTCTGCTGCTGGCGGGCCTGTGGATTCCCTTCAAGGCGGTGGTGGCCCAGGAACTGTTGTCCCTGGCCTGGGCCCGGACACAAGCGAGCCAGGTGGAGAGCCGACCCTGGCCCTGGGCGGACACCTGGCCGGTGGCGAGGTTGCAGTTGCCCGGGGAGCAGTCCGCCCTGGTGGTGCTGTCCGGGGGGCATGGCGAGAGCCTGGCCTTCGGGCCGGGGCAGGTGAGGGGCCCTGAGCTGGGTGGGCGTCCACAGTCGCCGGTAGTGATTGCCGGCCACCGGGACACCCATTTCCGGCCGCTGAAGGACATCCGCCAGGACCAGGAAATCCGTCTGCAATTCGCCGACGGCGTGTGGCAGCGGTACCGGGTGGATTCGGTGCGAATTGTCGACAGCCGCCAGGAACGGATGGACCTGAACCGCTATACCTCCAACTCCCTGGTACTGGTGACCTGCTACCCCTTCAACTCCCTCAACGCCAACGGGCCCCTGCGGTTCGTGGTGGAGGCCAGCCGTGATATGGCCTGGCCATCGGACGAAACCGCCGCCGGCGTCTGAGACCGGCGGCCGGCTCCCATCGGGTCGCTGGTATCGCCAATGCGCTTGCATGCGCCTGAAAATCACGGCAATCTCGGTTCATCCAATGGCGGGCGTCCGGTATCCAACCGGTCGCCCGCTCCTACGGTACTACCAGGGAGTAACACGGATGAACCTGATTCTGTTCCTGATTATTGGTGGTGTGGCCGGCTGGCTGGCCGGTCTGATCATGAAGGGCCGTGGCTTTGGGGTTCTTGCCAATATCGGTATTGGTATCGTCGGTTCGTTTATCGGCGGTTTCCTATTCAGCCTGCTGCAACTCCACGCAGGGGGCACCATTGGCGAGCTGGTCACCGCGACGGTGGGCGCCGTGCTGCTGCTGGCCGCCATCAACGCCATCAAGAAGGGTTAATCTATGCTGATGCCGGTTACTGCTGTATTCGCAGCCGTTACAGCAGTCCTGCTGTTATTCCTGTCCGCCCAGGTGTCCCGCTACCGTCTCAAGTACCGCCAGGGACTGGGTGTCAACGACGACCGGGAATTTGAGGTGGCGGTGCGTGCCCAGGCTAACCTGGCGGAATACGCACCCATGGCGCTGATTCTGATGGCAGTGGGAGAGCTGAACGGTGTCAATGCCCAGTGGATCTACTGGGTGGGCATGGCGTTCGTGGGTGGGCGCATTGCCCATGCCTACGGCATGTTCAACGGCCACGGCGGGCCACATATGGCTCGGCTGTCGGGTATCCTGTTGACCTGGCTCAGTCTGTTTGTGATGGCGATACTGGTGGTCTGGAATGTGATCCAGGTGCAACCCTGATAGCGAAGGGGCGCCGACCTCTCCCGGCCCTGGGGCCGGGAGAGCCGGACGGGTGATCAGATAACAAGGGCGAGGGCTTCCTCCCGGGCTTTCTGAACGGTGCTTTCCTGCCGGGCGCAAGCCAGTTGGCCGGGGGGTGAAACCGGTGCGTCTGTGTGAACTTCCATGGTTTCTTCCGCCTGGACCTCTTTGCTGGCCTGGGCTGCCTCAAGTGCCGCTGCGCGAGCAATCAGCTCCGGGCTATCCAGTACAAGTACGGTCATGTCGAATTCCTTATTTCCATTGGGTCAGGCTATTGTTCTTATTCCCGCATACTATCGTCGGTATGCGGGGGCTTGGCAACCCCTCGGGTGATTGCCCTGATTGAATGACATGGTTGTGACTGCTGTATGACATGCGCTGTTCCTCGTTTCGGGAAAATTTGACAGTTGTCCTGTCTCTCATGGCCATTACAGCGCGCAATGCTGGCCGGGCTATGGTAAAAATCCGGCTGATCACCGATACATTGTGATGAAATGTGCGGAGTAGTCCCTGGCACCTGATCCCATAGGACGGTCGGGGTCACCGTAGAGCCAGACGTTGTATGACGGTATGCCCGGATGTTGATAGTTCCCGCTGAGAAAAAAATCGACTGGCGTCATCCACCCTGGATGACGTTTGCCCTGATGCTCTCCTGTGTGCTGGTGTTTGTGTTCTACCAGTCCAAGGATCCCGAGCTGTTTGGTGAGGCCGTGACGCAGTATGTGCAGGCGGATCTCGATCGCCTGGAAGCGCCTATCTACGAGGACTACCTGGAGCGGAAGATCAGTTTTGAGGGCCAGAATGAGCTTCAGGACCTGTTGGACTGGTTGCGGTACCTGGAAGAGGAGGGGGACCGTGGCACTCTGAGCTCGATGATACTGAGCGATCCGTTTTTCTACGACTATCTGCAGGACAATCGTGCCATCCTGATGGCGACCCGTGACCGGGCGCACTGGCAATCGGAGCGTGACCGGATTGAAGAGCAGTACCTGTCCCGTATGAGTGCCAGGGAATCGGGGCTGGTGCCGTCTGATCTCAACGCCTACTCGCTGGTCACCTACCAGTTTCTCCATGGCGGCTGGGGCCACCTGATCGGCAATATGGTGGTGCTGTTCCTGCTGGGCTTCACCGTGGAGCGGGCTCTGGGTGCCGGTCGCTATCTTCTGGCCTATCTTTTCAGCGGTGCCGTGGCCGGCCTGACCTACGCCGCGTTTCACTGGGGGGAACCGGTGACGCTGGTCGGGGCTTCCGGTTCGATTGCCGGGCTGATGGGCATGTATGTGGTTTTTTTCGGGCTCAAGAAGATCCGTTTTTTCTATTACCTGGGTTTCTATTTCAATTATTTCCGGGCGCCGGCCCTGGTGCTCCTGCCGGTGTGGCTCATCAAGGAGCTCTACTTTTTCTGGTCGGATACTGGCGACGGCGTGGCCTACATGGCCCATGCCGGCGGACTGGCAGCCGGAGCCGGCCTGATCCTGCTCATGGGCAAGGGCTGGTTCCAGGCCCGGGAGTCATTTTACGAGCCGGAGCCAGAGGAGCAGGACGAGGCCTTCACCAGGGAGTACGCCAAGGCCATGGAGGCCCTGTCGCGGATGGATTTCACCCTGGCCCGGCAGCGGTTTGAATCCCTGTGGCAGGCACATCCGGACCGGCCCGTGTTGCTGGAGCACCTGTACCACCTGGACAAGTTGCGACCAGCCCAGCCCGCCTACCGGGAGCGGGCCGTGGCCCTGATGAACCAGTACCTGCGCCTGCAGCAACCGGAGAACCTGCTGGCTACCTGGCAGGAGTACCTGGAACTGGCGGAGTCCACCCAGCCCCTGGCCCCGGAGGAGCATAACCGGGTGCTGTTCGCGGCCCTGCGGGGCGACGACCTGAGGCTGGCAGAGAAGGCGTTTGCGAAAGTGAAGGCGTCTGGCAGCGCGGATATGGTACGGGAAGCCGGGCGCCTGCTGGCGGAGGAGTTCAGCAAGCGCCAGATGGAGCCCAAGGCCAACGAGTATCGAATGCTTCTGAAGACACTCTGACCAGGGCCCCGAGAAAATCCGGGGCTTCCGCATTGTGGAATTCCGGAGGGTTTGTCACGCCCACCGGATTCCGTTACCCTTCCGTACATTAGTGTATTGTCATTGAGTTTATTAACTGACTGAAAGTATGGATAAAGTCGGTTTTCCCTGAAACAGGGTCGCGTTCAGGGCATGACAGAACACCCAGGGATAAGGCATTATTCTTCCGGATTTCCGCTTTTGGCTTTTGCTGAGCGGAACTGAATTCCATAGTGACACCGGCAGCACAACCACAACTGTCAATTATAAAGACCGTCAATCCGGTCCCAGACGACCCAATCCTGTGCTGCCCCCAAGGAGAGCAAGCATGACTGATCTGGATACCTTCCGTCAGGAAACCCGGGCATGGCTTGAAGAGAATTGCCCCCAGAGCATGCGTTCCCCCTTCAAGAGCGACAAGGACGCTTGCTGGGGTGGCCGCAACTTCCAATTCCAGAGCGAAGACCAGCGCCTGTGGCTGGAGCGTATGGCCGAGAAGGGCTGGACCGCGCCGGACTGGCCCACCGAGTATGGCGGTGGTGGCCTCAGCCGTGAGGAGCACAAGGTGCTGCTGGAGGAAATGGCCCGCATCCAGGCGCGTCCGCCGCTGAACAGCTTCGGTGTCTGGATGATTGGTCCGGCGATCCTCAAGTTCGGTTCCGAAGCCCTCAAGCAGCAGCACCTGCCTCCCATCGTGCGGGGCGAGATCCGCTGGTGTCAGGGGTACTCCGAGCCGGGGGCCGGCTCCGACCTGGCGGGACTGCAGGCCAAGGCCGAGGACAAGGGTGACCACTTTATCGTCAATGGCCAGAAGATCTGGACGTCCTATGCCGACAAGGCGGACTGGATGTTCGCCCTGGTGCGCACCAACCCGGATGTGAAAAAGCAGGAAGGTATCAGCCTGGTGCTGTTCGACATGGAAACCCCGGGGGTATCCACCCGTCCCATCAAGCTGATCTCTGGTGATTCCCCCTTCTGCGAGACCTTCCTGGACAACGTGCGGGTCGAGAAGGACCAGGTCGTGGGCGATATCGACAAGGGCTGGACCATTGCCAAGTACCTGCTGACCCACGAGCGCAGTATGATCAGTGGCTTTGGCGGCACCGCCGCGGGCCAGAAGACCCTGGCCGAGATAGCCGTGGATGCGGTCGGTCTGGAAGACGGCAAGCTGGCGGACCCGCTGCTGCGCGCTGATATTGCCGCCTGGGCCATTGATTCGATCGGCCACGAGCTGACCTCCGAGCGGGCCAAGGACGAAGCCAAGGCAGGCCAGGGCGTGGGCAACGTGTCCGCCATGCTCAAGCTGGCCGGTACCGAGCTGAACAAGCGTCGCTATGAACTGCTGGTGGCCGCCTTCGGTAGTGAAGGCCTGCTCTGGGAAGGCGACGACCGACCCGCCGGGGCCCTGCCCCAGCAGTGGCTGCGCACCAAGGGCAACTCCATTGAAGGGGGCACCTCGGAAGTGCAGCTCAACATCATCGCCAAGAATATTCTCGGACTGGGCTAAGGGCGGAGACCATCATGCAAAAGCTTGTACTGACTGAAGAACAACAGATGCTCAAGGATGCCGCCCGTGGCCTGTTCGGCGAACAGGCGCCGGTATCCCAGCTACGCAAACTGCGGGACGAGAAAGACCCGCTGGGTTATGTGCCGGAATTCTGGAACCAGGCCGTGGAACTGGGCCTGGCCGGTACCCTGATCCCGGAAAGCCACGGCGGCTCCGAGTTCGGCCACGTGGGCATGGGGCAGGTGATGGAAGAGGGCGGTCGCACCCTGGCCGCCTCGCCACTGTTCGCCTCCGGCGTGCTGGGCGCCTGTGCCCTGATGCTGGCGGGCAATGACAGCCAGAAGGCGATCCTCAACGACATCGCCACCGGCAGTCACCTGACGGCCCTGGCCATCGACGAGACCGGACGCCACCAGCCCCTGCGTGTGGCCACCAAGGCCGAGGCCCAGGGCGGCGGCTTCGTGCTCAACGGCAGCAAGACCTTTGTGGTGGATGGCCATATCGCCAACACCCTGATCGTGTCCGCCCGCACCAGCGGTGGCGAGCGTGACGAGTCGGGCATCACCCTGTTCCTGGTGGACCCGAAGGCGGAAGGCGTGAGCGTCGAGCGCACCATCTTCCCGGACGGCCGCAACTACGCCAAGGTTCAGCTACAGAATGTGGCCGTGGATGCCGATGCCGTACTGGGCGAAAAGGACCAGGGCGCCAGGCCGCTGCAGAAGCTGCTGGATATCGGCAGCGCCCATATGGCGGCGGAACTGCTGGGCCTGTCCAGCGAAGCCTTTGACCGCACCGTGGCCTACATGAAGGAGCGCAAGCAGTTCGGCGTATACATCTCCTCCTTCCAGGCCCTGCAACACCGCGCCGCGCACATGTGGAGCGAGCTGGAGCAGGTGAAGTCCATGGTACTGAAGGCCTTTATGGCCCTGGACGCGGATGACGAGCAGGCCTCCCTGCTGGCCAGCGCCGCCAAGGCCAAGGCCAGCCAGGTGGCGGAGCTTGTCACCAACGAAGGCGTACAGCTGCACGGTGGCATGGGCATGACCGATGAATTCGACATCGGCCTGTTCATGAAACGCGCCCGCCCGGCGCAACTGCTGCTGGGTGATTTCCGCTACCACGCGGACCGTGTGGCCAGCCTGAAGGGCTTCTGAGGCAGCAGCCACCCATCAGCGTGGATCAGGAAAACGGCAGGGTCGGAAGGCCCTGCCGTTTTTTTGTGCCAGGCCGATGTTACGAGGCGGCGTTGCTGATGTCGGAGGCGGGAGCGAACGTTGCCTTCGGGCCTTTCAGTGGCTCCCGCTTGTCGGCCTGGGCAAGGTAGGCGTCGATGGCTGCCTTTGTCTCCGGATCACTGGTGTTCTTGCCGGCGAACTTCAGGAAGGTGACGGCCTTGTCCCATTGCTCGAAGCCGTTGGCCAGGATCCGCGCCACCAGGATATAGGCGGGGGCGATCTGGTCGCTGTCCGGGAAGCGCTTATGGAAATCCTTCAGTAGTTGCAGCGCCGGTTTTGGCTCGTGCTGGAGGAACAGCAGGTCGGCGCAGGCCACCACCAGTTCCGGCTCCTGGGGCTGGAACTGCGGGTCCTTCTCACGCAGCAGGGTGAGCAGGGTTTTCATGTCCCGGTGTCTGCGATGGGCCACCATCCAGCTCAGCAGTTTGGCGTGGTGGCGGTGCAGGGCGTCCAGGTCATGGCGGGCCAGGGAAAGCTGGTAGAGCTGGCCGAGCCGGTTGGGGTTGGCCGGGTCCCGCTTCAGGGCTTCCTCCAGTATCCCCGCCACCCGGTTGTAGTTGCCTTCCTTGAGGTTCATGTCGATATCCGCATCCACCCGGCGGGAGCGGTCCCGGTTCGGGTCCGCCGGTGCTTCCTCTTCCTGGAAATCGCTGGCGAAGCCCAGCTCCTCCTGATACTGGAACAGCAGGTAGCCGAGCATGTGGAAGACGATCACCATGAACGCACTGCTCAGGAAACCGCCCAGGGGATAGGCGACCACCGGGTGGAAGTGCACAAAGGCCATTTCCTGTGCGGCCGCGGAGGCAATGGTCATCAGCACCAGGAAGCCGTAGAACACAAAGTACGGCCAGCCAATCGACGAAATCAACGCGGTGATATGCAGTGGGTTCAGGGCCGGGAAGATGGAATCCTCCATGGCCAGGATCATGATACAGGCCGGCGCCGCCAGGTAGGCCAGGCCCATTACCACAAGGCCGGGCAGCGGCCCCAGCAGGACAAAGGCGGATGTGACGGCGGCAATCATGACGACGACCACCACAAAGCTTTGCAGGCCCAGTGCAAAACCCTCCCCGGACCAGGCCTCGGTCACCGGGGGCGGTTTCATGTGGCCGTTGGCGGTGTGCCGAATCACGGTATAACAGTATTTGATCAGTATCAGTAGCAGCACCATGTAAATGATCCAGCCCACCAGGCCAGGGCTCAGGAACAGTGGCACCACGGTACAGATGATGACCACCAACAGCGGATCGGAATAGAAGGGGTAGCGGAAGAAGGCCGACAGCCGCTGCCAGAAGGGCTCCACCTCCGTCGCCGCGCCCAGATAGCGCATGTTGCGCCCGCAATGGGGGCAGAGCCCGGTCTGCCGACGCGGATCGGCATCCGGCATGCAGCCGGAGCAGTAGTGGATCAGGCACTCTCCACAGTGCCACTTGGCGGGCTCGCCGGGGTGGTAATGGCAGTCGTTCTTCACAGCGTGGTTCCTTACAACTCTTGCCCACATGATTGCAGATCGGGCCGCTTCCGGCCATCCGACCCGCGTAAAAAGCCGCTGGCCGAGGGGCATGGTATCCCAGGCCTCAACCAGTTTGGTGGTAGCTGCACACATTACACAGATTCACAAAACGGCACTTACCGGGGGCGGCGTTAATTATGTATATTAGTTAATGAATTACCGGCCAACGGAGTGCCCGCAGGGTCGGAAGGCGAATAACACAAAAGGGATGTGAGTATGAAGCGCGTATTGCTGGTGTTGCTGGTGGCCGCCGTTGCCGGTGTGTTCTATGCCAACTACCGAATTACCAGTGAGGTTGAGGAGGGACTGGAGCTATCGAAGAGGCAGTTGTCCCTGTTCGGCCAGCTCGATTGGGGCGATGTCTCCGTGTCGCCAATGGGGGCGCTCAGCATCACCGATCTGAGCTTTACGCCTCACGGCACCCCGGAGGAGTATCGGGTGGAGGAAGTACGGTTTGAAACCGCCCATCTGTTCGAGCTCTACCGCATTTCGTTCGAATTGGATCAGCGCGAGATTCCCGAGGAAATGCACATCAAGGTCAACGGCTTTGAGGTGGACCTGGATTCTTCCCTGTTCCGCAATATGGAGGCCCAGGCAGGCCCCAGTACCCTGGTGTCCAGGCTGATGACGGCGGGTTGTGGTGATCGCAGCTACTTCGGTATCGATGACTACATGGACATGGGCTACGGCGTCTGGGTGGCGGACATGAACATCGGCTACCGCATGAGCCATTCCGGCACCCGCATGAACCTGGATTTTGACGTAGTGTCCCGTGGCATGGTCCGCCTGGTGACCGATATGGCGGTGGATCTCAACCCCACGGCGGCCCTCAACCTCAATACCGCCAGTGATGCCAAGGTCAGCCGGGTCAAGGTGGCCATTACCGATACCGGCCTCAACGAACGCCGCCATGACTTCTGTGCCGGCGAAGCCGGAGTTGCCCGCGCCGACTATCCCGGCCATCACCAGCAGGCCTGGATGCAGGTGTGGAACCGGGACGGCCTGGAACCCAGCCAGACCCTGGTGGATGCCTACCGGCGCTTCTCCAACGGCCAGAGTGACACCCTGATCCTAGCCGTCGAGCCCTATCCGAGCCTGGACGCCAACGACCAGTCCATGAGCATGGACCCCACCTACCTGTCCGGCCGACTGAGCCCTTCCGTCGCCGTGGCCGGGGAAGAACCGGAATCGTTCAGCGTGGCCAGTGTGGAACCGGTGGATACCGACGTGGCGGAAGAATCCGGACAGGATCAGGAGGTGCAGGCGTCTGATCCCCTGGACATTACCGGCAGCCTGCACCAGCACCTCAACCAGGATGTCCGCCTGACCCTGACCGATGGCCGCCGTGTTGACGGTCGGATCAAGGGCATTGAGAACGGCCGGCTTCAGTTCAACCGGCGACTCCACGGGGGCACCATGGTGGTTCCGATTCCCCTGGCGCGGGTCGAGCGGGCAAGGCTGGTTGAGAACTGAGGCTGAGCCGGGGGCGGGTGCCTACCCGGCCCCGGCGGGGTATCAGCCCTTCTTCATGCGGTCGGTATAGGGCGGCCAGCCCAGGGGCTTGCCCGCCAGCAGGTGCAGATGGATGTGGAACACTGTCTGCCCGGAATTCTCACCACAGTTCATGACCACCCGGTAGCCGTCGTCGGCAAAGCCCATGTCCTTCGCCAGTTTGGCTGCCACCCAGTAGAGGTGGCCCACCAGTTCCCGGTCATCCTCCTGGATGTCGTTGATGGTGGCGATCTCCTTCCTGGGAATGATCAGCAGGTGCACCGGCGCCTGTGGGTTGATGTCCCTGAATGCCAGGCTGAGGTCGTCCTCGTAAACGATATCGGCGGGAATCTCACGGTTGATGATCTTGGTGAAAATCGTTTCGGCCATCTCTGGGTCCTTGTTGGTGGTTCTCTGGTGAACAGTCATGATGCCATCTGCAAGCTCTGGGTCATAACCCCGTCAATCGCCCCAATGCCGGAGCACGGCGGAGCAGCGCTTCCACGGGGGCGGGCAGTTGCTCGTCCAGGCCCATGGCGTAGCGCGCCACCCGGTTGCGGCCAAACGGCAGGGTCTGTGCAAGCCCCAGGCCCAGGTTGCGGGCGGCCCATAATGGGGTTAAGCGGTTGCTGAACAGGTGGTAGAACACATCCATGGCCAACATCATGCGGCGGTTGGCGGGGCGGCGCTGTTCCTCGTACTGGGCCAGCAGCGACGGCGATGCCGGGTCCTGGCCTTTGCGCCGAGCCTCGTCCAGCAAGGCCTGCAGGCAGCGGGCGTCCTGGAAGCCCAGGTTCACCCCCTGGCCGGCCAGGGGGTTGATGGTGTGGGCGGCATCCCCTACCAGCACCGTGCGGCCCTGGTAATAGCGATGGGCATGCTGACGGGCAATGGGGAAGCTGGCCCGGGCGGCCACCGCCGTCAGGGGCGGCAGGTCGTCCGGGAAGGCGGCCTGCACCCGGGCCAGGAAGTCGGCTTCCGGCAGGGCCTTGAGTTCGGCATGGGTGGCCGGGTCGTCGTACCACACCAGCGATGCCCAGCTTTCCCCGGTGTGGGCCGGGCCGGCATCGTGGAGCGGCAGGAAGGCCCGCGGGCCGGAGCTATGGAAGGCCTGCCAGGTAATATCCTGAGGCGCGCCCCGGTAGCGGACACTGGCCACCATGGCCTGTTGTTGGTACTGGTCCCGGGTGACGCCGATGCCGGTAAGCTGGCGCACCTGTGATCCGGCCCCATCGGCGCCGATCACCAGGCGCCCGCTGATCTCGCGACCGTCCTGCAGCGTCACCCGGGCGGTGTCCGCCTGCTCCGTCAGTCTTTCCACGACGGAGCCCGCAAACAGGGTGATGGTGTCCTGTTGTTCGGCCCGCTGCCACAGGGCCCCCTGGGTGACCTGGTTCTCGACGATGTGTCCCAGGTGGTCCGTTTTCAGGTCCGAGGCGGAAAAGGTGGTCCGGGGAGGCTGGCCGGGCAGCCACTGGCTGACGGGATGGCCCCGGGCTTCCCACACCGACAGGCGCCGGTAGGGTGTGGCCCTCATGGCCATCATGTGGTGCCAGACGCCAAGGTCGCGCAGGTAGTGTTCACTGCCCACACTCAGTGCGGAAACCCGGATGTCGGGGTCGCCCTGGTCGTCGAATTCCGTGGGCCGGCCCTGGTCAATCAGGGCGATGTGGTGGCCCTGATCCGCCAGCCCATTGGCAATGGCGGCGCCGACCATGCCGGCGCCCACCACGATAAAGTCGAAGGTCTGAGTCATAAGAACGTTCCTGGTCAGACCCCCAGTTTACGGACCTTGCCGGTGCAGGCAAGCGGCTATCCTTGCCGGGGCTCAATAACCCGCCAGTTCCCGGCGCTTGATCTGCTCGTCCGACGGGGCGGCGGCCTTCTGGCGCTTGTGCATCCACGCCGGTTTGCGGGCGCCGGGACGGATAAAGCCCTTCTCGATCACCACCGGATCCACCAGGGCCAGGAAATCTTCCGTCTTCATATGGATGGAGGACTCGTGGGAGCCGGCGGCGAAGGCTATGTCGGGTTGTCGGGTCAGGGCCTCGCTGCAGTAGACGGCCATGCCAAACAGGTTGCCGAAGGGTGGCATGGCGCCGACCTCACAGTCCGGGAAGCGATCCTTGAATTCCATCTCGTCCGCCAGTTCCAGGAAGTCGGTCTCCAGGACATCGCTTAGCCGGTCCCAGTGGATGCGCCAGGTGGAGGGCATGACCAGCATGGCCATCTTGCCGTCCAGTTCGATGATCACGGTCTTGGCCACCCGGTCTCCGGGGATCCGGCCATGGTGGGCAAGTTGTTGGGCAGTGTAGGCGGGGGGATGGGACAGGGCGATGAAATCGGCCCCGGATTTTTCAAGGAAGGCTTTGAGTTGTTTTCCCGGCATAGTGTTACCTCCTGCCAGTGCGACGTATATGGCTGCGCCAGGGCGTGCGCAGTCAGCTTCACTATTGCCTAGCTTAGCCAACTGGGAGGGGATTGCGAGGGGCCGGAGTGAAAGACTGTGATCCGGGCCGTCCGGCAGGCATGGCGGAAGCCGCGCAAAAGGCGGTCAGGCCTGCTGGGGGATGACATGGGAAGTGCCGGATCACCCGGTGGGGCGACCCGGCAAGGGATCACTCCGCCGTGTCCTGCCCGTCGTCGGAATGCTGGTAGATATGTACGTCCCGCTGCGGGAACGGGATGGAGATGCCTTCCTGATCAAAGGCCTTCTTGATCTTCTCGGTCAGCTCCCAGTAGGTGGGCCACAGATCGTCGGTCTTGACCCAGGGGCGGGCGAGGATGTTGACCGAGTTGTCTCCGAGGCCGGCAACGGCAATGGTGGGCGCCGGGTCCGACAGTACCTTGTCGTTCTCGTCAATGCAGCGTTTGATGATGTCCTTGGCCTTGTCGATATCATCGCCGTAACCGATGCCGAACGTCAGGTCGCAGCGCCGGGTGTCGTAGTAGCTGACGTTCACCAGGGATGCATTGGACAGTGACCCGTTGGGGATAATGATGCGGCGGTTATCGAAGGTGTTGACGATGGTGTACAGGATATTGATCTCGGCCACGGACCCGAGAAAGCCCTGAGCCTCAAGGGTGTCACCCACCTTGAACGGCTTGAAGATCAGGATCAGTACGCCACCGGCGAAATTGGCCAGGCTGCCCTGCAGCGCCAGGCCTACCGCCAGGCCGGCGGCACCGATGACCGCTATGAAGGAGGTGGTGGCGATGCCCACCATGGAAGCCACTGAAATCAGCAGCATGATCTTCAGCAGTGCGCCGATCAGGCCGCCCAGGAACTTCGCCAGGGTCGGATCCCTGGCCATGAGCCTGGCGTCGAGGAGCCTGACCACGCGGTTGATCAGCCAGAGACCAATGATCAGGGTCACAATGGCCAGTACCACCTTGGGGGCGTACTGCATGATCATCTCCACGGCGATGTCCAGCCATTCACTGGCCTTGCCGTTTGCTCCAAACAGGTCTTCCATACTGTCTCCTGATGCTTTCGAATGAGTGGTGGTTCCTGAGGTGGCGGTCACCAGGAACCGGACGCAACAAGGCGTCCGGAAGGCGGTGCGGCCCCGGGATTACTGCCGTGTCGCCCAGTCCGCCAGAGCCTGGGGCCCTCCTGCCATGGCAATCCGGCCGGACTTCTGGCTGAGCTGGTAGTCATACATTGGATCATAATAGTCGGTCAGTAATGACTTTATCCATCTTTCGTGGCCCGACAGGTCACCGGACTCCGCCTGCAGGGCCAGGGCGTCCTCCATGATCCGCCGCAGGCGCTGGTGGCGTTCGCCGCCCAGACGCTTGCGGACCCGGTCCAGGGCACTGAGCAGGTAGTCGCAGAAGTTCTCCCATCCGGCGGCCTCGCCATCGCGTTGCCGGTAATCGCGGAGCATGTCCTCCACGTAGTCCTCGCGGATAATGGCGATGCGCTCCGACAGCGGCCGCTCCAGGATCAGCAGCGGCGCCGAGGCCATTCGCTCCCTCAGGTCCAGTGGCAGGCTGCAGCGGCCCACCAGCCGGCCTTCATCCTCCAGGTAGATGGGGCCGCCCCGGTCCTGTGCCTTGAGCATGGCCACGGCGAGGGCGTTCTCGAAATCGATCTGGGACGGCTGCGGCGTCACCTGCCGGCCAAAGCTGGAACCCCGGTGGTTGGCCAGGCCCTCCAGGTCCACCGGGTTGGGCATGTCATGCAGTACCCGGGTCTTTCCGGTGCCGGTACGTCCGCTGATTACGTGGAAGGTGCCCTGCTGGATGACATCGTCCAGGGAATCGATCAGGAAACGGCGCAGGGCCTTATAACCCCCCTTGACCAGGGGGTAGTCAATACCGGCTTCCTTCAGCCACTGCTGGGTCAGCCGTGACCGTAACCCGCCCCGGAAGCAGAACAGGTAGCCGTCCGGGTGTTGGATGGCGAACCGCTTCCAGGCCTCAATCCGCTCGGCCTTGATGTCGCCGGCAACCAGTTGGTGGCCCAGGCGGATGGCTTCCTCCTGGCCCTTCTCCTTGTAGCAGATACCGACCCGGTGGCGCTCCTCGTCGTTCATCAGGGGCGCGTTGGCGGTGTTCGGGAAACTGCCCCGGGCGTACTCAACGGGGGCTCTCACGTCCATCAACGGGGTGTCGTTCAGGAAGATCTGACGGAACTGGTCTGTGTCGGGACGGATACTCATGCCTGCAGATTGTCATCCATCAGGTGAAAAAGGGACGCTAGTATAACGGACCCGCCGTGGCACTGTCGTGAATGCGGCGGGTGTCCCGTCTGGCAATGACCACATTTTTGCAGCGCCCGTGTAGAATACGACCGTTCCGATTTCCGAGGCAATCCATGACGACACTACCACCGGTGCCAGCCGGACTGGCCGATGCCATCCGACGTACCCTTCCCCGGGGCCGCCTGGCCATGTCGAGGCCGGCAGGGTGCCCGTCACTGCCGCTGTACCTGTTCGACCCCGGGGTTCTCGAAGGACCGCTGAGCCATGATGAGGCCCAGGCGGTGGTGGCCGAGCCTGCCTACTGGTCGTTCTGCTGGGCCAGCGGCCAGGTTCTGGCCCAATGGATTCTGGATCATCCGGAGGTGGTGGAAGGACGGCGGGTGCTGGACTTTGGTTCCGGGTCCGGCATTGTGGCGGTAGCTGCTGCCAGGGCCGGTGCCGCTGAAGTCATTGCCTGTGACCTGGACGAGGATGCCCTGGCGGCCGCCCAGGCCAATGCCGCCCTGAATGGGGTGCATATTACACCCTGTAATGACTGGCACCGGCGCCCCGCGTCGCTGGACCTGATTACCGCGGCGGACGTGCTCTATGACAAGGACAACCGGCCATTCCTGCAGGCGTTCCGCCAGGCGGCGGGAGAGGTCCTGCTGGCGGACTCCCGGGTCCGGGACCTGGAGGAACCGGGGTATCGTGTGACGGGAACCGCTTCCGCAACAACCTGGCCGGATCTGAATGAATTTGAGGAGTTCAACCAGGTACGGCTGTACCGGGCCGGCGGATAATCCGCAAACACAAAAAAGAAGAGGGCAACCCTTTCGGATTGCCCTCGTCGGAACAGGTCGTGGCGTCCATGCCCTGGTGCAACCATCCTGCTGCTGTATTGTCCTGGCCATTTCCCTGGCGCCGGCGTCCTAGCCAGCGGTCCGTAATAGGTTTTCCCTTAAGCTTTTTATCCGTAAGGTCCCTGCTTCCCCCCACCGTCCTGTGAGGAGCATCCGATGCGTCTTCCTCTTCCTTGTCATCCCTGACGGTTCCCACTATACCAAGCTGAAAATTCCAAGCGCATGACAAAACCATGATGTTTCTGTCACAGGTCGATGTACGGAATGTTAATTCCTTTAAAAAACAGCGCAGTAGATATTTCTTGTTTCGTTGGATCGGCATCGCCCACGCGATGTTGCGACGGATTCTCACATCAATGTAGGAAATATCTCACACGAGGAATGGGCAAAATAGCAAACCCGGCCTTCAGCCTTGCGGGTGTCTGTTCCACAGTCGGTAAAACGCTGTCATCAAGCCGTACCCCAGCAGGATGCCAACGACATCGGCGAGCAGGTCGGTCATGGCAAAATCCCGCCACGGTGTAATCGACTGTCCCAGCTCCAGCGCCAGGCCGAAACCGGTGAGCACCAGCAGGGGGACCGGCAGCCCGAGCAGTGGCCAGCCGAGCCGTGTCAGGATGGCCAGCTCCATGAACGCCATCATGTGGTTAATCTTGTCACTGGTGGCGGAGGGTATCGGGTAGGGCTCGCTGGTGAACCCAAGCCAGGTAATGGACGCGATGGAGATACAGAACAGTGTTCGCCAGAGTAGTTGAAGCCTGATCAGTCTGTGGAGGAGTTCTGGAAGTCGCATAACCTGTCCGGCTGTGGGTGTTACCTGGAAGCCTGCTTGTATCAAGGGGCACTGGGCCTGTTCTGGGCCTCCATGGCTTCATGATATGCTTTGCGCCCCGTCATCGCCACGCGTCATGAGGCTGCGAGCATGTTGCAAGGTAACTTTTTCCAGGGCCTGGGCTACCTCGGTGAGGGGTTCGGGTTGATCCGGCAGCCGGGATTGCGGCTGTTTGTCATCATTCCCCTGATCCTCAACCTCCTGCTGTTTGTCGTCCTTTTCTGGGCCATGGCCGAGGGCTTCGCCATGCTTATCGGCATTGTCATGGGCTGGCTGCCTGACTGGCAGTGGCTCCAGGCCCTGGACTGGTTGTTCTGGCTGTTATACGCCGTGGTGATACTGCTGGTTTTCGCTTACGGTTTCGTCATCCTGGCGAACCTGATCGGTTCCCCGTTCTATGGCTTCCTGTCGGAGCAGACCGAAAAGTTCCTCACCGGCCAGGAGGTCAGTGACGAAGGGGGCTGGATGCAGATATTCAAGGATATTCCCCGGGCCCTGGGTCGGGAAGTCCAGAAGATTCTCTATTACCTGCCCCGGGCCCTGCTACTGTTTATTATCGGCCTGATTCCGGTGGTGAACCTGGTGGCGGCGGTGCTCTGGTTCGCCTTCAACAGCTGGATGATGTCACTGCAGTACGTGGACTACCCTGCGGACAACCACCGTGTCAGTTTCGGGGCGCTGCGCCGGCGCCTGGCTGCCCGGCGTCTCAGCGCCATGGGATTCGGTCTGCCGGTGGCGCTGTTGGCGATGGTACCGGTGGTGAATCTGTTCGTGGTGCCGGCGGCGGTCTGTGGGGCCACCGCATTCTGGGTCAGGGAGCCTGATCCGACGGCCATCACCCACCGTTAATACGACTGGGGCAACGATAGTGCCCCACCATGATTGCCATTGAACTGATTGGGAGGATTCTTGGAAGCACCTGCTTTTGCCATTGGCCAGCGTTGGGTCAGTCATTCGGATGCGGCCCTGGGCCTGGGGATTGTCACGGATGTCGCGGGTCGTACCGTTACCCTCGGATTTCCGGCGTCGGATGAGGAGCGGACCTACGCCATCGACAGTGCGCCCCTGTCCCGTATCGTCTTCCAGATGGGAGAGGCCATCGAAACCTTTGACGGCCAGGTGCTCACGGTTCAGGCGGTGGAAGACCGGGGGGGCGTACTGATGTACCACGCCGCCGATGACACCGGTAACCTGCAGGAAGTCTCGGAAGTCCGCCTGGCCAGCCAGGTGAACTTCTCGGCCCCCCATCAGCGGCTGTTTGCCGGCCAGTTCGACCGTAACGGTGCCTTCCGCCTGCGCCTGGCGACCCTGGAACACCAGGACCGCCTGTCCCGGTCGCCGGTACAGGGGCTGCTGGGGGCCCGAACCCAGCACCTGCCCCACCAGCTCTACATCGCCCACGAGGTGGCCAGCCGCTATGCCCCGAGGGTGCTGCTGGCGGATGAGGTGGGGCTGGGCAAGACCATCGAGGCCGGCCTGATCCTCCATTACCAGTTACACACCGGCCTTGCCCGGCGGGTGCTGCTGGTGGTGCCGGATTCCCTGATCCACCAGTGGCTGGTGGAAATGCTGCGGCGGTTTAACCTGCGCTTCTCCATCGTGGACCACTCGAGCTACGAGGCCCTCACCGAGTCGGAGCCGGAGGAAGAGGAAAAACCCAACCCCTTCGAGCAGAGCCAACTGGTACTGTGTTCCCTGGACTTTATCACCGGCCATACCCTGGCTCAGCGGGATGCGGTGGCGGCAGGCTGGGATCTGATGGTGGTGGACGAGGCCCATCACCTGGACTGGAGCCCCGAGCAGGCCAGCGCCGAGTATGCGACGGTGGAGAGCCTGGCCGAGGAAACCCGGGGCCTGCTGTTGCTGACGGCGACACCGGAGCAGGCCGGGGAGGAGAGTCATTTTGCCCGCCTGCGGCTGCTGGACCCGGCCCGCTTCCACGACCTGGAAAGCTTTCGCCGTCAGGAGCGGGACTACCAGGCCATCAACGAGGTCGTCCGGGAGTTGCTGGCATCCGGCGAACCCCCATCGCCGGAGCGCCAGGAAACACTGGCACAGTGGCTGGGTGATGACCTGGACGGCCTGATGCAGGCGGAAGATCCGGTGAACGCCATCGTGGATGCCCTGCTGGACCGCCATGGCACCGGTCGCGTGCTGTTCCGTAATACCCGGTCCTCGGTCCGGGGATTTCCTGAGCGCCGGCTGCAGACAGTGGCCCTGCCGTGCCCGGAACGGTACCGGCAGGAGGGTGACCTCCGGGGCATCGCCGGCCTTACCCCCGAAATGCGCCTGTCGGACGAGACCTGGCTTGCAGAGGATCCACGGGTGCAGTGGCTGGAGCAGACCCTCAAGTCCCTCAAGCGGGAGAAAGTGGTGGTCATCTGTGCCCATGCCGAAACCGCCATGACGCTGGAGGTTCACCTGCAGTTGCGGGCCGGCATCCGCAGCGCCGCCTTTCATGAGCACCTGAGCCTGATCGAGCGGGACCGGGCGGCGGCCTATTTCGCCGAGGAGGAGCAGGGGGCCCAGGCACTGATTTGTTCCGAAATCGGCAGCGAAGGACGCAACTTCCAGTTTGCCCGACACCTGGTGCTGTTTGACCTTCCCGCCAACCCGGACCTGCTGGAACAGCGCATCGGGCGCCTGGACCGGATCGGCCAGGGCGATGTGATCGAGATACACGTACCCTACCTGGAGGGGACCACGGCGGAGTTGCAGATGCAGTGGTTCCGGGACGGGCTGGATGCGTTCGAGCAGAGCTGCGCCATTGGCATGCCCGTCCTCGACCAGGTCAGGGACCAGTGGCAGATGGTGATGGACGGCGCCGCCGACGGCATCGATGAACTGGTGGCCCGCACCGCCACCCTGGCCGGCGACCTGCGGGCGAAACTGGAAGCGGGTCGGGATGCCCTGATCGAACTCAACTCCTGCCGGCCGCAGGTGGCGGCTGCCCTGATCCGGGACATTGAACAGGAGGAGGATGACAGCCGCCTGCGTGACTACCTCCATACCGCCTGCGATATCTTCGGGGTGGACGTGGAGGAGCATTCCGCCGACACCGATATCCTTCGGCCCAGCGAGCAACGGCATTCCGGGCAACTGGAACTGGTGCCGGACGAGGGTATGACGGCCACCTTTAGCCGGGAAAAGGCCCTCCAGCGTGAGGACCTCGCCTTCATGAGTTGGGAACACCCGGTACTGACCGGAGTGATGGACTCGGTGCTGGGGTCCGGCCTGGGCAAGGCGGCCCTTTCCACCATTTCGGTCAAGGGATTGCAGCCCGGCACCGTGATGATGGAGGCGGTGTTCGTGGTGCACTGTCCCGCCCCGGACAACCTGCAATTGTCCCGGTACCTGCCCCTGTCGCCCATCCGGGTGCTGGTGGACGTTAACGGCCGGGATCTGTCGGAGGTGTTGCCCCACGACCGCCTCAACGGCATGTGTTCCAATATCCCCCGCCGCACCGCCCAGTCCGTGGTGCCGAGGGTACGCGCCGAAGTGGAGACCCTGGTGGATCACGCCCGGGTGCTGGCGGAGCCACGCTTCGAGCCGGCGCGGGATGCCGCCCTGGCCGGGGTCCGCCGGATGCTGGAGCCTGAGATTCACCGGCTGGAGGCGCTGAAACGCCACAACCCCGCCGTGCGGGATGAGGAAATCCGTTATTTCCGGGAGCAGCTAGCCGCCGCCGAGGATGCCATCGGGCGGGCGGAGCTGGCCATGGAAGCCATTCGGGTGGTGATTACCGCGTAAAGAACGTGCCGTTTGCCTGGCCTGTACAGTCCATCAGGACTCGGCAAATCAACGAATTGTTAGACCGGAGCGCTGGCCAGTTCCCATCCGTTCCGGTAATTTTGGCGTACACAAGGCAGAAAGTTTCAAGGAGGGCCTTCGCTGGCCTGATCCATTTTTGGACCACTGTCCGGAGGACAAGAGAGCCCTATGATGACCCTGATACTGTTTATCCTGGCGGCCGCCGCCCTGCTGGCCGTGATGCGGCGTGAAGCCGGTGCCAAACCCGCCATCGCCGTCCTGGTGGTATTTGGCCTGCTGTCATGGATCTTCGCTTCTGGCTGGCTGACCCTGCTGCTGTTTGCCGGCGCCGTGGTGACCGCAGCCGCCGGCCTGCCCCGGTTCCGTCGGAGCTGGCTGACCCCGCGGGCCTTTGCCATGTTCAAGAAAGTGGCCCCCAAGGTGTCCGCCACCGAGCAGGTGGCGCTGGATGCCGGTACGGTGGGCTGGGACGGCGAACTCTTCACCGGTCGTCCTGACTGGCACAACCTGCTGATCAACCGCAATACCGGCCTGACCGAAGAGGAGCAGGCGTTCCTGGACAACCAGTGTGTGAAAGCGGTGTCCATGTGCAACGCCTGGGACATTGCCGTTGAGCGGGCGGATTTGCCTCCGGAACTCTGGGAGTTCATCAAGAAGGAAAAATTCCTCGGCATGATCATTCCCAGGGAGTACGGGGGCCTCGGTTTCTCCGCCAAGGCACAGTCGGCGGTGTTGCAGCGCCTGGCCGCCAACGAGGTACTGATGACCTCGGTGGGCGTGCCCAACTCCCTGGGCCCCGGCGAGCTGCTGCTCAAGTATGGTACCGACGAACAGAAAGACCACTACCTGCCACGGCTGGCGGACGGTCGTGAGATTCCCTGTTTCGGCCTGACCGGCCCCCGGGCGGGTTCCGACGCCACGTCGCTGCCGGACACCGGTATCGTGTGTAAGGGCACCTACGATGGCAAGGAAGTGCTGGGCCTGAAGCTCAATTTCGAGAAACGCTGGATCACCCTGGCGCCCATTGCCACTGTAGTGGGGCTGGCGTTCCGTATGTTCGACCCGGATGGCCTGCTTGGCGAGGAAAAGGACCTGGGCATCACCTGTGCCCTGATTCCCCGGGATACCGACGGCATGGAGATTGGCCGTCGTCACTGGCCCATCGGCAGCCCGTTCATGAACGGGCCCATCGTTGGCAAGGACGTCTTCATTCCGCTGGACTTCATTATCGGTGGGCCGGAAATGGCCGGTGAAGGCTGGCGCATGCTGGTGGAGTGCCTGTCCGTGGGCCGCTGCATCACCCTGCCGTCCGGAGCCGCCGGTTCTGCTGCCACCTCGGTGGGCGTGGCCGGGGGCTATACCCGGGTGCGTCGCCAGTTCAATACCCCGGTGGCCGAAATGGAAGGTGTGCAGGAAGCCCTGGGACGTATTGGTGGCTACTGCTACATCGCCCAGTCGGCGGTGCTGCAGACCGCCAATATGGTGGACAACGGTGAAAAGCCGGCAGTGCCGTCGGCCATCCTCAAGTACCAGTTGACGGAAATGCAGCGGGCCACGCTCACCGACGCCATGGACGTGCATGGCGGCAAGACGGTGACCCTGGGGCCCCGCAACTACCTGGGGATCGGGTTCTCCGCCGCGCCGGTGTCCATCACTGTGGAAGGCGCCAATATCATGACCCGCAGCCTGATGATCTTCGGCCAGGGCGCGATCCGTTGCCATCCCTATGTGCTGAAGGAACTGGCGGCCAAGGACAACGACGACGAGAAGGCCTTCGATGAGGCCTTCTTCAGCCATGCCGGGCTGATCTTCGGTAACGCCGCCCGGGCCTTTACCCAGGCGCTGGGCTTCGGCAGGGCCGAGGTGCCGTTCGACAGCACCGCCCGTCGCTACGCCCAGGGCGTGGCCCGGTTCAGCGCCGCCTTCGGCCTGTGTTCCGATGCCGCCATGACCACCCTGGGCTCGCAGCTCAAGATGCGGGAGCTGATCTCCGCCCGGCTGGGTGACATGCTGGCGAACCTGTACATGGCGTCCATGGTGCTCAAGCACTGGCATGAGACCCAGCCGGTGGAAGGGGAGGCCGACCTGCTGGAATACAGCATGGGCCTGCTGCTGTATCGTACCGAGAATGCCCTGGATGAGCTGCTGCAGAACCTGCCGAACCGGCCGGTGGCCATGGCCCTGCGGGCCATCACCATGCCCCTGGGCCGTCGCTGGGACAAGCCCCACGACGACCTGACCCGTCGTGTGGCCCGGGCCATCTCCACCGATACCCCGGTACGGACCAAGCTGCTGACGCCTATCTCCCAGGCGGGTGGCGACGACAAGCCCAATCCGGTGGCCCAGTACAATGCCCTGCTGAAGGATTATGAGCGGGCCGAGGGCATCTACCGGAAGGTGGGCAAGGCGGCGGCCAAGGGGGAGCTGCCCATGGAGGCGCTGCATCCGGAAGAGCAGTTCGAGGCCGCCCGCAAGGCGGATATCCTCAGCGAGGAGGAAATCACCTTCATGCGTGAGTACGAGAAGAACGTACTCGAGATGCTGACGGTGGATGACTTCGCTTTCGATGCCCTGGCCATGGACAAGTCCACCCTGATTGACCATAACCCGGCATGAACGGCTGGGCATTCCTGGCAGTCAGCGTTGGCGCCGTTATCGGCGCCAACCTGCGCTGGGCGCTTAGCCTCTGGTTCAACAGTCCGCATCATACCCTGCAGCCTGGCACCCTGGTGGCCAACCTGGTGGGAGCCGGGCTGGCCGGCTTTCTCATCAACTGGTTCAGCCACAGTTCCCTGTCACCGGAGTGGCGGTTGCTGGCGATCACCGGGCTGTGCGGCGCGCTGACCACCTTCTCCACTTTCTCACTGGAGCTGATGGGCGCTATCGAGGCAGACAAATGGTTGATGGCCCTGGTCAGTATCCTGGTCCACGTGCTGGGTTCCCTGGCCATGGTAGGCGTGGGCATGTGGGTGTACGGTCTGTCCCGGTCCCTGGGTTGATCCTGCCTGGGCAAGGACGGATCGGGAAGCAACAAAAAAGGCAGCCATGTGGCTGCCTTTTTTATGTCGATGGCACTCAGTACTGCGTGAATGCCACCTTCGCTGAAGCCTGATTTACAGGGCTACAACGTTCTCCGCCTGAGGACCTTTCTGGCCCTGGGTGACGGTGAACTCGACCTGCTGGCCTTCGGCCAGGGTCTTGAAGCCGCTGCCCTGGATGGCACTGTAGTGAACGAAAACGTCCGGACCGGACTCACGGGTGATGAAACCAAAGCCTTTCGCTTCGTTGAAGAACTTAACAGTACCGGTAACAGTAGACATACTCGATTTTCCTGTATTCAAAACACTTACTAGATATTGTCCTTGCAATCGCGCCGGGATGCCGGACTCCGCTGCAGGACCTTCGGGAGGAAACACAGAACTGCGGATTCAAAAACAGGACGGATGCACCACTGCAGAAGAGAGATACGCCTTGATTATGAAATGCTTTACTGATCTTTCCTGAATCTGACTCTACTCCTGCTTTTCGGTGAATACCAGTCCTTTGTTAACAAAAAATTCCGTAGTTCTACTTACCGGATAGCAGCCGCAAAACGACTGATATCCGGTGGTTGTGTTGTGTGCCGGACAGGCAATTCAGTCCTGGAATATCTCCTGGTAGAAGGCCATGGTGCCCTCCCAGGAACGTTCCGCGGCTTCCCGGTCATACCCCACCGGCATGTCGTGCTCCGCGGCAATGGCATCCGCGCCCGGATTCATGAAGGAATGCAGTACGCCCGGAAAGCTGGTCACCGAGAAGTCCGCTTGCGCCTGCTGCATGCTGGTGACAAAGCCGCCCACCTGATCGGCGGGCACCATCTGGTCTGCCCCGCCTGTGTAAACCTGGATGCGGGCCGTGATATCGCCGGGCTCGGGCCCGATGGGGCTACCGAGGGCGCCGTGGTAGCTCACTACGCCATCCAGGTCCATGCCCATGCGCGCCATATTGAGCACCACCGCCCCGCCGAAGCAGTAGCCCTGGGCGGCAATGCGGTCATCGTCCACCGTCGGGTGTGCCTGCAGCTCTTCCATGGCGGCGGTGAAACGGGCCTTGAGTGCCTGGGGGTCGCCGGTGGCTTCCTTCATGAACGCCTGCGCCTCACTGGGATGCTCGGTCACCTTGCCTTCCCCGTACATATCCAGGGCGAAGGCGGTATAACCGGCGGCGGCAAGCTTCTCGGCCTGATCCCGGGCGAACTCGTTGTGGCCCCACCATTCGTGGACCACGAGGACCCCGGGGCGGGCTCCTTCAACACTGTCATTCCAGGCCAGGTAACCGGTGAATTCCTGGCCGTCCACCGTGTAGGTGACGGTTTCGGTCTGTAGCTGCGCGTGTGCCAAACCGCCAGCCAGTGACAGGGCAATACCGGTAGCAATGGGAGTAAGGCGTGAAGTCATACGTAAATCCTTCTGATTGCTGGGCTGGTCCGGCCGCCAGTCCTGCGGGGCCGGTATCCCGTTGATGATAGATCACTTTCGTTTTACGACGCGAATCCGACCGCGGATGGACCGGCGGTATTCGGGAATTTCCGGTTTACGACACTATACTTCTGTCACACGGGACGTTTCGGGGAGTTGGCCTATGCGCATAGGTGTGCCAAAAGAGATCAAGAACCACGAGTACCGGGTTGGCATGACCCCGTCTGCGGTCCGGGAGCTGACCCGGGATGGTCACGAGGTACTGGTACAGACATCGGCAGGTGCCGCCATTGGTTTTACCGACGACGACTACCGGCGGGCCGGTGCCGCCCTGGAATCCTCGGCGGAGGCGGTGTTCCGCAATGCCGAACTGATCGTCAAGGTGAAGGAGCCCCAGGCCGGGGAGCGCCAGCTGCTGACTCCGGACCAGACCCTGTTCACCTATCTTCACCTGGCGCCCGATGAAGCCCAGACCCGGGACCTGGTGGCCTCCGGGGCGACCTGCATTGCCTACGAGACGGTGACCGATGACTATGGCCGCCTGCCACTACTGGCCCCCATGTCGGAGGTGGCCGGACGCATGTCGGTACAGGCCGGCGCCCACTGCCTGGAACGGGAGCGAGGCGGGCGTGGCGTGCTGCTCGGTGGCGTGCCGGGTGTCAGTCCGGCACGGGTGACCATCATCGGTGCCGGCATGGTGGGGCAGAATGCCCTGGCCATGGCAGCGGGTATGGGGGCGGACGTGTCCATTCTCGACGTTAACCTGGAGGTGCTACGGGCCCTGGACCAGCGCTATGGCAACCGCATCCGCACGGTTTTCTCCAGCGCCGACCAGCTTGACCAGTGCGTGACCGAGGCGGACCTGGTGATCGGTGCGGTGCTGATCCCCGGTGCCTCGGCCCCCAAACTGGTGACCCGGGACATGCTGCGCCGCATGCCCGACGGCAGCGTACTGGTGGATGTGGCCATCGACCAGGGGGGCTGTGCCGAGACCTCCCGGCCCACCACCCACGATGATCCGGTATTTATTGAGGAGGGGGTGGTGCACTACTGCGTGGCCAATATGCCCGGGGCCGTGGCCCGCACCTCGACACTGGCACTGACCAACGCCACCCTGCCGTTTATCCGCCAGTTGGCGAACCTGGGGCCGGTCCGGGCCATGCGCGATAACCCCCATCTTCTGGCGGGCCTGAACGTCTGCCACGGTCAGGTTACCTACCGGGAGGTGGCCCAGGCCCATGGCCTGGACTATGCGGAGCCGGCATCCGCGCTTGCGGGTTCTTCAGCAGCCTGTTAAAGCGAGTCCCGCACCTCCGCCAGAATATCCAGGGCGTGGCGCCGCCGGCCCGGGTCGTACAGGTCCACGGTGAACATGAGTTCGTCCACCTCCACGGTGGCCAGGATCTGCTCCAGGCGCTGGCGGATGTTGTCGGCATCCCCCAGCAGTTGCAGGGCCAGGAAATCCCGCACGCCGGCTTCCTCGGCCGGACTCCAGAGACCGTCCATGGATTCCACCGGCGGCTTCATCCACAGGGGCTGGCCACGGAACAGCGCCAGGATCCGCTGGTAGCTGGTGGTGGTCAGGTGGTGGGCCTCATCCAGGGAATCGGCGGGGGCCGCCGGCAGGCACAGCATGGCGTGGGGGCGCTGCAGCTGTTCCGATGGTCGGAAGTGCTCCCGGTAGACCTTCAGGGCCTCCCGGTACAGGCGCGGTGCGAAATGCCCGGCGAAGGCGTAGGGCAGGCCGCGGAGGGCCGCCAGTTGGGCACTGAACAGGGATGACCCCAGCAGCCAGATAGGCACGTTGGTGCCGGCGCCGGGAATGGCTTTCACCTGCTGGCCGGGTTGGAGGGGACCCAGCAGTTCCTGCAGCCGCTCCACATCGTCGGGAAACTGCTCGGCACCAATGCCGTCCCGGCGCAAGGCCCGGCTGGTGATGGGGTCGGTGCCGGGGGCGCGGCCCAGACCCAGGTCAATTCGCCCCGGGTACAGACATTCGAGGGTGCCGAACTGCTCGGCAATCACCAGCGGCGGGTGGTTGGGCAGCATGACGCCGCCGGAACCGACGCGGATACGCTCCGTCTGGCCGGCGATATGGCCAATCAGCACGGAGGTGGCTGAACTGCTGATGCCTTCCATGTTGTGGTGTTCCGCCAGCCAGAAGCGGTTGAAAGCCAAGCTTTCGGCATGACGTGCGTAGGCTACACTGTTTGACAGTGTCTGCGATACGGAATCGCCTTCCCTGACGGATGCAAGCTCCAGTAAAGAAAACGGTTTCTTGGATGGCATGGCTGCTCCGGAGTTACGTGGTCGGTCGCTGGCAGCATACTTCATGGTGCCGTGACACAGGAAGCGGGCTCCTGCCAGGGGACATCAGGTTTTGTTGTCGGAGTTGCGGAGGTGCTCGTCGTGTCCTTACCAGACGCCAGGACATCACCACTGGGAATCGCCCTGATCTACCTGGCGCTGGGGAGCCTGTGGATTCTCTTCTCCGATGACCTGGTGGCCTGGCTGTTTGCCGATGCTGGCTATAATGTGCTGTCCAGGGCCCAGACTTTCAAGGACTGGTTCTTTGTGGCGGCCAGCGCCCTGGTGATCGGCTGGCTGTTCCATCGTTCCATTCGCCGGCTGGAGCATGCCTCCAGCTTCATGTCACTGCAGAGCTCGATGATCGAGCAGGCCCATACCGGCATCCTGGCGGCGGATGCGGACCACCGGGTCATCTATGCCAACCCGGCCGTTGAACGCATGGCCGGGAACAGACTGGACCGTATCCTGGGTCGGCAGCTCTCGGAATTTCGCTCAGGCGCCCACACCGAGGCGTTCTACGATGAACTCTGGCGTGAGGTGGACGAGATCGGCCTCTGGCAGGGTGAGGTGGTTGCCTGGCGCCGGGACGGTTCCCTCTACAACCAGTGGGTGACGGTAACACGGGTGAACGATCGTAAGAAGAACGTTGCCTACTACGTGCTGTTTGTCACCGATATTACCGAGGAAAAGGCCGACAAGGAGCGCCTGCGTTACCTGGCGTTCTATGACCCCCTGACCGACCTGCCCAACCGGGCGATGATGTCCGAACACATCCGTAATGCCCTGCGCCAGACCTCCGGGGAGGGTCGCAACCGGGTGGCGGTACTTTTCATCGACCTGGATGATTTCAAGACCATCAACGAATCCCACGGTCACCAGCTTGGTGACCGGCTGTTGCAGATGGCCGGCCAGCGCATCCTGCAGTGTCTGTCCGATGGCCATGAACTGGGCCGCTTCGGCGGCGATGAATTTGTGGTGATGGTACCCCATGTAACCGACCAGAAAGAGGTGGAACACCTGGCCACCCGGTTGCTGGATGCCCTGGGCGCCGGTTTCCGGCTGAATGACAGCACCCGGGTCATGGTCCGGGCCAGTATCGGTATCTGCCTGGCCGATGGTAACCGGGACAGTGACAGTCAGGATGTTTCCCGCCTGTTCAGCCAGGCTGACTCCGCCTTGTCGGAGGCCAAGCTGGCCGGTAAGAACACCTTCGCTTTCTATAACGCCGATATGACCCGTCTGGCCCGGCGTCGGCTGGAACTGGAGGAGGCCCTGACCACCGGTATGGCGCGCCGTGAGTTCGAACTGTTCTACCAGCCGGTCTACGCCGTCGCCTCGGGTGAACTGATCGGGTCAGAGGCCCTGCTGCGCTGGCGCCATCCCCAGTGGGGACTGGTCTCGCCCGGTGAATTCATCCCCCTGGCGGAGGAGACCGGCCTGATCGTCGACCTGGGCGGCTGGGTCGTGGAAGAGGCCGCCCGGCAGGTACGGGCATGGCTGGATGAGGGGCTGGAGCCGGGCTTCGTGGCGGTCAATGTCTCATCCCGCCAGTTGCAGCGTGGTCATTTTCCCGGCTTCCTGAAACGGGTCGTCAGCGAGGCCGGGGTGCCGCCCCACCAGCTGGAGGTGGAGCTTACCGAGAGCAGTCTTCTGACGCTGGGTGAGCGCACCGCGCAACTGCTGGGCGAGATCCGGAATACGGGGGTGCGGCTGGCGATCGACGACTTCGGCACCGGCTACTCCTCCCTCAGCTACCTCGGTCGTTTCAAGGTGGACAAACTCAAGATCGACCGCAGTTTCGTGAATGAACTCACCGCCGCCGGTGGTGGCGGGCAGGGCATCGTCAAGGCCATTGTCCGCATGGGGCAGGCCCTGGAACTGGAGGTTCAGGCCGAGGGCGTGGAGCAGGATCGCCAGCTAGGGATGTTGGCGGCGCTCGGCTGCGACAGCTTCCAGGGGTACCTGCGAGCGGCCCCCATGCCGACAGCGGATTTTCGTCAACTTCTGAAGGGCGCCGGGACATCCGCCCAGGGGTGACTATGCCGTCAGGACGCGGGGATCACCGTGACCTGTCACGGCCGCAATTTCCTCATCGGTGAGGAAGTCGCTGGCCGGCCGGCCCAACAGCTCGGCACCCCGGGCGAGGGCGTGGGCCCACGTGCAGTGGTTGGCGAACAGCATGCCCGCCTCGTTGAGGGTGCCGCCACGGTTGATATAGCCCAGTACCCGGGTGTGCCCGTTGCCACCGCAAATGCCTGTGGCATGGCCACGGAAGACTTCCGGGCGCATATGGGTCAGCACCACCCGGTGGGCGTAATCCCGGGGGAACAGCCGTTCCCGGTCCGCCTCTGGCAGGGTGCCGGTCGCCTCGAAACGGTCCCGGGGGTCACGAAAGCGGCCCGGTTCCTGGACGTATACCAGCCGGAACGGGGTATTGGCGTCCCGCAGGCGTTCACTGGCGCGGATCAGTTCGGAGAGCTGGTAGGCCCCATTGGCCACCAGCAACAGCGGGGTGCCCTGCGACAGGTCTTCGTCCACCATCTGGGCCCCGGTGCGGGCCAGTTGCCGGGCTTCCTCCCGGGTAAAGACGCAGGGCCGGTCGCGCTTGGGAATGACCATGCAGGCCAGTTGCCCACGGCTGGTGTAGATCTCCGGCAGCAGCGCCTGGGTACTGTTGTAGTCCGCCGGGAAGAGCACGCGGACCATGTCGTTCATTTCCCCCAGCAGGGCCTCGCAGAAGGTGGTGTCCTGGTGGGACTGTTCGTTCTTGCCGTTCTCCCAGCTATGGGAGGTGGCGATCACCGGGAACCCCAGCCATTGGGCGGGCCGGTCCAGCTCCTTCTGGTGACGGGCGAAGATCAGTTCCTGGCGAATGGCGCCCAGCATCTTGACGCAGAAGGCCTCGTAGCTGGCCACCAGGTTCAGGCCACCCTTGTTGGCCAGGCAGGCGGACACCACAGCTTCCTCGTTCAGGGCCGTGATGACCATGCCGTGGACCGATTCCTGGTCATTCTCCGGGTCGTCCACCCGATGTCGCAGGGCGCTGAGGACACCGGACAGCCGGTTGCTGGCCAGTTCATCCGGATTCCCGACCCGGGGGCGCAGTCGCGGGTTGCAGGCCACCAGGGCCTGGAAGAAATCGTCCACCGCCAGCATCGGCGAGCAGGTATCGTTCCGGGCTGGTAATTCCGGAACGGCCGGCGTGTCCGGGGCCCTTACCGCAAGGGGATGGTCCTTCTCCCGTGGCCTCTGCTGGCGCCGGTGATTACGCAGCAGCCCGACGGCGTCCCTCAGGTCGGTCTCAGGCACATGGAGGATACCGGTGTGGTGGTTGAACAGCTCCCGGGCCCTGTCGTCATGGCGGGGGCTGCCAGGTAGCGGCAGGTTATGGGCGGCGTTGCTGCCGGCCCCGTAAAAACCATGGCCCTTGACGGTTTCAGCGATGCCGTAGGGAACCGGCAGGGGGTAGCGGCGCAGGCCCTGGCTATACTCCCGGGCGGCGGTCCTGAGGCATCGTTCCATGGTGAACAGCGTACAGACGAAGGCGGCGGGATCCCGGCCATCGAAACGAATGGCATCGAAACCGGCACGCTTGAGGTGGGTGATGAAACCATCCAGCCCCTCGCGGGTGCCCAGTTCCGTGCGCTGCTCGATACGCCGGCCATTGGCGATCATCACCGGCAAGGGCAGGCCACAGTCCTCGCTTCGCCACCAGCGGGGCGCCCAGTCACTGCCCCGCTGCTCCTCCGCCGCACCGTCGGACAGGAAGGCCACCAGGGTTTCTCCGGGCAGGGGCATGTGCACATACTGGAGTTCCGCGAACCCGAGGTAGCCCCCTTCCAGGATGCCGCCAGCGGTATGGGGGTTCACGTGACTGCCCAGGGGCGCCTCGTTGCGGCCGTCCGCCCGCTGGCGGTAGCTGTAGAAGTCGGTGACCAGCCGGTCGAGGCCACCAACGCCGCCATAGCGGACGGCCTGCTCCGGGTTCAGGTTGTCCAGCAGCACATTGATGGACTCGATGGCCGCCACGCAATGTCCCTGGCCCATCAGCCAGCTACGGGTCTCACCGGTGAGAGCGTTGAGGGCCATGTAGGCGGCGTAGCCCGGCACCATGTTCAGGGCGCCCCCGGTATGGCCCTCCGGGTTGCTCTTGAAGTCTGCGGATTGCAGGGCCGTGCCATCGGGGCGTACCCGCAGTGCATAGGTCATGTGCACCACCAGCCAGAGGCCGGCACTGGTCAGCCGGTCCAGGGCCGCCAGGACGCGGAACACCGTGGCGGTATCCGGTTGCAGGCCGTCGGACACCAGTTGCTCCGCCAGTTTCAGGGCCTGGTGCTGGGTGTCGGGCAGGTGTCGGATAACACCATAGCCCTTGCGCCAGCGGGCAAATTCCGTGTCCTGGCCGGCCATCCGGTCCAGCATCTGCAGATCGGCAAAAGGTGTGCTCATGGTAAGCCTCCGGTGTGTCCAGTATGGCTCAGGGTAGACCGTATACCACAGGTCGGTGTTGATTTGGGTCAGTCCGGTGTGAGCGGGCGTATCGGTTATCATGGCAGTCTGGGCGTCCGGGGAGGTCCCGTATTCCGTCATTTCACAGGAGAACCGCCATGATCCATCTGTTCACCACCGGTGGCACCATCGACAAGATCTACCACGACGCCAACAGCGAGTTTGCGGTCGGTGACAGCCTGCTCCCCGAACTGCTGGAGGAGGCGAACGTCACCGTGCCCTGGTGCATGACCGGGCTGCTCCGCAAGGACAGCCTGGAGATGACCGATGCCGACCGGCGGCGGGTACGGGACGCGGTGGAGGCCTGCCCGGAGCAGCGGATCATTGTTACCCACGGTACCGACACCATGGCCAGTACGGCGGCGGTGCTGTCTGGCATGGCCGACAAGACCATTGTGCTTTTTGGCGCGATGCAGCCGGCCAGGATGCGCCGCAGCGATGCGGTGTTTAACCTCGGCTTTGCGGTGGCGGCAGTGGGCCTGTTGCCCCCGGGGGTGTATGTGGCCATGAACGGGGAGGTGTTCGAGGCCGGCAGGGTCAGGAAGAACCTGGAGGCGGGGCGTTTCGAGCGCGGCTGATAGCGTTACCCGGGGAGCGCCAACCGGCGGATCTCATCCTCGGTCATGTTCCGGAACTCGCCGGGTGCCAGGGTGTCATCCAGTGTCACGGAGCCGATCCGGTGGCGGTGCAGGGTCTCCACATGGTTGCCGATGGCGGCCATCATCCGTTTGACCTGGTGATAGCGCCCTTCCGTGATGGTCAGGTCGACCACGGTGTCGGACTGTCGCTCCACCACCGCGGGCCGGGTGGTGCGGTCTTCATGGCGCAGATAGACCCCGCTTTCCAGTTGCCGGCAGCCATCGTCCGTCAGCGGTTCCGTCAGGGTCACCCGGTAGGTCTTGGGGCACTGGTGTCGGGGGGAGGTGATCCGGTGGGACCACTGACCGTCGGAGGTCAGCAACAGCAGGCCGGTGGTGTCCAGGTCCAGTCGACCCACCGGGTGCACACGGGTCGCCAGTTCCTCCGGCAACAGGTCGGTCACCACCGGCTGGCTGGCATCGGTGGTGGCGCTCAGCAGGCCCGCCGGCTTGTGGAGCATCAGGTACCGGTGCCCGGGCAGCGACAGCGGTTCGCCGTCCAGGGTAACGGCCGCCGGGTCCGGTATCGGGGCTGATGCCTTGCTGACCGGATCACCATCCACCAGTACCCGGCCGGCCTTGATGGCGCGGCGGGCGTCCTTGCGGGACAGGCTGGTGCAGCGGGAAAGGTAGGCGTCCAGTCGCATGGTCAGGAGCAAGTCTCGCCGGCGGGCAGCGCTTCGGAAGTGGCCATGCAGAGGACATCGGCCTCACCGGTGAGTCGGGACCAGAAGGCCCGCAGGGCGTCGTCACGCATGGCGGGGCGTGGCTCCTGGGTGCTGTTGGTGGCGGTCCACTGGTCCTGGCTGTTTCGGCGGGCGATGACGAAGGTGAACGGATGGGCGCCGGGTACGCCCAGCCGGATGTCGGTGGCCAGCAACCGGTCATCGCGCTCGAACACGTCGAGGAAACTTCCGGTAAACCAGATCAGTCGCTGACCTTCCGGGAATGAGGCAACGCGGTCGATGAGGACCGGGTTTCTCGGAAAGCGTTCGATGGTTAGTGGCTGGTCACCCTCCAGTGGCCCGGTGACGATTTCCAGCCGTTCATCCTCCCCCAGTACCGTAACCCGCCACAACAGCGTGGTGAAGGGCATGGGCTGGACCATGCGTGGTGCCTCCGACAGTCCCTGGGTGGCCAGCTCATTGCCAACCCGCCCGTCCACCAGGGCCTGGGCGCCCAGGGCCCAGACCAGGTAGAGGGACGATAGCGTCAGCGCCGCTCCCTGGGCCCGGGGGGTGGAGGGCTTCCACACGCCATAAACCACAGCCGCCAGCAGCGGCAGCGTATAGAGCGGGTCGATGATGAATATGCTGGTGGTGGCCACGGGCGGGCCGAAGGGCCAAAACAGCTGGGTGCCGTAGGTGGTCAGGCAGTCCAGCAGCGGATGGGTCACCAGGATCAGCAGGGTGAAGGCCAGCCAGCGGGCCAGGGAGAGCTGGGGTTTCCAGCGATGGAAGGTCAGGGCCAGGGCTATGCCCAACGGCACCAGCACCAGCAGGGAATGGCTGAACCCCCGGTGCTGGGTGAAATTGGCGATGGCGCTGCCGTAGTCGATGATCACGTCCATGTCTGGCAGCGTGCCCAGCAGGGCACCACCGACGAACGCTACCCGGCCAAGGGTGCGTCCGGCCACGGCTCCGCCGATGGAGGCGCCCAGGACCGCCTGGGTTATGGAATCCATAGCGTCATATCCTGGTGCTGTCCGTTCATGACGATGTCGGTTGGACTCCCAGGCTTTCCAGCAGTTCCGGCCCCGGGAAACCATCGGCGATCAGACCCTCGCTGGACTGGAAGCGTCGAATGGCGGAGCGGGTGTTGGGGCCGAGGATGCCGTCCGGGTGGCCCGAGTCAAACCCCCGGGCATTGAGGGCGGACTGCAGTTTCTGCACATCGTCCCGGGACAGGGCCGGAACGTCCTCCGGTGGCGGGTTTTTCAGCCCGTCAGCGCCGGCGATGCGATCCGCCAGGTGACCCACGGCAATGGCGTAGTACTCGGACCGGTTCCAGCCCATGATGACCCGGAAGTTGTCATAGGCCAGGAAGGCGGGGCCCCGGTGGCCGGCGGGAACCACCAGCTTGGCTTTGATGGGCTCTTCCGCCAGTGGATTGCCGTGTATATCGGTGACGCCCAGCGCATTCCACTGGGCCAGGGTCCGTTTGCCGGCCCCGGTCATGGAATAGTCGAATCCTTCGGGCAGCAGTACCTCGCGTCCCCAGCGGTAGTCCGGGTCCCATCCCATGCTCTGGAGGAACCGGCCGGCGGACATCATGGCATCGGGTACGCTGTTCCAGAGGTCCCGGCGGCCATCACCGTCGGCATCGGTGGCGTAGCGGAGGAACACCGACGGCATGAATTGCACGTGGCCCATGGCGCCGGCCCAGGAACCTTCCATGCGGTCCGGTTCGATGGCGCCCTCGTCGAGGATCTTCAGGGCGGACACCAGTTCCCCGGAGAAATAGTCACCCCGTCGCTTGTCGCAGGCCAGGGTGGCGAGGGCGCTGGGAACAGGCATTTTTCCGAAATAGCTGCCATAGTTGGTTTCAAGGCCCCAGAATGACACCAGGTAGGCGGGGGGCACGCCGGTTTCTTCGCTGACCCGGTTCAGCAGCTCACGGTGTTGCTCCAGCATTTCGCGGCCACGCTCGATGCGGGTCTCGCTGACCCGCCGGCCAAGGTAGTCGGCAAAGGTGGTGGTGAACTCCGGCTGATGGCGGTCAAGCTCGATCACCCGCGGCAGGAATTCCGCCCGGGCCAGGACAACATCGGCGGTATCCCGGGAGACTCCCTCGGCTACCGCCTGTTGCCCGATACGGGTGAGGCACTGTTGGAAATCGGCGGGTTCCCGCGGCTGGTCGGCACTGTCGTCGGCGAGGGTGGCCGGGGACAGACCCGTCAGGGCCAGGCTGCCGGTTACCATCAGGGCGGTGAACAAACGTTGTTGGGTGAAGGGATATGACATCCGCTGTCGGTATTTCAGGGTCTTGACCACGTAAACCTCTCAGTCCTGTTGAACAGGCTCTATAGTAGCGTGTTTGGGATCACGGTAAACAGTCCATGCCAGCGCCATTAAGGGACGGTGTGAACGGCGGGCGAATCGAGGATGGCAGAGTTATGGCAGTACTGAAAGCGCTGGTGGTTGATGACGCCAGTTTTGTACGGGATCTGGTGAAACGCACCCTGCGCCAGCGTTTCCCGGTGATCGAGGTGACTGAGGCACAGAACGGTCGCCGGGCCCAGTCGCTGATGTCCCGTGCCCGGTTTGACCTGATCCTCTGTGACTGGGAGATGCCGGAGATGTCCGGGCTGGAGCTGTTGCAGTGGGTGCGTGCCGAAGAGCACTACCGCCAGGTGCCGTTCATCATGATCACCAGTCGGGGCGACAAGAGCCACGTGGTGGAGGCGGTGCAGGAGGGGGTCTCGGAATACCTGGGCAAGCCGTTCAGCCCCGAGGGACTGAGCCGGAAGGTCATGAAGGTGATGGGCAAGACCCTGCAACGGGCGATGGCCGAGGGCGGGCGCAAACCGCCGGCCCAGGGTGACGCCTTCCGGGATTCCGCCGATCTGCTTACCGGCGCCAAATCCATCGTTGCCGACAGCGCGCCGGAAATCGCTCCCCGGAAGTCGGCCAGCAACGGTCGCCTGGTGGTGGCGGCTATCCGCTTTGCCGACAGTACCCTCAAGTGTGTGATCAAGGACATTACCCTGTCGGAGGTCCGGGTCATTGCCCGGCGGGACCAGGCCTTTCCGGGTATTCTCGACCAGGCGGTGGTGGACCTGGAGGTGGCGGACGGCCAGATGGCCCGGCTCAATGGCTATGTGCACCAGCTACAGGCCGTGGACAAGCGTCGGGATACGGATTTTGTCAGCGTGACCGTACGCTTCGTGGACGATGACCCGAAGAAGCTGGAAGACCTGTCACACTTCATTGCTGGTTTCAGGCGCTGATTCGTCTTCCGGGTCTGGTTCCGCCAGCCGTTCCCGGGGGAAGTGGCAGATGAACTCGCTGCCGTCGCCAATCTCGCTGAGGATCTCCAGTTCACCATCGTGGTTCAGCAGTACATGCTTGACGATGGCCAGGCCCAGGCCGGTACCGCCAGTTTCCTTGTGGCGGCTGGGGTCGGCCCGGTAGAAACGCTCGGTGAGCCGGGGAATATGGATGGGGTCGATGCCGATGCCGGTGTCCTTCACTGACAGGTGGGCACCGTCGCGGTTGGTAAACCAGGTCACGTAGATGCTGCCCCTGGCGGGGGTGTACTTGACCGCATTGAAGATCAGGTTGGAAAAGGCGCTGCGCAACTGGTCCTCGTCGCCCCGCAGGTGATGGCGGTCGCCGATATCCAGGTGGAATTCGTGGCCGGAGTCGCCACTGAGGGCCCGGGCGTCCTGACAGATCTGCTCGCACATGGTGCGGATATCCACCGCCGCTTCGGCGCCGTGCTGCTCCCCGGTTTCCAGTTTCGACAGCAGCAACAGGTCAGTGATCAGTGCTTCCATGCGGGTGGACTGCTGGGCCATGGTCTCGATGGCCCGCTTCCACCGGGCCGGCAGTTCGTCGGAATAGTCCACCATGGTTTCCAGGTACCCACTGATCACCGTCAGCGGCGTACGCATCTCATGGGACACGTTGCTGACAAAATCCCGGCGCATCTGCTCAAGCTGGAACAGGCGGGTGACATCCTTGACCACAATCAGGCGGTCATCCTCTCCGAACAGGCTGATCTGGATCTGCAGGTGCAGGTGGGATCGGGCGGGGGAATTCAGTTCCAGGGGCTCGCGGTAGTCGCGCTTTTCGAAGTAGGCCTGGAAGGCGGGCGCGCGCAGCAGGTTCTGGATGGGCTGGCCACGGTCGGTCTGGCGCTGGAGACCCAGCAGGTAGGACGCGGAACCGTTCCACCACACCAGCACGCCGTTGGCATCGGTCATCACCACACCGTCACGCATGGCATTGGTGGATTCCTGCAGGCGGTTGAACTGGGCGAGCAATCGGTCCTGGGTGGCCAGGTGACCCTGGTGCAGCTTGTGTAGCCCGTCGAAGATGTCACCCCACAGACCGATGCTGGCCGGGGCTTCCTGGCCGGCGCCGGGATGGCTCAGCCACTGGTAGAGCTTGCGGGCCTGGGCGAGGGTCCAGCCCAGGTACAGCAGCAGACCGGCAAGCAGGCCTTGCATGGGGTACCCGAAGATGGCTCCAACCCCGGTGGCCAGGGCCAGGATGACCAGGATCAGTCTCAGATATCGGGACCACTTGTAATTCATGGAAACCTGACCTGCTGCTCTCGTTGTACGGGCAGACTGCGATATTGCCGACGATGCGAAACCGACCGTCAGGCAGCCCTGGTCGAGAAGCGGTAGCCGGTACCGCGCACCGTCTGGATCAGGTGATCATATTGGTCGCCCAGGGCCTTGCGCAAGCGCCGGATGTGGACATCCACCGTGCGTTCCTCCACATAGACGTTGCCACCCCAGACCTGGTCCAGCAGTTGTGAGCGGGTGTAGACCCGTTCCTGATGGGTCATGAAGAACTGCAACAGGCGGTATTCCGTGGGCCCCATGCTGATGGCGCCTTCCGGTGCGGTTACCCGGTGGCCCACCGGGTCCAGGGTCAACCCATCCACTTCGATGGGGGACTCAACGCCCGCTGGCGTGGTCCGCCGTAGCACCGCCTTCAGCCGTGCCACCAGTTCCCGGGGGGAGAAGGGTTTGGTGATGTAATCATCCGCGCCTACTTCCAGGCCCTGGATCTTGTTGTCTTCCTCCACCTTGGCGGTAAGCATGATGATGGGGATTTCCGCCGTGGTTTCGTCCTTCTTGAGACGGCGGGCCAGCTCGACGCCACTGGTGCCGGGCAGCATCCAGTCCAGCAGGACCAGATCCGGCTGTTTGTCCACGATCAGGGCGTGGGCTTCGCGGGCGTCTGCAGCCTCCAGATAGTTGTAATCTGCCATCTCCAGGGCAACGGCGATCATCTCGCGGATCGGCGCTTCATCGTCAACGATCAGAACGGTCTTGGACATTGCGCTTATACCTGTAGTCCTTTAGTTGTTGCTGCCTCATTACAACGGGGAACTGTTACAAGTTTATGACAAAGGCGGCGTCCCATCCGAAAAAATACGGATTCCGTCGACGATCTGGCCGGCACCCGCAAACCGGCTCAGAAAAGCTTGTCCAACGCCAGGCCGGCAAACACCACGAAGCCGGCCCAGTTGTTGTTCAGGAAAGCCTCGAAACAGCCCTCGCGGCTCCGGTTCCGGGCCAGGTACTGGTGCCAGCCAAACAGCGCCGCCATCAGGGCCACACCCAGGTACCAGAAGAAGCCCAGCTCCGCCTGGGTACCCACCATCACCAGGGTGAGCACCACCATGGCCTGGAGGCAGCCGACAATCACCCGGTCCGCATCCCCGAACAGGATGGCGGTGGACTTGATGCCGATCTTGAGGTCGTCGTCCCGGTCCACCATGGCGTAGAGGGTGTCGTAGGCCACGGTCCACAATACGTTGGCGGTGAACAGCAGCCAGGTCAGGCGGCTCAGTTCACCGGCCTCCGCCGCCCAGGCCATGGGGATGGCCCAGGAAAAGGCGGCGCCAAGGAACAGTTGCGGCAGGTGGGTGTACCGCTTCATAAAGGGATAGATGAAGGCCAGCACCAGCCCGCCGAAGGAGAGGTAGAACGTCAGCGTATTGGTGAACAGCACCACCAGCAGGAAGGACGCCAGCACCAGCCCCAGGAACAGGGCGATGGCTTCCTTCGGCTGGATACGGCCGGAGGTGAGCGGGCGATCTTTGGTGCGCCGGACGTGCCGGTCCACCTTGCGGTCGGCGAAATCGTTGATGGCGCAGCCCGCCGCCCGCATGAAGAATACGCCGAGGGTAAACACCACAATATTGCCGATGGCGGGATAACTGCCGTCCGCCGCCAGCCACAGGGCCCACCAGGTGGGCCAGAGCAGCAACAGCGAGCCGATGGGGCGGTTGATGCGCAGCAGTTGCGCATAGTCCATCAGACGGTTGCGAAGGCTGGGTGAGAGGGTGGCCTGGGCCATCGGGTTACTCCATCGGCTGGTGATCGGACGACGGCAGTTTAGCATTATCGGGCCGTGTCGTAAGACTGGGCGATGGGTGACAGGCGTCGGGTCGTTTACCGGGGCTGGTCGAGCAGCGCGGGCAGGAAGTACTCGCCCACCAGCAGTCGGTGGTTGTCGCTGGAGAACACCGAGCGCCGGGCGCAACGGGGGGCGTCGGGGTCAACGCCGTGGCAGAGGCCCGCCTGCAAGGGGCCACGGCTCCATTCCCGGTGGCTGAACAGCCAGGCACCCAGGGGAATCCGGCCCAGATGGCGAAGGCGGCGGCCTCGGCCATTGAGGGTATCCAGGGGAATAATGGTGCGGGCCAGCACCCAGGGCCTGCCGTCGCCACAGAGCCGGACCTCGCGGATCCAGGCCCTCTGGCGGTGGGGGATGCCCAGGGTCAGGGCCTCTTCCCGGCTGGGGAGGGAGAAGCCTTCGTTGGCCACTTCCACATGGAAGCTTTCCCGGCAACGCAGTTGCAGGTGGCGGGTGAGGGAGCCCTCAACCTGAAGCCAGAAGGCGGCATTGCCCTGCAGGTCGGGCTGATGCAGCCGGACCTGCCGGAACGAGCGACACCAGCGTACAGCGGGAACGATGGAGTGTGCGTCGGGCTCGATCACTGCCGGGTCACAGTCCCTTGACCGCATAGATGCCCGGGGCGTTGCGCCAGTAGCCTTTATAATCCATGCCGAAACCGAACAGGAAGCGGTCTTCCACCTCCAGGCCGGTGAAGTCTGCCTTCAGGTCCGGGCGGGCCTTGCGGTCATGTTGCTTGTCCACCAGTACCGCCGTCAGTACCTCGCTGGCGCCATGGGCACGGCAGTAGTCGGCGATGGCGGTCAGGGTGGTGCCTTCGTCGAGGATGTCGTCCACGATCAGCACAGTGCGGCCGTCCATGTCGGCGTCCGGGCGCAGTTTCCATTCCAGGATGCCGCCGGTGGTTTCCTGGCGGTAGCGGGTGGCGTGGAGGTACTCGGCCTGCACCGGAAACTTCAGGCGCGGCAGCAACTGCCCGGTCAGGATCAGACCACCATTCATGACACAGAACAGCAGGGGGTTACGGTCTTCCAGGGCGGCGGTGATGTCCCGGGCCATGGTGTCGATGGCCTCGTAGACCTGCTGATCGGGGACCAGGCAGTCAGCTTCCGCCATTACCTGGTTCAGCTCGTCGACGGTGTTGGTCATAGTCGTCGGATCCTGTCGTAAAACGCGCAAGTATAGCGAAAATAAAAACGGTAAGGGAGTATCGGTGCCTGGCGGCGGGTACGCAAAAACAACGATTGCCATGGCGTTGGGCATGGGGAACGGGCATGGATTACGGAATCGTCCTTTAGCGGTTTCCCGGGTATGCGTATTATGGGCCTGAATTCATGCGCCCCGGCCAGACCAGACGTCAGGGGCGCGGACCGTTTTGTTTCAGGAGGACAGGCGTGAGGAAATGGCAGTGTGTGGTATGCGGCTTTATCTACGATGAGGCCGAAGGCTGGCCGGAAGATGGTATTGAGCCCGGGACCGCCTGGGAAGACGTGCCGGAGGACTGGGAGTGCCCGGACTGCGGCGTTGGCAAGGAAGACTTCGAAATGATCGAGATCGGTTGAGGAACGGAACCATGACAGCCACCCAGGGTAACCAGGCTCCCATCGTGATTATCGGCAGCGGCCTGTCGGGCTATTCCCTGGCCCGGGAGCTGCGCAAGCGTGACCGGGACCTGCCGCTGATGATGATCACCGCCGATGATGGTGCCAGCTATTCCAAGCCCATGCTTTCCACCGGGTTCACCAAGGCCAAGACCGCCGATGAGTTGGCCCAGGCGGAAGCGGGGGCCATGGCGGAACAGCTCAATATGGAGCTGCGCACCCACACCCGGGTAACCGGCATTGATCCGGAGGCCCATGAGGTGCTGATCGGCGATGAACGTCTGGCCTATGGCAAACTGGTGCTGGCCTGGGGTGCGGATGTTATCCGTCTGCCGGAGGCTGTCAGTGGTTGCGACCGGGTCTGCTCCATCAATGACCTGGAGGACTACCGGCATTTCCGCACGCTGGTAGAGGGCCATCGCCGGGTGATCCTGCTCGGGGCGGGCCTGATCGGCTGTGAGTACGCCAACGACCTGCGCAACGGCGGTTACGAGGTGACCGTTGTGGCGCCGTCCACCCAGGTCATGCCGGGGCTGTTGCCGGAACCGGCGGCGGACGCGGTCCGGCAGGCCCTGGAGGCTGAGGGGGTGAGGTTCCATCTCGGTGTGGCCGCCGAATCGGTGTCGGAGGAAAACGGCCAGGCCCGGGTGCAACTCAGCGATGGTGCTATGCTGCAGGGAGATGTGGTGGTCTCCGCAGTGGGCCTTCGACCGCGCACGGAGCTGGCGGCAGCCGGAGGCCTGAAGGTGGGGCATGGCATCCGTACCGACCGGTGGCTGGCCACCAGCGCACCGGATATCTACGCCCTGGGCGACTGCGCGGAAGTGGAGGGGCATGTGCTGATGTACGTGATGCCGCTGATGGCCGGGGCCCGGGCCCTGGCGGCGACGCTCACCGGAGAGCCGACGCCGGTGAAATGGGGCGCCATGCCGGTCATGGTCAAGACGCCCTGCTGCCCGACGGCGGTCTGCCCACCGGCCCAGAGCAGCGATGGCCACTGGGATGTCCAGCGCGAGGGCAACAGTGTGAAGGCCCTTTACCGTGACGCCCGGGGCGGGTTGCTGGGCTTCGCGGTAACCGGTGACCATGTGATAGAAAAGCAGGCGTTGTCGAAGGAGGTACCACCGGTACTGGCCCCGGCGCCGGAAGTCGCCGGGTAGTCCCGGCATTTCCCGCCTTGCGCTGAGATCCGGTATCCGGTAGAAATTACCGCTTCGTAACCTACCGACCCTCAGGGTCGTCCCGACGAACCGGCGTGCTGCCGGGTCAGTGTTTTTCAGGAGCAGGCATGCAGGACATTACCAGAGAACTGGTTGAATTGATGGATCTCGCCCCGATCGGCGATGACCACTTCCAGGGCCAGAGCGAAGACCTTGGTTTCCCCAACCTTTTCGGGGGGCACGTGCTGGGGCAGGCACTGATGGCCTCCACCCGCACCATCGAGGGCCGCATGCCCCACTCCATGCACGCCTATTTCCTGCGCCCCGGCAACGCCCGCGCGCCCATCGACTACGAAGTCCAGCGGGTGCGGGACGGAGGCAGCTTTTCGGTGCGGAGGGTGATCGCCCGGCAGGACGGCAAGGAAATTCTCACTGGTTCGGTGTCCTTCCAGGTGGAGGAAGAGGGTTTCGAGCACCAGATGGACATGCCGGAGGCACCGGCCCCGGAATCCCTGAGCACGGAGCAGGAGCTCAACCAGGACCTGCTGGACAAGGTGCCGGAGAAGTTCCACGACCAACTGACCCGCAACCGCCCCATCGAGATACGCCCGGTGGATCCGGTCAATCCGCTGGCACCGGAAATCAAGCCGCCGCAGAAACAGAGCTGGTTCCGCGCCCAGGGCGAGCTGCCGGACGATCCCATTCTGCATCGCTGCCTGCTGGCCTATGCGTCGGATTTCGCCTTCCTGGGCACGTCCCTCAATCCCCACGGTGTGGCATTCATGACCCCGAATATGCAGGTGGCCAGCCTGGATCACGCCATCTGGTTCCACCGGGATCTGCGCATGGATGACTGGCTGCTTTATCACAAGGACAGCCCCAGTGCCTCTGAGGGCCGGGGCTTCAACCGGGGCAGTGTCTATAACCGGGAGGGGGTGCTGGTGGCCTCCACGGCCCAGGAAGCCCTGATCCGGCGTCGCAAGTCCGGCAAGTAGTCAACGGCCTGGCTTGGTCGGGGTATCGCGACCGTTAGCGATGCCCCGACCGCATTGAGCGGACATCCTCCGACCGGAGCTGTCCGATAAGGTCCGCCAGCGGTTGTGGCCTGGCCAGGACGTAGCCCTGGACCATGTCGCAGTTCATCTCCAGCAGCATTGCTGCGGTTTCCCCGTCTTCCACCCCTTCCGCCACCACCCGATAGCCCAGGTTGTGGCACATGTCGATGGTGGTCTTGACGATGATCCGGTCGTCGGTGTGGGTGAGCAGGTCGGTGATCAGTGAGCGGTCGATCTTCACTTCGCAGGCCGGTAGCTGCTTGATGTAGGACAGGGAGGAGTAGCCGGAGCCGAAATCATCGATGGCCAGGGGGATGCCGGCGTAGTCCAGGGAGCGTAGAGTGCGCATGGAGTTGTCCGGGTCCTGCATCATCGAGGTTTCGGTGACCTCCAGGATCAGCCGGCCCTGGTGCTGGTGATGGCTGGCCATCAGCCGCTGGACGAACAGCGGGAAGTCCCGTTCCCGCAGATTGTTGGGGGATATGTTGATGGAGACGGTCAGGTCCAGCCCGGCTTCCAGCAGTACCTTCCGAGCCTCCAGGGCCTGCTCCATGACCCAGCGGGTCAGCGGGCGGATCAATCCGCTCTGTTCCGCCAGGGCAATCAACTGGTCGGCATGCACCGGGGGCTGTCGCCCGGGCCAGCGGATCAGGGCCTCCACCCCCACGATTTCCTTCCGTCTCAGGCACTGCTTGGGCTGGTACCAGAGGGCCAGTTCATTGTTCTCCAGGGCGTTGCGCAATTCCGTCACCAGGGTCAGCCGTTCCGGGCTGTAGGGGTCCCGGGCCGGATCATAGTAGGCCAGGCCCTTCTCGATGGCGATGGCGGACTCCTGGGCGACATAGGCCTGTCGCACCAGGGTATTCAGGTCCTGGCCATGGGTCGGGAACAGGGCTACGCCGATACAGCTGTCCAGGGGGAGTTGCATGCCCAGGTAGTCGATGGGCTCGCGGAGTTGTTCCATGCCCTGGGCCACGCGTCGGGGGTTGCTGTTGGCGGCGCCGGCATCCAGCAGGTAGGCGAAGGTGGCCGGCTCCAGCACGGCGAGGCAGTCCTCGTCCCGGGGACCGATGACCTGGATGCCGGGCAGGTCCCGGGCAATCCGGTGCAGTCGCAGGGCCACCAGTTCCATCAGGCGATCGGAGTTACGGTGCCCCAGGGTCTTGGTGATGGCCGCGAGGTTGTTGAGCCTGAGTACACAGACAGCCCAGCGTTTGCCGGGTTTCAGGTTGAGGGCCTCGCTGGCGTTCATCTCGAAGCAGGTGCGGTTTGGCAGGTGAGTCAGGGGCTCCCTCATGGCCTGGTCCAGAGACCGCTGTTCCGCCCGGCGCTGGGCGGACAGGGCCGCAAGTTCCGCTTCCCGGGAACGGGTACGGGATTCCCGTTCCCGGTAGATCCGGTGTGCGAGGGCGGCCGTCAGCACCAGCGCCTGGAAGGTCGAACCAAGCTGGACGCCATAGGTGGTGATGAAGCTGTTGGGCAGCAGGCCGTAGAAGTTGGCACTGGTGATCAGGCTGCCAATGGTGAGGGCGCCCCAGGCGAGGGTGTAGATGCCGGCCTGGGGGTGGCCCCGCACCCAGAGGATGGGACCGATCAGCGCCAGCAACATGCAGGTGGGCAGGGCGATGGACACCGACAGCCAGATGGACAGGTTGTAGTCGAAGATCGCCACGCCCAGCAGGGCGAACAGGTTCAACACGGTGGCCGCCTGCACCGAGTGCTGGATCCAGCCCCCGATGCGGTTGAGCCCCAGAAACTTCCGGGAGAACAGGACGATGGAAATGGCCGCCAGGGGGAGGGCCAGCAGGATACTGTAGTTCTGCAGTGTCGGGCTGTCGGGCCACAGTACCGGGTAGGTGATGCCCCGAAGTGACGCCAGTAGCAACAGGAAGCTGGCAGTGGTGGCCAGGTAGTACAGGTAGATCTTCTCCCGGAGGCCGGCAAACACCATCAGGCTGAACAGGATGATGGTCATCAGGGTGCCGTAGTACAGGGAGTGGAGCTGATCCTCCTTGGATAACCGCGCGTAGAGCGCTTCTGGCTCCCATAGTTCCATTGGCACATGGTGGGCGCCCTGGGTCTGTACGCGCAGCAGGATGCCGTTGTCCGCACCGGCGTCCCGCTCCGCCGGAAACAGGAAGTTGGGATGGTCCAGCGGTCGCTGGTCGTAGGGGAGCCTGTCCCCGGTACGAACGATCTCCCCCGGCCGGCCGTTGGTGAGTGGCCAGAAGCGGATGTCATCCAGGTGGGGGTAGCGGATCAGCAGAATTAAAGGGGATGTCCCGGCGGGGAGGGACAGGCGATACCAGAAGATATCTTCCTGGTATCCGAAATTCGGTGTCTGTCCGGCCAGGGGCTGCCAGTCGTCCCTGGCCAGCGCCTGTTGGGCCGTGAGGCCGGCTTCTTCCGGGGCGAGCCGCAGGTACTCGATGTCGTCCAGCGTGTCCGCGCCAAGGGTATCCGCCAGCCCGGTCGCCGGAGTGGCCAGGGTCAGGATGCTCAGCAGGATTGTCAGAACCGCCGTTCGATGCACAGAAAGCCTGTCTTGTTATCGTTATGCCGTGGATGTTGAATGCACTTGTACTAACGAGCCTCTGATCAACATTAAAAGCATGTTACCCAAGTGTCATGCTGGCACAGCATCATTCCCGACAAACCCGACAGATAACAGTACAGGATGTGAATTTCGTCCCGGTTTGGGTGTGACCGGCTCGTCAGCCAGCCAGAAGGACATTACGAGCCCTCAGCTTACCTGGTCGATCCAGTCCTTCACCCAGGGCAGGGCTTCCTCCTCCGGCTCCATGGTTTCCATGGCATCGATTCTCAGGGTCTCCCCCACCTTGCGGGCGGCCACTTCCTGGAAGGCTTCCTCCATCAGTTCACCTGCGCCACAATAGGTGTCGCCGTAGGAGCTGTCACCCAGCACGATGATGCCGAATGGCCGGCCTTCCTGCATGGGCAGTTTGTCGCGAAGCTCGACATAAAAAGGTAGCAGGTTCTCGGGGATTTCGCCCTGGCCGGTGGTGGAGGTGCATACCAGGACCGGGCCGGAGGTCTCTGACAGATTCTCAAGTGTGGGCTTCTCATGGACGGTAATGGACACCTGATCTGACGCCAGCTCCTCCCTGATCCTGCGGGCGGTCATCAGAGCCCCGCCAAAAACGCTGCCTACGAGAATCTGGATATCGGTCATGGTGCCCTTGCCTCCGGGGAAGTGGTCGAAAGGCCGCTATGGTAGCGATGGCGCCCTGTACCCTCAACCGGTGGTTGTCCGGTCCGGGAAGCAGGCGGCGCCAACCGCGTCGTGGACTATACTCCCGGGCGTATCCCGGCAGAAATATTTCAATTCCGTGTCAGAAATTTTATAGTGCCGTCCACCAATCAATTCGCTGCATTGAGAAACCCGATATGGCGCAATCAACCGGTTTTACGGATCAGGTCCTCACCAGCCCGTCGACGGAACGATATCGCATCGGCATCAGCCTGTTTTTCCTGGTCATTGTTGGTCTGGTGGTTGGCCAGATCGGCGGTGATATCCCCAACAAGTCCCTGCTGATTGCCGCGTCGGTCATCGCCGGCTACATGGCAATCAACATTGGCGCCAACGATGTTGCCAACAACGTGGGGCCGGCGGTGGGTTCCGGGGCCATTTCGCTGTTTGCCGCAGTGATGCTGGCGGCGGTGTTCGAAGCCGCCGGGGCGCTCATCGCCGGTGGGGACGTGGTGTCCACCATCAAGGGCGGAATCATCGCGCCAGAGCGCCTGGACGATGTATCCAGCTTCGTCTGGCTGATGACGGCGGCGCTCCTGGCAGGGGCGCTGTGGTTGAACGTGGCCACCTGGATGGGGGCGCCGGTCTCCACCACCCATTCCATCGTGGGCGGCGTCCTCGGTGCTGGTATCGCCGCTGGCGGCTGGGGCATCGCCGACTGGTCGGTGATGGCCAAGATCGCCGCCAGTTGGGTGATTTCCCCGGCCCTGGGCGGTCTGATTGCGGCCCTGTTCCTCTACGCGATCAAGAAGACCATCCTCTACCAGGGGGACCTGGTGGCCAGCGCCCGCCGCTTTGTGCCTCTGCTGGTGGCCATCATGGCCTGGGCCTTTGGCACCTACCTGATGATCAAGGGCGTGAAGAAGGTTATCAGCGTGGATTTCATGGGGGCCGCGCTGGTGGGGCTGGCGGTGGCCGTTGCGGTGTTCCTGCTGGTCCGCGCCCGGGTCAGTCGCCGTGCGGCCACCATGGAGAATAATGCCGACGGTGTGAATGCGCTGTTCGTGTGGCCGCTGATCTTCGCCGCCGGCCTGCTCAGCTTTGCCCACGGCGCCAACGATGTGGCCAATGCCATCGGTCCGCTTGCTGCCATCAACGATGCCCTGGCGGCGTCCAGTATCGTCTCTGACGCCAGTATTCCCCTGTGGGTGATGATGGTAGGGGCCCTGGGCCTGTCCGTGGGTCTGTTGCTGTTCGGTCCTCGGGTGATCAAGGTGGTGGGTTCCGAAATCACCGAGCTGGACAAGACCCGGGCCTTCTGTGTGGCCCTGTCCGCGGCCCTGACGGTGATCCTGGCCTCCCAGCTCGGGCTGCCGGTCAGCTCCACCCATATCGCCATCGGCGGTGTGTTCGGGGTGGGTTTCCTGCGGGAATACCTGAAACGCAGCTACGCCAGTCAGATCCACTCCATCCTGGAGAAGCATGACGATGTGGAGCGGGAGCGGCTGCAGCCGTTCCTGGATGATTTCCGCAACGCCAGTGTGGAGGAAATGGAGGCGCTGCTGAAGGAGGCCCGCAAGCACAAGCAGGAGATTCCGCTGTCCAAGAAGGAGCGCAAGCGCCTGAAGAAGATCTACCGGGAGGAACTGGTCAAGCGCTCCCACCTGATCCGGATTGCCGCGGCCTGGGTCATTACCGTCCCGGTATCCGCGATACTGGCGGCCATTCTCTACTTCACCGTTCGCGGTGTCATGGTCTGATACGCCCGTATCGATCCTGAGCGCCCTCCCTTCCGTCGAGACCGGCAGGAAGGAGGGCCGGGTTTATGCTTTCCCATTAACGACTGGTCGCCGGTGTGGGGTATCCTGCATACTCTTGGTGATACCTTTCCCTGAACCTGTCCGGAGATGTCTATGAGTACAGCAACTGAGAGCCGTCAGGCGAAAGTGATTGATGAGATGCGGGTCTTCATCAAGAAGGTTCTGAGTGATCCCACGGTGGCCGTCAAGTGTGTGGAGGTGGCCCGCAAGCACCGGGGCAAGCCGGATGCCCATCAGCTGATGGCGGATGAGATCAGTGCCTCGACGACGGTCCGTATTCCCGAGAACTGGAGTGAGGCGGACAAGATCTTCCTCGAAATCCTGGATGATGTGCTGGATGACGAGGAAGCGCTTTACTGATTCTTTGTCAGGGTCAGCCTGAGGGTTTTGGTGCAGGGCCGGGCAGGTGAGGGGCGGTTTTTCCGCCGCAATTCACGGCCCATCCCTGGACCGGCCTTGCTCCGGGCCATCCATGGCCCTGCTCCAAAACCACCCCTCACCTACCCGACCTTACGAAGTCCGCGTTAGCGCTGGCTGATCAGCTCGCATCAAATTGGGTTTGCGCCAGCCTGCAATCAGGCCCTCTTCGCCACCGGTCCCGCCAGCACAGCTTCTGTGTGCTGGTGCAGAATATCCATCTCATCCTTCAGCCCCGGCTCGCCGGCCAGCACCTTCTGCTCGTCCAGGATGTCATTGAGGATCTCTTTGGTGGTCAGCGGGTTGGCCAGCACCACCCGGAAGACGATGCAGGGGAACTTGCTGTAGCGGGCCGGCTCCAGCCGCGTCCGTGACACAAACGCCTTGCCCCGTTCCCGCTGGGTCTTCTGGATGTACTTGGTGACCCGGTTCAGGCTCATGTTGATGCGCTCCGCCTGGATCGGATCGGCGGCGGCCAGGGCCTGCTGGACCCGGGCCGGGCAGTAGCGGTAGGTGAGGATGTTCAGCTCCGGCGCGGTCACCAGCTCGAAATCCGGATGCTCGGTGATCATCTCCGCGAAGGTGCGGGCCTTGTCGATGCCCTGGTTGATCAGGATCTCATAGCCTTCCCGGGCCAGGATTTTGAGGCCCGAGTGGATCAGCATGGACATGCCCGGTCGAGAGCCTTCCAGGGTGTTGCTGCCCAGGTCCCGGGAGCCCTTGCGGATAATGTACTGGGCATGGTGCTCCACGGCGCTGGCCATGGTGGGATCGCGGAAGACCACCAGGCCCACGCCCATGGGCACGTAGAGCTGCTTGTGGGCGTCGAAGGTCACGGAATCCGCCTTCTCGATGCCCCGCAGCAGGGGGGCATGTTGCCGCGAGAACAGGGTGGGACCTCCCCAGGCGGCGTCCACGTGGAAGTGGGCACCGAATTCCCGGGCCACGTCCGCCATGGCATCCAGCGGGTCTATGTTGCCGGTCTCGGTAGTGCCGGCAATGCCGCAGATGGCCATGATCTTCACTTTCTGGCGCTGCAACTCCAGGCACTTGTCTCGCAGGTCGTCGATCTGGATGCGGTTATCGTCGTCCGTATCGACAGGTATCAGCGCGTCCCGGCCCAGGCCCAGCACGTCGGCGGCCTTGCGCAGGGAATAGTGACCACGGCGAGAGACCAGGATGGCCGCCCCATCGTGGCCATAGTACTTCAGCGCCCGGAACAGGCCTTCCTGGTGCAGGCCGCGGAAGCTGCCCTCCGCCGGGAAGGCCCGGTTGCGGGCTACCCACAGGGCGGTCAGGTTGGCAACGGTGCCGCCGGAGCACATGGCCCCCAGGGCGTGGCGGGGGTCGTGCATCCACTTGCGGTAGTAGGCGCCGTCCTGCTGATACACCAGCCGGTGGATCATGCCCAGTACCTGACGTTCCATGGGCGTGAACGCCTTGGAGGTTTCCGTTTTCACCAGGTTCTGGTTCAGGGCAATCATGATCTTGGACAGCGGCAGCATGAAGTAGGGCAGTGCCGAGGTCATGTGCCCGATAAAGCTGGGGGAGGCCGTGTGCACGGAGTTGGCCACCAGCTTGTCCAGCAGGAACTGGGCCTGCTCGGATACGAAGATGGGCTTTTCCGGAATGGCGGAGTCGGAGAAGTTCTTCTCCACCTCGCTGAGGTCACGCTCCACCGCAACAATATGCTCCTGCAGGAAACCGGCAAGGTTACCCGAGATATTCTGGTCAATCCGGCTCAGGGTGGATTCGGGGGCCTCGGGTACGGTAAATACCCGATACATCGCCTCTACCGACGCCTGGGCTGACTTTTTCTTACCGGTCATACGCGCCACGCAGTCTGTGGTATCCCCGGGCGTATCTTCCTGTCGCCCGGAGACTCTACGGAACTTTTATCAGGGGCGTCGTATCCTCGCCCCAGCACGGGTCCGTGGTCAGGGCCGCGTAGTATACGGCGTCATGCCATTGGTTGCCAAGCGAACAGTCATATCCGCACTGGCCCTTATAGCAGCTCCCGGTGTACCTCGAGTACCGGCGCGTCGATGCGTTGCTCGATCGCCTTCTCCACCTGGTCGAGCCGGGCGGTGAGCTGCTGTGAGGTGCCGCCGATGGCAACAATGCTCCACACGGCACTGTCCAGTGTCTCATAGTCTCCGGTTTCTGCCACGGCCAGGTCCGGCTCCCGGCCCCAGATCGCCCGCATGGGCGTGAAGACCTTGCGTTTGGCCTTCAGGTCCTCGACGCCGTAAAGCTGAAAGTGCAGCGTGACGATGCCGATATGGGGTGTAATGCTGGCGGGAGCGGCTTCCCGCTCTGCCAGCAGTTTTCGAAATGCATCAGACATGGGGGGTTGCCCGGTCCACGATGGCTTTCGCGTCCACGCCGCTGGGCAGGGCGCCGATGTTGTGGATGCCCCGGCTGTCGATGCGGGACGCGCAGTAGGCATCGGACACGGCCGCCGGTGCGTTGCGGATCAGCAGTGAGGCCTGCAGCGAGACCGCCAGGCGGTCCACCAGATCCCGGGCCTGGAAGGCGATCTGTTCCGGGTTGCCCATGGCGCCGCTGAAATCCTTCGCCAGCCGGTCCACGAATCCATCGAAACGGCGGTCGCTGCCCCGGGCCTGGTTCACCTCTGCCAGGAAAGCATCCAGGCTCTCCGGCGACTTCTGCAAGGCCCGCAGGGTATCCAGGCACTGCACATTGCCGGAGCCTTCCCAGATGGCGTTCACCGGGGATTCCCGGAACAGTCGCGGCATGATGCAGTCTTCCATCACCCCGCTGCCGCCAATGCATTCCATGGCCTCGTAGGCATGGTTGGGAGTGCGCTTGCAGATCCAGTACTTGCCCACCGGGGTGGCCAGTCTCAGGAACAGTTGTTCCTGCTCGTCGTTGCCGGCGTCCAGGGCCCGGGCGACGCGCATGGTGTAGCTCATGGCCGCCTCGTTCTCCAGCGCCAGGTCCGCCAGTACGTTCTGCATCAGCGGCTGGTCGCTGAGCCGGGCACCGAAGGCGCTGCGGTGATGGCAGTGGTGCAGGGCCTGGGCGGCGGCCTGACGCATGCCCGAGGAGCTGCCGATCATGCAGTCGAAGCGGGTCATGGCCACCATTTCGATGATGGTGGGCACGCCACGGCCTTCCTCGCCGATCATCCAGCCCAGGGCGCCCCGCAGTTCCGCCTCGCTGGAGGCGTTGGCGACGTTGCCCATTTTGTTCTTCAGACGCTGGATCTGCCACGGGTTCTTGGTGCCGTCAGGACGCCAGCGGGGCATCAGGAAACACGACAGACCACCCGGGGCCTGGGCCAGCACCAGGAAGGCGTCGCCCATGGGCGCGGAGACGAACCACTTGTGCCCCACCAGTTCATAGGCCTGGCCGGAGCCTTCCCTGCCGGTGGGAATTGCCCGGGTGGTATTGGCGCGTACGTCACTGCCGCCCTGTTTCTCGGTCATGGCCATGCCGATGGTCACGGAGCGCTTCTCGGAATCCGGCACGTTACGGGGATCGTAGCTGCAGTCCAGGATCTTGGGGGCCCAGGTTTCCGCCAGTTCCGGCTGCTTCATGATGGACGGCATGGAGGCAAAGGTCATGGTAATCGGGCAGCCGTGGGATGCCTCCACCTGGGTGTGCAGATAGTACTTGGCCGCCCTCGCCACATGGGCGCCGGGACCGGGCTTCTGCCAGGGGCTGCTGTGCAGGCCGTGCTCGGTGGCCAGTCGCATCAGCTCGTGATAGGCAGGATGGAAGCGGACTTCGTCGATACGGTGACCGAAGCGGTCATGGGTCTGGAACGTGGGCTTGTTGTCATTGGCCTGGAAACCCAGTTCGATGATATCGGGGCGGCCGGCCAGGGCGCCAAAGTCCGTCAGTTCCTGCCGGGCCCAGCTTGCGCCCTCGCGCTCAATGGCTTCCTGGAGGGCCCTGTCCTGCAGGAACAGGTTGTAGTTTTCCAGTGCCGGAGGCTGGTTGAAGACCTCGTGGGTCTGGGCCAGCCACTGGTCGGGAGTGAATCCGGACTTGGCGGGGGTTGGCTGTTTGGCGTTCATGTTAATGCCTCTCGGGGGTAACCAATTGTCTTTATTATAAAAATTTAAGGGAGCAGGCTTTCGTTCCGGCTGGTTACAAAAAGTTACAAAAAGATTTTGCGACATGATAGCGCTGTCATCTTTTACTGATTATAAAGACGCCAAGACGCTCATGCACGCCGTGCTTGTGATCAGCATGGTCAAGAGGTGTCGAACAGGAAACGGCCATCGGACTGCCTGGCTTTTCGGGGCGCGTTTCATTGAGCACGGGGGGCAGTGACGGGCTCCCGATTTTCGCTGATGGAGGCTAGCCATGAGTGAATTGGATGAAAACAGCCTGGAGCCGGCGGGCGGCTGGAACGAGATGGAAGACGATCATTCCATCGCCGGTCGTGCACGGATCCGGGCCCAGCTTGAAGCGGATATCCAGGCGTTCCTGAACGGGGGAGGCCGGATCCAGCAGGTCGACACCAGTTTCCGTAACGACGCCCCCCGCAAGGTCGAGGTGGGTTTCAACAACCGCAGTTTCTGATCAGGTCCGGGCGTTGCTGGCGATTGTCGGCAACGCCCCGCCCGCTGTTTTCCACGTCCGGCCGCTCCTGTGTCGCGGGGGACGATCCGCACTCTTATGTTTCAGGTCATGCCCCAGTAACATCGTGATGTGTATGATAGTCCGTTAAACAGTCCAGTTACGGAGGCTTTCGTGTTCTCACTTCCCAATCGAGGTTATCCCGGCACCCGTCTGCGCAGGAACCGGGTGGACGACTTTTCCCGCCGGCTGGTCAGGGAGAACCAGCTCAGCGTGGATAACCTGATCTATCCGGTATTTGTGCTGGAGGGTAAAGGGCAGCGGGAGGCCGTGCCGTCGATGCCCGGCGTGGAACGCCTGAGCGTCGACCTGCTGCTGGAGCATGCCCGCGAGGTGCATGACCTGGGCATTCCCGCCATTGCCCTGTTCCCGGTGGTGCCGCCGGAAAAAAAGGACCTGGATGGTTCCGGAGCCTGGGATACCGACGGCCTGGCCCAGCGTGCCACCCGCGCGCTCAAGGAACAGTTTCCGGCACTGGGCGTGATTACCGACGTCGCGCTGGATCCGTTCACCACCCATGGCCAGGACGGCATCCTTGATGACAACGGCTACGTGCTGAACGACCGCACCGTGGAAGCCCTGGTGAAACAGGCCCTGTCCCATGCCGAGGCGGGCGCCGACGTGGTGGCACCGTCGGACATGATGGATGGCCGGATTGGCGAGATTCGCCAGGCCCTCGAGCAGGCCGACCGGGTGAACACGCGGATCCTGGCCTATTCCGCCAAGTACGCCTCTTCCTACTATGGCCCGTTCCGGGATGCGGTGGGCTCGGCCGGCAACCTGGGCAAGGGCAGCAAGGAAACCTACCAGATGGACCCGGCCAACAGCGACGAGGCCCTGCATGAGGTGGCCATGGACCTGGCCGAAGGTGCCGACATGGTGATGATCAAGCCCGGCATGCCCTACCTGGACATCGTCCATCGGGTGAAGACCGAGCTGAAAGTACCCACCTTTGTCTACCAGGTCAGCGGCGAGTACGCCATGCACATGGCCGCCGCCCAGAATGGCTGGCTGGATGGCGACAAGGTAATGATGGAAAGTCTCATGGCCATGCGCCGGGCTGGTGCCGACGGCATCCTGACCTACTTTGCGGTGCGGGCGGCACGCCTGCTCAAGGGAGGTTGATATGAGTATGGAACAGGTACCGGAGGTCGGGAAGGTGGGCGAAGTGGCTGCGGTACCTGAACCGGTGGAGGTGCCGGAGCAGGTGCTGGACCTTACCGCCCGGGAAAACTATTTCAACCGCGAACTGAGTCATCTGCAGTTCAACTACCGGGTGCTCAAGCAGGCTCTGGATGAACATCATCCGCTGCTCAACCGCCTGATCTTCTGCTGTATTTTCAGCAGCAACATGGACGAGTTCTTCGAGATCCGCGCGGCCGGCCTGCGTCAACAGATGAAATATGGCCGCGAGATGGTGGGGCCGGACGGTATGCTGCCGGAGCAGGTGCTGCAGGAAATCAGCCAGGTGGCCCACGAATACATTTCAGAACAGTACGATATCCTCAACAAGGTCCTGATTCCGGAAATGGAGCGGGAGGGTATCCACTTCGTGCGTCGCCGCGACTGGACCCCGGCCCAGGCGGAGTGGGTGCGCCAGTACTTCGAGGATGAGATCCTGCCGGTGGTCAATCCCATCGGGCTGGATCCTTCCCACCCGTTCCCGCGACTGGTCAACAAGAGCCTCAACTTCATTGTCGAGCTGGACGGCAAGGATGCGTTCGGCCGGGAGACCGGCATGGCCATCGTACCGGCGCCCCGGTCATTGCCCCGCCTGGTGCGCCTGCCCGATGACGTCTGTGATGGCGGTGATAATCTGGTGTTCCTGTCGTCCATGATCCACGCCCACGCCGATGAGCTGTTCCCGGGCATGGAGATCAAGGGCTGTTACCAGTTCCGCCTGACCCGCAACGCCGACCTGGAACTGGAGGACGACCTGGAAGACCTGGCCTCGGCGCTGCGCGGCGAACTGCTGAGCCGCCGCTTCGGCGACGGGGTGCGGCTGGAGGTGGCTGACAACTGCCCCGAGGAACTGATCCAGTTCCTGTTGCGGCAGTTTGGTCTTACCGAACGGGATCTGTACAAGGTTCATGGCCCGGTCAACCTGACCCGGCTGATGGCCGTCAGTGGGCTGGTCAACCGGCCGGATCTCACCTATCCGGGGTTCTCGCCGGCGGTGCCCAAGCCGATCCGCAACAACGAGGTGATTTTCGACGCCATCCGCAAGCAGCCGATCCTGCTGCTGCATCCCTACGAGAGCTTCACGCCGGTGGTGGATTTCCTGCGCCAGGCCGCCAAGGATCCCCAGGTGCTGGCCATTCGCCAGACCCTGTACCGCACCGGGGCCGACTCGGAGATCGTCGAGGCGCTGATGGATGCGGCCCGTCGCGGCAAGGAAGTGACCGCGGTGATCGAGTTGCGCGCCCGTTTCGACGAGGCGGAGAACCTGGAGCTGGCCAGTCGCCTGCAGGAATCCGGGGTGGTCGTGGTGTACGGCGTGGTGGGGTACAAGACCCACGCCAAGATGATCCTCATTGTGCGTCGCGAGGAAGGTCGCCTGAAGCGCTACGTCCACCTGGGGACCGGCAACTACCACGCCGGTAACGCCAGGCTCTATACCGACTACAGCTACCTGTCCGCCGATGATGCCCTGTGCGACGACGTCAACAAGCTGTTCCAGCAGCTTACCGGTATGGGCAAGGCCCTCAAGATCAAGAAACTGTTCCACGCGCCTTTCACCCTGCACCGGCGGCTGATCGAGATGATTGACCGGGAAGCCGGCTTCGGCAGCGACGGTCGCATCATCTTCAAGTTCAACGCCCTGACCGATCCGGAAGTGATGCTCGCCCTGTACCGGGCCTCACAGGCCGGTGTGAAGATCGACCTGATCATCCGTGGTATCTGCTGCCTGCGTCCGGGGGTGCCGGGGCTGTCGGAGAACATCCAGGTGCGCTCCATTATCGGGCGCTTCCTGGAGCACACCCGTGTCTACTGGTTCGGCCACAATGGCAAGCCGGAGGTGTACTGCTCCAGCGCTGACGGCATGGTCCGTAACCTGGTAAACCGGGTCGAGGTGGCCTTCCCGGTGGAGGAGCGCAGCCTGGTCAACCGCCTTGAGGAAGACCTGGATGCCTGTTTACGTGACAACTGTCAGAGTTGGGTCTTGCAGCCTGATGGACGTTACCTGCAAAATCAGCCCTCACCGGAGGAGGAGCGCTTTGCGTCCCAGTCGGTCCTGCTGGACCGGCTAAGTGCCAAGTGATCCGGCGCCGGTTTCGCAGCCCGTTCACGAGGAAACGGGCGGGACCAGTAAACAGGGAGGTTTGAACGGTGCCACCGCGCCCGGGCTGACTCCCTGAATTGGAGTACAGGACATGAAAAAAACATGGATCATCGCCGGCGGCGTGGTCGTGGCGGCAGCGGCGGCTGCCCCATGGGCCGTGGGAATGCTGACGGAACAGCAATGGCAGGCAGCGACCGGGGACTTCAACCAGGCCCAACCCCTCTTTATCATGGAAACGGCGGAGTATGACCGGGGTTACCTGGAGTCCACCATCACGGGCCAGCTCTATGTGGTGGACCCGGATACCGGAGAGCGGCATGCCATCGGCTGGACGGGCGATGTCTCCCACGGCATCACCAGCAGCACCATCCTGTTCAACTTCGACCTGCCCGAGGACGAGGAGTTCGAGAAGGTCTTCCCGGACGAGAAGCCAACCCTGACCGTCACCACCAGCGCCTGGGGTTCCTCCCTGGTGGAACTGGATGTGCCGGCCATTGATTACATGGACGAGGGAGCCGGTGAATCCCTGAATGTTTCCCGGAGCTATTCCACCCTGGAGTTCAGCGCTGGTGGCGAGCAGATGAATCTCGACATGCAGTGGCCCGGGCTGGTGCTGCGGACCCCGGATATGCGCTTGTCCATGGAAAACCTGGACATGGAACAGCAGGCCACTCTGTTGACGGGGCAGTTGTGGACCGGTGAAGGCAGCATGACCGTGGCCAAGGTGTCCGTCGCCGCCCGGGATGAGCCGGAGGTCGTGCTGGAAGGCCTGGAGGTTGTCTCCGATACTGAGGCGGTGAATGATGACCAGTCATTCGACCTCGACAGCACCATGACCCTAGACAAGGTCAGCTACGGCGATGAGGGCTATGGTCCCCACAGCTTTGATTTCCGGATGCAGGAGGTGGATGTCGCCGCCTGGAACGAACTGATGGAAGCGGCCCAGGCGATGCAGGAGCTCAGCATGGCCTCCGGTGACGATCCCCAGAAGGCTTTCCAGCAGCAGATGCAGGCCACCATGGCCATGACGGGCGGGTTGGAGAAGCTGATGGCCCGGGGTCTGACGGTGGTCACCGATATGGATATTTCATCGCCGGAGGGACCGGTGACCGGTCACCTGAAAGTCGCCCATCCGGAGCAGCCGGACAAGGACCGGGTGCCGTTCATGCTGATCGCCCAGACCATCGAGGGCGAGATGAACCTGAAGATCCCCGTGGCACTGGGAGAGCGCTATCCGGAGCTGGGAGATCAACTGATGCCCATGGTGATCCAGGGCGCCCTGGTGGAAGAGGGGGACTTCTACGTGATGGATGCCTCTTTGAAGGACATGACAGTCAACCTCAACGGTCAGGAGATGCCCATCCCCATGCCGGGAACCTCGCCGATGCTGCAGTAAGGTATCACCGGTCACAAAAAACCGGAGCCCGCGGGCTCCGGTTTTTTTATGCCTGACAGGCCGCGGTCAGGCTATTCGCCGGTAATGATCAGGGCCATGGGTGGTTACCTGATGGAAGGCTCACAGCTTACTTGGCGAACTTCGCCCTGAGAGCCTCGTGCACCACCGGTGACACGAATTCCGCCACGTCACCGTCCAGGGAGGCAATCTCCCGGATCAGCGACGAGGAAATGTACGACAGGTGGTTGGACGGTGTCAGGAACACGCTCTCCACTTCCGGGGCCAGGTGACGGTTCATGTCCGCGAGCTGGAACTCGTACTCGAAATCGGACACCGCCCGCAGGCCGCGCAGCAGCACAGTACCGTTCTGCTCGCGGACAAAATCCGCCAGCAGGTTGTTGAAACCCACCACCCGGATGTTATCCAGATGAGCGGTGGACTCTTCCGCCAGACGAACCCGTTCCTCCAGGGTGAACAGCGGGTTCTTCTTGGAGCTGTGGGCAACGGCGATCACCACCTCGTCAAACAGCCGCCTGGCCCGCTCCACCAGATCGGTGTGGCCGTTGGTGATGGGGTCAAAGGTTCCCGGGTAGATAACCGTTGTCATGGCGTACTCCTTCTGGTTTCAGAGGCCCGAGATACTAGCGAATAAAGAACCGATAGACCAGTTTGTGCAGGGGGCCGCCGTGGGGCGGATACACCAGCTTGCCGCTGTTGAGCTTCTGCTTGGCGAACACCGCGCGGCTGTGGGAGAAGGTCAGGAAGCCTTCCTTGCCGTGGTAGTGCCCCATGCCGGAGTCCCCGATGCCACCAAAGGGCAGGTCATCCTGGGCCACGTGCAGCAGCGAGTCGTTGATGCAGACGCCGCCGGAATGGGTGCCCGCCAGCAGGCGCTTCTGTTCGTCCCGCTCGTAACCGAAATAGTACAGGGCCAGTGGCCGCGGACGGCTGTTGATGTAGGCCATGGCGTCTTCCAGTCCCTTGCTGGGCACCACCGGCAGGATCGGGCCGAAGATTTCGTCCTGCATCACCTTCATGTCGTCGGTGGGGTTGAGCACCAGGGTGATCGGGATCTTGTGGCAACCGTCCTCGAAGGACTCCCCGGCCGGGTTTACCTCCACCAGTTGTGCGCCCTTGCTGCGGGCGTCCGCCAGCAGTTCCCGGAGGCGCTGGTACTGACGCTCGTTGATGATGCTGGTGAAGTCCGGGTTGTCCCGCAGGGTGGGATACATGCGGCCCAGGGCATCCTGGACGGCGTCCACGAAGGCGTTGACCCGGTCCGAGGGGCACAGCACATAGTCCGGCGCCACGCAGGTCTGGCCGGCATTGAACGCCTTGCCGAAGGCGATGCGTTCGGCGGCATCCTCCATGGGCACGTCATTGGAGATCACTGCCGGGGACTTGCCGCCCAGTTCCAGGGTGACCGGCGTCAGGTTCTCGGCCGCTGCTTTCATCACCAGTCGGCCCACGGTGGTGGAGCCGGTGAACAGCAGGTGATCGAAGGGGCGACCGGAAAAGTCGGCGGCGACGTCGGCCTCGCCATTGACTACTGCAACCAGGTCCCGGGGGAAGGTGGTCTCCACCAGGTTGGCCAGCAGGGCAGAGGTGTGGGGAGTGAATTCCGACATCTTGATCATGGCCCGGTTGCCCGCCGCCAATGCTGCCACCAGTGGCCCTATGGCCAGGTACAGGGGGTAGTTCCAGGGTACGATAATGCCCACCACGCCCTTGGGCTGGTAGAAGACCTTGTTGCTCGCCGGCTGGAACAGCACCGAGACATGCCGGCGGTCCGGCTGCATCCAGTCCTTGAGGTGCTCCATGGCGTAGTTGATGCCCTGAATGGACGGCATGATCTCCGCAATCAGGGTTTCATCCTGGGAGCGGCCATTGAAGTCCTTGTCGATCGCCTCGCAGAACTGCTCCTGATGGGCGATCAGGGCCTTCTTGAGGCGCAACAGGTTGTCCTTGCGCTCACTAAGGGTCGGTAACGGGTTGCGGCTGAAGGCCTGTTTCTGTTCGGCCAGTATCCTGGCGGTGAGCTGGATCTGTTTCTTGCTCTCGTTCATCGGGACGACGGTGGCGCTCATGATAGGATCCTCGGCGAGATGGTTCGACGCGGGCAGTCCACCTTCAGACAACCACGGTACCCTTGAAAGGTCTGAGAAAGGTCTGCGACTGATTAGAGTTTATACTCCAATTCGTACCGGAATAAATCCGGGATTGCCAGTGGTCCCCTGAAAAATCATTTGCGCCGGAAATCAGACCAGACAATGTCAGCATCCTCGCCGAAAAATACCGGGAATACCCGGGACCGGATTCTCCAGGTGGCCCTGGACAGCTTCAACTGCCAGGGTGAACGCAATGTGTCCACCAACCATATAGCGGCCGACCTGGGTATCTCCCCGGGCAATCTCTATTACCACTTTCGTAACAAGGCCGACATCGTCTACCAGCTATTCCGGCAGTATGAGTCCCTGGTGGATAGCTATCTGAAGGTACGGAGTGGCAACGCCCTGACAATCGATGACCTGGTGTTCTACCTGGAGTCGGTGGTGGATGGCCTCTGGCGGTTCCGCTTCCTGCATCGGGAGCTGGCGTTCCTGCTGGAGAACGACGACCGTCTGCGACGTGAGTACCGGGCCTTTACCGCACGCTGCCTGGTGGCCATTGAAAACATCCTGCACGGCCTGATCCGGGGTCGGGTGCTGCAGTCGCTGTCCGATGAATTGCGCCAGGCCCTGGCCCTGAACATCTGGCTGGTGATCACCAACTGGATGGAGTTCCTCAAGACCACCAATGAAAGCCGGGAACTGGTGCTGGCGGAGGTGCGCCAGGGCATCTATCAGGTGTTGACCCTGCACCTGCCCTACCTGGATCCGGCCCACCGGGACGAGGTGCTGATCCTGAGGGACCGATATCGGCCGGATATGCCCTGGGCCATGTCCGGAGAGTGATGTGACAGGAACTTTACGGCGACAGGGCGGTCATACTCCATACCGGCAACCACGGACGTGCCGGTAAGAGACTCAGGTCTCAGTACGTCGCAAACCCTGACGATTCCCGACCGGGACTTCCGGTCGGGTTTTTTATGGCGGGTTACCCCTCCAGCCAGCCGGTCAGGCCATTACGGCACTCTTCCAGGCCGGTTTTGGTGGTTGCCGAGAACATGATCAGGTGGTGCAGACACTGCACATCTTTCAGCGCCTGCCGGATACCCAGCATGGCGGTCTTTGCCTGGCCGAACTTCAGTTTGTCCGCCTTGGTGGCCAGGATCATCAGCGGCAGATTGTTATGTTCGCACCATTCCACCATCATCTGGTCAAAGTCGGTCAGTGGGTGCCGGATATCCATCACCAGGACCAGTCCCGCCAGGCTGCGCCGGTCAGTCAGGTAGTGGCTCAGGTGCTGCTGCCAGTCGTCCTTCATGTCCCGGGACACCTTGGCGTAGCCGTAGCCGGGCAGGTCCACCAGCCGGCAGTCGGCCCGGTTCAGCGAGAAGAAGTTGATCAGCCGGGTGCGGCCGGGCGTTTTGCTGGTGCGGGCCAGCTTGCCATTGGCGGTGATGCAGTTAATGGCGCTGGACTTGCCGGCGTTGGAACGACCGGCGAAGGCGACCTCGCGACCGCTGTCCGGTGGGCAGTCCGTTAATTGCGCGGCGCTGACCAGGAAGCGGGCACTGTTGTAGGAAATCGGCTTGGGTGTTTCAGTGGTCACGAATACGTCCTGAATGACACGGGTAAAGGGCGGGTGGCTGCAAACAGGGCCATGGCATTTATTCATGGGCTCCTTAATGTATAATGCTACACCAATTTCCGGACGGTGCGCAGGGTACCACGGCCAATGGCCCACCAGTCGGGGCTTTGCCCGGCTCTGCCGGCGGCACGAAGAATAATGTTTCTGATGAGAGATAGCGGAGCGAGCATGAAAAAACTGATCGCAGGTGTGGTTCTCGGCCTGGGCCTCTCCATGACAGCCCATGGCGCGGGAGATCCTGAAGCAGGTGAGGCAAATGCTGGTGTTTGTGCGGGCTGTCACGGGCAGAATGGCGCGGCTCCGGTTATGGCGGTGTATCCGAAACTGGCGGGGCTGGGGGAAACCTACCTGGTCCAGCAGTTGCGTGCCATTCGCGACGGTGATCGCGAGATCGCTGAAATGACCGGCATGCTGGACGATATGAGCGACGAGGACCTGCAGGATCTGGCGGCTTACTTCGACCAGACCGAGATGCCCGTCAGTCAGGCCAGCGAGGAAAACCTGGAGCAGGGGCGTAGCCTCTACAAGGGGGGCAACCTGGCCTCCGGTGTGGCCGCCTGTGCCGCCTGTCACAATCCCGAGGGCAAGGGCAACGGCCCTGCCGGCTACCCCCACCTGGGTGGCCAGGGTGCCGAGTACGTGATCAAATCACTGAAGGCGTACCGGAACGGTGAGCGGAACGGGGCGCCCCAGTCGCAGATCATGGTGGACATTGCCTCCCGTCTGACGGATACCGAGATCGAGGCCGTGGCCAACTACATTTCCGGTTTGCACTGATCGTTTTCCGATCAACGGTTGCCCGGAACAAAGCCCGCCTTGTGCGGGCTTTTGCGTTTCTGACATCCTGTCGGTGCTGTAAGGGTCACTGGCTGGACCTGAAGGGGCAGCATGGCATAATCCGTGGCAGATGAACCTTTTGCCGGTGAGCCTGTCTCACGCAAGTCCATGAAACAACCAAAAAACCAATCCAGAGGTGCTTGATGGGTATTTTCCGATCTCTTGCCGCCGGCGTTATCGCCGCGACCGTCGCTTTCTCCGCTTCAGCCCAGGATCAATGGGTGGAAGGCGAGCACTATGAACGCCTGTCCACGGAGGTATCCGCCTCTTCTGGAGAGGGGATCGAGGTGGTTGAGGTGTTCTGGTACGGCTGCGGTCACTGCAACGACTTTGAACCCTTCATGCAGGCCTGGAAGAAAGACATCGGCGACGACGTCAACCTGGTTCTGCTGCCCGCACCGATGAACAAGGCGGCTGTCCAGCATGCCTACGCGTATTACGCCACCGAGGCGATTGGTGCCACCGACAAGACCCACGAGGCCTTTTATACAGCGCTGGCCGAAGAGCGTCAGGATCTGACCAGTGCGTCCGCCCTCGCGGATTTTGTTGAGACCCAGGGGGTTGACCGGGAAGCCTTCCTCAAGGCCTTTAACAGTTTCGGGGTCAAGGCCCAGGTGCAGCGGGGTATGTCGGTACTGCGGGGCGCCCAGGTACGCGGTACCCCCACCATGCTGGTGGCGGGGAAGTACAAGACCGGACCCGGCATGACCGGTGGTCATGCGGAAACCCTGGAAGTCGTGGACTACCTTATTGAGAAGGAGCGTAGCGAAAGCACCGACTAACGACGACCTGGCCGAGCGTGGACGCCTGGCCCGGTGTCAGACTGTTTCCGGAGCCTGATCAATGTATCGTAGGTTGAAACATGGGTTCAGTAACATCTCTGGCCGCGCCTCGCCCTCGGGCGGGGCCTGCTCGGGTATGGATCATGTGCCGGATTTCGAGCCCCATCGCCATATCCGCCTGCTGACCTTCAATATCCAGGTGGGGATCAACACCGCCTCCTACCATCACTACGTGACCCGTAGCTGGCAGCATGTGCTGCCCCACCGGGGGCGTATCGATAACCTGGACCGTATTGCCAGCCTGCTGCGCAGCTATGACGTGGTGGCCCTGCAGGAGTGTGACGGCGGCAGCCTGCGTAGTGGCTACATCAACCAGGTCCAGTACCTGGCCGAGGCCAGTGGCATCCCCTACTGGCGCCAGCAACTGAACCGTAACCTGGGGCCGGTGGCTCAGCACAGCAATGGCCTGCTCAGCCGTTTCCGTCCGCTGGATGTGACCGAGCACCGCCTGCCCGGGCTGCTGCCTGGGCGGGGGGCCATTATCGCCCGTTTCGGCGATATCGACGATCCGCTGGTGCTGGTGATCATGCACCTGTCCCTCAGCAAGGCCGGCCAGGCCCGGCAACTGGCCTATGTCCACGAGCTGATCGCGGACTATCGGCACGTGGTGCTGATGGGAGACCTGAACAACCATGCCGAGGAGCTGCTGACCAACACCCCCCTCAAGCATGCCAACCTGATTCCCCTGCCGGATACCGCCCACAGCTTCCCAAGCTGGCGACCGGAGCGGGCGCTGGACCATATCCTGGTAAGCCCAAGCCTGGAAATCCGCAACTCCGAGGTGGTGAGCTATCCGGTGTCCGACCACCTGCCCATTGCCATGGATATCGCCCTGCCCAAGGGCTATCTGAAGACCTTCTGAGTTTACAGGGAGGGTGCTCGGGGCGATTCCTGACATCACTTCAAATGCCGGGCACAAAAAAACCCGGCCGGGGCCGGGTTTTTCCTGAAAGCAAAGACCTTACTTGATCTTGGCTTCCTTGTACTCAACGTGCTTACGTACCACCGGATCGTACTTTTTCATAGCGATCTTTTCCGGGGTGTTACGCTTGTTCTTCTTGGTCGTGTAGTAGTGACCAGTACCTGCTGATGAAACCAGCTTGATTTTCTCGCGCATGATGCGGCTCCTTATACTTTCTCGCCGCGGGCACGAAGGTCGGCCAGCACAGCGTCAATGCCTTTCTTGTCGATAACACGCATACCCTTGGTGGATACACGCAGCTTTACGAAGCGCTTCTCAGACTCGACCCAGAAGCGGTGGTTCTGCAGGTTGGGCAGAAAACGACGCTTGTTGTGGTTCATCGCGTGAGAAACGTTGTTACCGGTTACCGGTCGCTTACCGGTTACCTGACAGACTCTGGACATGTTTGCCTCCGACCTGAGCGTTGGTCCTGAATACGAAATCGTTTGTAAAGGAGCCTCTGAAAAAGGGCCTGATCTCCCTTTTCAGAGACTCCGGTATCGGGTCTCTGGTTGCGGTACGTGCCTGCATATTGCACGGTGCTCGCCAGACGCCGCCAGAAAGGGACGCTTTTATACCAGATGAGCACCCCTAACGCAAAAAATTGTTGGGAAATTGTGCAGCTTCCCGGCGGATCACATCAGCCCCCGTTCCGCCAGGGAGATCACCTCGCCATGGCCCACAACCATATGATCCAGAACCCGAATGTCCACCAGACCCAGGGCGTCCTTCAGCCGTCGGGTCAGGGAAATATCCGACTGACTGGGTTCGGCAATCCCTGACGGGTGGTTATGGGCGAAGATCACCGCCGCCGCATTGAAGTCCAGGGCGTGGCGAACCACCTCCCGGGGATAGACCGCGGCACCGTCAATGGTGCCACGGAACAGCTCCTGATAGCGGATCACCCGGTGCCGGTTATCCAGGAACAGGCCAGCGAACACTTCATGGGGCTGGGTACCCAGCCGGCTACGCAGGTAGCGGCGGGTATCCTCCGGTGACGTCAGCGGATCCCCCTGGCGCACTGGTTCGTCCATGACCCGCCGGGCCATCTCCATGGCCGCCTGTACCTGGGCGTACTTGGCGGTGCCCAGCCCCTTGACCCGACAGAAGCCTGTATGGGAGGTGGTCATCAGGCCTCGCAGGCTGCCGAATTCATCCAGCAGGTGACGAGCCATGGCCATCACCGGCATGCCGGCAGTGCCGGTGCGCAGGAAAATGGCCAGCAGTTCCGTGTCAGAGAGGGTTTCCGGGCCGTGGGCCAGCAGCCGTTCCCGGGGGCGTTCATCCCGGGGCCATTGAGTTGTTGTCATGACGTTCCCTGTGTGATGTCGATGCGTCCTGGTCGATGCGTCCTGCATGGGCAGTGAGTTTAACATGTCCGTCGCACTGTCGGGGAGATTCCGGCAATGCTATCTTAGGGACCGTTTCAGCGGACAGTGGTAGACGACGGAGATCACATGGCCAATCCAAACATCCTGCTTGGCATTACCGGCGGTATTGCGGCGTACAAGAGTGCGGAGCTGGTCCGGCTGCTGAAGAAAGCCGGCTACCAGGTCCGGGTCGTCATGACCCGGGGCGCCGAGGCCTTTATCACGCCCATGACCTTCCAGGCCCTCAGCGGCGAGCCGGTACGCACGTCACTGCTGGATCCGGAGGCGGAGGCCGGCATGGGGCACATCGAGCTCGCCAAGTGGGCGGACCGGGTCGTGGTGGCGCCGGCATCGGCGGACTTCATGGCCCGGCTGGCCCAGGGTATGGCGGACGACCTGCTGGCCACCGTCTGCAGTGCCACCGAGGCACCGATTGCCCTGGCGCCGGCAATGAACCAGGCCATGTGGGGTAATCACCGTACCCAGCGCAATGTCGGCCTGCTCCGGGACGACCCCCAGGTTACCCTGTGGGGGCCGGATCAGGGCAGCCAGGCCTGTGGTGATGTCGGCCCCGGTCGGATGCTGGAGCCGGAAACCCTGCTCGGTCTGATCGAGCAGACCGTCAGGAGCAGCGGGCAGGGTGGGCCGCTGTCGGGCCGCCGCGTGGTGATCACCGCCGGCCCCACCCGGGAACCCATAGACCCGGTGCGCTATATCACCAACCACAGCTCCGGCAAGATGGGCTATGCCATTGCCGAGGCCGCAAGGGCGGCCGGTGCGACGGTCACCCTGGTCAGCGGCCCGGTCGCCCTTGCTGCCCCCGCTGGTGTGGAAGTGGTGCCGGTGGAGACCGCCGAGGACATGTTGCAGGCAGCCTCCGCGGAAGTGGACCGGGGGGCCGACCTGTTTATCGCTACCGCCGCCGTGGCGGATTACCGTCCCGCCGACCGGGCCGGGCAGAAGGTGAAGAAATCCCATGAAACCATCGCCCTGGAACTGGTCCGCAACCCGGATACCCTGGCCACCATCGCGGCCAGACCGGACGCCCCGTTTACCGTGGGGTTCGCCGCGGAAACCAACGATGTCGAGCAATACGCCACCGACAAGATGAAGCGCAAGAAGCTGGGCATGATCGTCGCCAATGACGTGTCCGTACCGGGCATGGGGTTCAACAGCGACCAGAATGCGGTCACCGTGTTCTGGCCCGGTGGCCAGCAAAGCATCGGCCCCACCAGCAAGCACGAGATTGCCAGGACGCTGGTCGCGCTGATTGCCGACCGACTGGCCTGACCGAAAACCTGAACACCATCCGGGTGCCGGGGCGCCCGGCCATCCAGCCACCAGACCGCCCAATTGAGGAAGCAGTATGAGCCAGCAGCCGGTTCAGATGAGAATCCTGGACAAACGAATCGGGGATGAAATCCCCATGCCTGCCTATGCCACCGACGGGTCCGCCGGCCTTGACCTGCGGGCCTGCCTGAAGGCATCCCTGACGTTGGCCCCCGGGGAATCCGCACTGATCCCCACCGGCCTGTCCATCTACATCGAGGATGCCTCCCTGGCCGCGATGATCCTGCCCCGCAGCGGGCTGGGGCACAAACACGGCATCGTCCTGGGGAACCTGGTAGGGCTGATTGATTCTGATTACCAGGGAGAGCTGATGGTGTCCTGCTGGAACCGGGGGAATACCACGTTCACCGTCAACGTTGGCGAGCGTATTGCGCAACTGGTGCTGGTGCCGGTGGTTCAGGCGCGTTTCGATGTGGTGGACGAATTCCAGGCGACCGGGCGGGGTGATGGTGGCTTTGGTTCCACCGGGCGACATTGAAGAAACTTTTCCAATACGCCAAATGTGTCATTAACCAATTCATGTAAACAACTATACTAACAGCAAATTAATGTGCCTGGTGTCTGGGTAGGTAAAGAAGCAGGCGTCAATACGGAGCCGACTATGAAACTTGGCAAGAAAAAGGGGACCCCGGAGGCTGACAGTACACCAGCCGGCCAGGACGCCCCGGATAACAAGAAAGCCGCCAAACCCGCAAAGGGAAAGGCCTCCAGGGGGGGCGGCGCAAAGGTGCGCAAGCTCTCCTCGGTCGCCGTGACCCAGGCGCTGGTGGTCGTTCTGGTGGGCGTCGTGGTCGCCGCCGCCCTTTACCTTGGGTTGCTGCAGCCAGCCGAGGACCAACGCCGGCAACAGGTGGCCGAGAACCGGGCCGAGCTCATCGCTGACCGGCTGGAGGATCGAATCCGGCTGATGCAGCGGCTGACGGATGGTCTGGGGACCCAGGTCTCCGTGCGCGAGGCCCTGGACGAGGTTGGCGGTGCGCGGGAACTGGCGAACGAATTGCAGACCCTGATGCCCGGCATTGAGCGGGTGTTCCTGTTCCCGTACCGGGCTATCCCGCGTCGGTCCGACGACGAGGCGGGCCTCGGCTTCGCCACCCTGGACCTGGCCCGCCGGGCGGAATCCGGGCGTGAGGTTGCCCCCGATGCCTTTCCCCGCAATGACCAGTGGCTGATCCAGACCGCTGCGCCTGTAACCAACCCCTCCAATCAGGCGGTTATCGGGACGCTGGTCATCCAGTTTGACGCCGGCACCCTGTCGGAGGTCCTGGGCGGGCCCGGTGGCCAGGGCTCCCTGGTACAGACCGTGGATGGCCAGTCCCGTGATGTGATTGGCGCCGGGCAGGGCGATGGGCCGGAAGTGACCCGATCATTGTCGGTTCCCGGCTGGAGCCTGAACTACCGCCCACAGGTACCGCCTGCCAGCCTGAATCCCGTGGTTATAGCGGGTCTGGTGGTGGCCGGCTTCCTGGTCGCGGCGGTGATCGCCTGGCTGATGCTGTCGTCGGCCCAGAGCGCCCTGCGCAAGGAAACCACCCGCATGGTGCAGTGGGCCCACAAGGTGTTTGCCGGTGACCGGTCGGCGCCGCCGCAGATGCGGTGGGAAATCACCTCGGTGATTGCCGAGGTACTTCACCGCATCAGCAAGGCGGTGGAAAAACGGGTGGAAGACACTCCCCGCAAGGCGCCCGCCGCGAAGGCGAGCAAGGCTCGACCGGAACCGGAGCCGGATGAACCCCTGTTCCAGGACCGGGACATGCCGGACATCGATATGCTCGATGGTGACGAGGACGTGCTCGGTTTTGGCGAGAGCCCGGCGGGAGCCACACCCGAGGTGGCGGAGACCCGGGCCCCCGCGGCCGACATTTCTCCATCCATTTTCCGGGCCTACGACATTCGCGGCATTGTCGGTGACACCCTGACGCCGGAGATCGTGGGGGTCATTGGCCGGGCCATCGGTTCCGAGGCCATGGACCGCAGCCAGGATACGCTCTGTATCGGCTACGACGGTCGCCATTCCAGCCCGGAACTGGCGGAGGCCCTGGCTCGGGGCATCATGTCCACTGGCTGCAACGTCATTACCCTTGGCGCCGTGCCCACGCCAGTACTCTATTTTGCCACCCATCACATCGGCACCGGCTCCGGGGTCATGGTGACCGGCAGCCATAACCCGTCCAACTACAACGGCCTGAAAATCATGCTGGGGGGCGAGACCCTGTCGGAAGACAGCATCCAGAAGCTGTACCAGCGTATCCAGACCGGCGACCTGCACCAGGGGCAGGGCAGTTCCACCAGCCAGGACGTCCGCCGGGACTACCTGGACCGTATTGTCAGCGATATCGCGGTAGCGGCGCCGCTGAAAGTGGTGGTGGATGCCGGCAATGGCATCGCCGGTGAACTGGGTCCGCTGCTGCTGGAGGAACTGGGCTGCGAGGTGATCCCGCTGTACTGTGATATTGACGGCAGCTTCCCCAACCATCACCCGGACCCGGGCAAGCCGGAGAACCTGCAGGACCTGATTGACCGGGTTCAGCAGGAAGGGGCCGACGTGGGTATCGCCTTTGACGGCGATGGCGACCGCCTGGGTGTGGTCACCAACGACGGCAAGATCATCTGGCCGGACCGGCTGATGATGCTGTTTGCCCGGGATGTGGTGTCCCGCAACCCGGGGGCGGATGTGCTGTTCGATGTAAAATGCAGCCGGCGCCTGAGCGGTGTGATTTCCTCGGCGGGCGGCCGTCCGGTGATGTGGAAGACCGGACACTCGCTGATGAAAGCGAAGATGAAGGAAACCGGCGCGCTGCTGGCTGGTGAGATGAGCGGCCATGTCTTCTTTGGTGAGCGCTGGTATGGCTTTGACGATGGCCTGTACGCCGCCGCCCGCCTGCTGGAGATCCTCGGCATCGAGGACCGCCAGAGCAGTGACGTGTTCGCCGAGTTCCCGGAAGACATCAGCACGCCGGAACTGAACCTGGAGGTGACGGACGAAGGCAAGTTCCGCATCATCCAGCGTCTGGCAGACCTGGCGGATTTCGGGGAGGCCAATATCACCACCATCGACGGGGTGCGGGTGGACTACCCGGACGGCTGGGGCCTGTGCCGGGCGTCCAACACCACGCCGATGCTGGTGCTGCGTTTCGAGGCCGAGAGTGACGCGGCCCTGGAGCGCATCAAGCAGATATTCCGGGGGCAGCTCAAGGCGCTGGCCCCGGATGTGACCATCACTTTTTGAACCTGGCCCGGCGCTCCCGGGCGTAACACCCTGAAGGCGGATTGAATGGCACTGGATCGTGAAACAGCAATGCACGTGGCGGATGTACTGAGCAAGGGTCTGCCCTATATCCAGCGGTTTACCGGCAAGACCGTGGTCATCAAGTACGGCGGTAACGCCATGGAGAACGAGGAGCTCAAGAGCAGCTTCGCCCGGGACATGGTGCTGATGAAACTGGTGGGCATCAATCCCATCGTGGTCCATGGCGGCGGCCCCCAGATCGGCGAACTGCTCGACCGGCTGAACATCAAGTCCCACTTCGTCAATGGCATGCGGGTCACCGACTCGGAAACCATGGACGTGGTGGAAATGGTGCTCGGTGGCCAGGTAAACAAGGAGATCGTCTCCCTGATCAATGCCCAGGGCGGCACCGCCGTGGGCCTGACCGGCAAGGACGGCAACCTGATCCGCGCCCGTAAGCTGGAAGTGATGGGAAAGACCGATGAGGTCAGCCGGCCGGAAATCATCGATATCGGCCATGTGGGCGAGGTGGCGTCGGTCAACACCAAGGTCATCGACATGCTGACCCACAGCGACGTGATCCCGGTGATCGCCCCCATCGGGGTCGGGCCCGACGGCGCGTCCTACAACATCAACGCCGACCTGGTAGCGGGCAAGGTGGCCGAGGCGGTCAACGCCGAAAAACTGATCCTGCTGACCAATGTCTCCGGGCTCAAGAGCCGGGATGACAAGGTGCTCACCGGCCTGACCGCGGCCCAGGTCAATGACCTGATCGAGGATGGCACCATCCACGGCGGCATGCTGCCGAAGATCCGTTGTGCGCTGAGTGCGGTGGAGAACGGCGTCAGGACCGCCCACATCATTGACGGCAGGGTTGCCCATGCCACCCTTCTGGAGATCTTCACCGACGAAGGCGTTGGCACACTGATCTCCCGTAACTGATGGGCCTGACGGGCACCGGTGCGGGGACTGATGAGCAGGGAGAGATGGAACCTTGAAAAAACTGTTGTCGCTTATCGTGATCCTGGCCCTGGTGGCCTGGGGAAGCTACAAGGGTGCGGTCTGGTGGCTGGCCGACCAGACCCTGAACGAACTGCGCCGGTCCCTATCGGACCACGGGGCGCTGGAGCGGGGGGATATCGCGTCCGCCGTTGGTGGGGAGCTGGTGCTCACCGGCACTCGCTTCCAGTCCTTCCAGTTGACTCAGCCGCTGGAGATCCAGCGGCTGACCTATCGTGCCGGCTCTCCCCTGGCGCTGTTGGCCAGCCTGTACGGCCAGCACGACCTGCCCCGGAGCTGGCGCCTGGACGTGGCCGGCTGGCGGCTGCCGCTGGATGCGGCCATGCTGCGCAACTGGGTCACGGATACCGACGAACAGGCGCCACAGCCGCTGTTTGCCCCGGTGTGCGGGCCCGATGCCCGTCAGCAACTGGGTAGCGGTGACCTGATCCGCATGGGCGTCACTGAACTGGCCGGCGATGCCCAGCTCAGGCAGACCTCCGGCAGCGTTCGCCTGGAGCTCTTCACCCGGGAATCCGGCAGCCTGGAACTGACCTGGGATAATGCCCGCCTGCGCCTCGACAGCGACGGCGTGAACCTGAACCCGGGCGCCGACAGCGTTGAGGTCATCCTGCGTGATGGCGGTCTGATGCGCCGGGTGACCGCCTACTGTGCCCGGGAAACCGGCATGTCGGAATCGGACTGGGCCGACCGGGTGATGGATGCCTTCCGCGAGGGGCTGGCCAGCCGGGGCCTTGAGGCCTCGCCCCAGTTACTGGCCCTGTACCGGCAATGGCTGACGGAAGGCGGGGAACTGGCCCTGACCCTTGACCCATCCGCCGGCTGGCAGGGACTGCCGGTCCGGGAGGCCGGGACCGGAGAAGCAGGTGAAGGGAAAGGCACTGAAGAGGGCGATGCCACCGCTGACGGCCCCTCAATGATTGTCTCCTACAATGGTTCCTCAGTACCGGATGTGTACCTGAGTCCGGTGGCGCCGGTGACTCCGGCGGTACCGGAACAGGCCATGGAACCCGTGGTGGACCCGGACCTTACGGAAGTGGTTGCCGGCTGGCAACGGGTGGTCCTGGATGAGGCGGAAGGCTGGCTTGGCTATACTGTACGGGTCACCCTGAGCAATGGCCGCACCGTGGAAGGCCGCCTGACCCGTGTGGATGAACGCGAGGTGGAGGTAGCCCGTCCCGTGGACGGTGGTGAAGTGGCCTACCCCATGGTCAGGCGTGCCGTCGAGCGGCTGGAGGTGTGGCGCCGGGGTGGCCAGTCTGGGGAATGACCACAAACAGCCGCGCTATCGTTCACCCGTTTCCAGCAGGAGCCTGACACCATGACAGATCCACAAGGCAAGGCCGCCGGCGTCGGGCAGGGCCCGCCGGATGTTCGCACCATGCTGGAACAGCTGGTGGCCATCCCTTCCATCAGCAGTGCGTCTGCGGAATGGGACCACAGTAATGAGGCCGTCGTGAACCGGCTGGCGGAGTGGCTGGCCCCCCTGGGGTTCCGCAACGAGATCCTGCCGGTACCGGGCATGCCCGGCAAGTTCAACCTGGTGGCCACCCTCGGGGCCGGCCCCGGCGGTCTGGTCCTGTCCGGCCACACCGATACCGTACCCTATGACGACAAACGCTGGCAGAGCGATCCTTTCACCCTGACCGAACGGGACGACCGTCTCTACGGTCTTGGCACCTGCGACATGAAGGGCTTCTTTGCCCTGGCCATCGAGGCGGCCCGGCAGGCGGCGCAACAGCCCCTGAAGCAGCCTCTGATCATCCTTGCCACCGCCGATGAGGAAAGCTCCATGAACGGTGCCCGGGCGCTGGCGGAGGCGGGCTACCCGAAGGCACGGTATGCCGTGATCGGGGAGCCCACCACCCTCAGGCCCATCCGCATGCACAAGGGCATCATGATGGAGCGGCTGGTGTTCGAGGGACAGTCAGGGCACTCCTCTGATCCGTCCCTGGGGCGCAACGCCCTGGAGGGCATGAACGAGGCCATGAATGAACTGCTGGCCCTGCGGACCGGCTGGCAGGAAAAACACCGCAACCCTCATTTCCGGGTCCAGTACCCCACCATGAACCTGGGGTGCATCCATGGCGGTGATAACCCTAACCGCATCTGTGCCCGCTGCGAGCTGCATTTCGACCTGAGGCCGTTGCCCGGCATGGACATGGCGGAACTGCGCCAGACGATCCTGGACCGGCTGCAGCCGCTGGCCAGCCGCCGTGACCTGTCCCTGGCCTTTGAGCCGCTGTTCGATGGTGTGCCTCCGTTCGAAACACCAGCGGAAGCGGAGCTGGTGCGGGTCTGCGAGAAGCTGACCGGCCACCAGGCTGATGCCGTGGCCTTTGCCACCGAGGCTCCCTGGCTACAGAAGCTTGGCCTGGAAACCCTGGTGATGGGGCCGGGCTCCATTGACCAGGCCCACCAGCCGGACGAGTTCCTGGCCCTGTCCCAGCTCGACCCCACCATCTCCCTGCTGAAACAACTGATCAGGCACTTCTGTCTATGAGCGTTTCCGACTGGCTGCACAGCTTCCGTCACTCGTCACCCTACATCAACGCCCATCGGGGCAGCACCGTGGTGCTGGTGCTGGGGGGCGAGGCGCTGGCTGGCGACAACCTGCTGAATATCATCCACGACATTACCCTGCTCAGCAGCCTGGGTATCCGCCTGGTGGTCACCTTCGGTGCCCGCCCGCAGATCCAGCAACGGCTGGACCAGGCCGGCCATGATTCCCGGTTTGAGGGCGGGCTGCGTATCACCCGGGAACAGGACCTGCCGCTGATCATGGAAGCTGTGGGCGGCGTCCGTTCCTGGCTGGAGAGCCGTCTGTCCATGGGGCTGGTGAACTCCCCCATGCACGGGGCGAAAATCCGGGTCAGCAGCGGCAACTTCCTGGCCGCGCGGCCGGTGGGGGTGCTGGATGGCGTGGATTTCGGTTACACCGGCCGGGTGCGGCGGGTGGACACGGTCGGCATCGAACGCCTGCTGGAACTGGGCCATATCGTGCTGGTGCCGCCCCAGGGCTATTCGCCCACCGGCGACATCTTTAACCTGTCCTACGAGGATGTTGGCAGCCAGGTGGCCTCTGCCCTGAAGGCCGACAAACTGATCGTGTTCACCGACGACCAGGGCGTGCTGGACGAAGATGGCTCCCTGATCCGCGAGCTGACGGTGCGCCAGGCCCTGCAGAAGGTCTCGGACCATGTGGTGTCCGGCCATGACGCAGACCTGCTGCGGGCCGCCTGCGACGCCTGCACCAGGGGCGTCAGACGGGCCCATATCATCAGTTACCTGCGGGATGGAGCCATCCTGGAGGAACTGTTCACCCGCGATGGCTTTGGCACCCTGGTCAGCGACGATAACTACGAACAGATCCGCCGGGCCCGGGTGGAGGATATTGGCGGCATCCTGGAACTGATCCAGCCCATGGAGGAGCAGGGCATCCTGGTGCGCCGGTCACGGGACATGCTCGAGACCGAGATCGACCAGTTCGTGGTAGCGGAGCGGGACGGCATGATCATCGGCTGTGCCGCCCTGTATGGCTACCCGGACGAACAGGCCGGGGAGCTGTCCTGCTTTGCGGTCAATCCCGATTACCGTCGCGGTGGTCGCGGGGACAATATCCTCGCCATGGTGGAGCGTACGGCTCGTGCCCAGGGGCTTGCGCGCCTGTTTGTGCTGACCACACAAACCGAACACTGGTTCCGGGAACGGGGGTTCGAACCGTCGTCCGTGCAGTCATTGCCCGGCCCGAAGCTGGCCTCCTACAACACCCGTCGCAACTCCAAGGTATTCGTGAAAACCCTGTTGTGAGGGGTGGCCGGGGTTGCACTGGGCCGGTATGGTTACGCGAGACGCTATTTTGCGAACAACCGTTCGGATTTGTCTTGACGGACCGTCGCCAGAATAGTCATATTGAGCAACCGTCTCGTGAATGGGCCCGTCCGCTGCGCCGGTTTTTCACGTTTCTTGACATTGTTTTCGCCGCATCGTGGCTATACTGCTGGGTACATGAAATCTCCCCGGTCGTTGCCGGCTGTCTACTGATGCGTTGCGGGAGCCGCCGGTAACCCGCAGGAAAGGAAACGACCCGCCGCCCCGACCGGGCGCGGGCTTTACCATCGATCAGGTAGTCAATGGATCCGAAGGAACGACGCTCCAGTCCCCGCCGCCCCATCAAGCTGGCTGCCCAGGTCGATCTGGGTGAGTTCGGGGTGTGGCCATGCCAGATCGCCGACTTCTGTGCGGAAGGCCTGTTTGTCCGCTATTCCGGCGATACCTCCGAGAAAATCCGGGGCTACCTGCAGGATCGTCCCGGGCAGGACCTGGGCATCTACTTCCGCACCGAGGACAGCCGCGAGCGCCATGAGCTCAAGGCCCGCCCGGTGCGCCTTATCGACGGGGCCATGGGGGTCGAGTTCACCGGTGCCAGCCCCCAGGCCGTGGACGCCATGCTCAACCAGTGCGGCGCGGACAGCGGAACTCAGGAACGCTCGGCCCTGAAACCACCCAGCGAACGGGTCCAATTCATCCTTCACCAGTGCGCCAGGGCGGTGTCCCAGCATATAGAGCCGCTGATGGCTGACTGCTTCGCGGGTATGACCGAGAATCTCCGCCAGGCGGCGCTGAAGGCCCATAATGATCAGCAGGCCAACGAGTACATGGATGCTGCCGCCCAGGTGGAAAGCCGTCAGCGTTCTATCTGGCTACTCATGTCCCGTTCCCTGGAATCGCCCCTGAAGCCGGCCCGGGAAAACCAGAATGCCGCCAGCCTGTCGCTGGTGGACAAGGGCGAATTCGAGGACTGGCTGGCCATCAAGGTCATGGTCACCAAGGCGGACACCCAGTATCGGGCGGAACTGTTGCAGCTACGCATGCGCCTGGACCGGCTGGGCGTAACCAACGCCACTGGCCACCAGAATCCGCTGGGACCGTCCCTGGTCTGCGAAGCCTTCCACTCCGGCCTGGAGAGTCTGAGGGCCAGCCGGGCCGTGGAAAAGGTATGCCTGAAGACCTTCGAAACCCTGGTGCTCCAGAAGATCGGGCCGCTCTACGAGGAACTTAACCGGATCCTTATCCGCCACGGCATCCTGCCGGACCTGGACCTGGGCCGCTACCTGAGCGAGCGACAGCCCCGACCGGCGGAGAAGCCGCCAACGCCGAAACCGGACGACGCGAAAGCGGAGAAGCCCGCCAAACCCTCGCCTCCCCAGGACTCCCGGGGTGTCAGCCCGGCCACCGCGGGTCCGTTTTCGTCCCGCTCCCCGGATGCCCGCAGTCAGGGGTTCCTGGAGCAGATGACCCTGGCCCGGTCCGCGTTTGCCACTGTGCGGAACCTGATCGGCACCCTGAAATCCGCGGGCGTGGTCAGTGACCAGCCCGTACCCTTTGCTGAGGGCGCCCGGCCCCTGTCCCAGGGGGAATTCCAGAAGGAACTGCATACCCTGCAGGTAGCGCCAGTAGCCGAGGATGAGCCCGGAACCCCGCTCAGGGACCGGGTTATCGAGCAGGTAAAGACCTCCGGCAACCACGGTCTGGACGAGGAGCAGCAGGCCACCCTGGATGTGGTGGACCGTTTCTTCCGCAGCGTGGTGGAGAGCCCCAAGATTTCGGAGCGCACCCAGCGCCAGATGCGGCAGCTTGAGGTGCCGGTGCTGAAAGTGGTGCTGCGGGACCCCGCCTTCTTCGATGATATTGAAAGCCCGGTCCGGGGTGTGATGAACCGCCTGGCCCAGCTTGGTATCCGTGGCAGTCGTACCAATCCCGCGGTTCAGCGCCGGGTGGACGACCTGGTCAACCGCATTGCCTCAGAGTTTGAGCAGGATACCCGGGTCTTCGACGGCGCCATGGATGAGCTGGACACCCTGATCGATCGCCAGAACCTGATCTACCGCCGCAACGTGGAACGGGTGACCGCGGCTGCCGAAGGCGCCCAGAAGGTGGCCGAATCCAAGTCGGCGCTAACCCGGGCGCTGGACGAGCGTCTCGGGGGGCGGGAGGTGCCCCGGGCCATTGTCAGCCTGCTGAATGCCGGCTGGCGTGACCTGCTGTCCCTGACCTGGATTCGCCAGGGGCCGGACAGCCAGTTGTGGCAGGACTATCTCTCCGTGCTTGATACCCTGATGGCCTTCGCGGATGATCCGGACATCGAAGTCAATCTGTCGGAATTGCTGCGCCTTATCCAGGAGGGGCTGAGCTCCATCTCCAGCAATCATCTGCCGGCTTCCCAGGTGCGTGAGGAACTCAAGCAGTTCCTGGTGCGCAAGCCTGATCATCCGGTGGAGCGGGTACCGGTGCCCAGGGCGGAACCGGAGGAGGGCGACAGGCGCAAGCAGGAGGAACGTCTGCAGAAACGCCTGCAACGCTGGATTGCCCGGGCCCAGAAACTGCGCACGGGGGACTGGCTGCGGGACCAGACCAACCCGGACCAGCCCCAGTACGTCCGTCTGGTATGGATTGCCCGGGGCTTCAACCGGTTTGTGTTTGTCAACCACCAGGGTATGCGGGTGGTGGAACTCGACCTCGCGGAGCTGGCGGAACGCATGCAGAAGGGCATTATCGTACCGGACAGCCAGTACGAGCGCCCGCTGGTGGACGAGAGCATCGACCGGATGGTGCGCAAAGTGTACGACCAGTTGTCCTGGGCCTCCACCCACGACGAGCTCACCGGCCTGCTGGAGCGCCGGGAATTCGAGCGGGTGCTGGAACAGCAGCTCAGCCGCCATGAGGATGAGCGTACCCTGGTCCGGCTCGACCTGAGGCAGTTCCGGCTGCTCAATGACACCGCGGGCCGCCCCGCCGGCGATGAGGCCCTGCGCCGTGTGGCGGATATCCTCAGGGGACAGGTTGGGGAAGGCATGCCCCTGGCCCGCCTGGATGGTAACGAATTCGCCTTCCTGCTGCCTTCGGAAGAAGCCGGCGGTAACGTGCTTGGTATTATCCGCGCGGTGGAAGCCCTGGACCTGAACTGGAAGGGGCGTCGCTACCAGCTGTCGGCCAGTGCCGGCCTGGCCCCCCAGCTACCGGCCCTGACCACTGCCGAGCGCTGGCTTCGGGCTACCGAGGAAGCCTGCAAGGTGGCCAAGACCCGGGGGCCCGGCAAGTACGTGGTTTACAACCTGGAGCAGGCACATTACGACCAGCAGGAACAGATTGCCGCCAAGGTGGCCGCCCTGGGCGACCTGGACGAGGAGCGCATGCTGCTGCGCTGCCAGAAGATCATTCCCCTGCACAAGCATACCCGGCTGACGACCCAGTTCGAGGTGCTGATCAGCATGTACGACGACCAGGGTAATCTGATCACGGCGGCGGATTTCGTGCGCATGGCGGAACGCTACAACCGCATGCAGTCGGTGGACCGCTGGGTGGTGGGCTATATGCTGGACTGGCTGCGGGAGAATGGCCCACGCCCGGGCGCGTCGGCGAACGACAGCCAGCCGGGCTACTGCATCAACCTCTCGGGCTATTCCCTGAATGACGAAAGCCTGCTGGAATTCATCTACGGCAAGCTGAGCGAGAAGGATGCGCCCATTGAGCAACTGTGGTTCGAGATCACCGAGGCGGCGGCCATCCGCGACGTGCATTCGGTGGCGGAGTTCATCGGTGAGATGAAGGAGCTGGGCTGCCGTTTCTGTCTGGGTAATTTCGGTGCCGGCCCCACGTCCTACCAGTACATGCGTAGCCTGCCGGTGGACATGATCAAGCTGGACGGTGCCTTCGTGGGCGAGATCAGCGACAGTGAAACCGATCAGGCCCTGGTCCGCTCCATGGTGGAGATGGCCCATTACCTTAACCGTGAGGTGATCGCCACCCATATCGAGAGCCGGGAGGTCCTCGATATGCTTCGCAAGCTGGGTGTCGATTATGGCCAGGGGTACGTGATCGAGAAGCCCAGGCTGCTGGAGAGCCTGGGCATTCCCTAGGCCTGAGCGTCACTTCAGGCCGTCAGTTGGCCACTCTGATAGTCCCGCAGGGTCTGTTCGATCTCCTCGCGGGAATTCATCACGAACGGACCGTACTGAACCACGGGTTCCCCCAGCGGTTTCCCGGCAATCAGCAGCACCCGGGCGCCGTTCGCTCCGGCGCTGAGGGTCACTTCATCCCCCTCATCAAGGACCGTGGCTGCACTGGCCGGAAGGGCCTGCTCCCCGATGTTCACCTCCCCCTGGTACAGGTAGGCGAAAGCATTCAGGTGGGCGCCCACAGGCAGGGTGACCTGGCTGCCCGGTTCAAGCTGCACATCGGCGTATAACGGCTCGGTGGTACCGCCGCTCACCGCTCCCCGGTGGGTCTGTCCGTCCAGCTCGAGGGTGCCGGCGATCAGCAGGATCTCCGCCCCCGCCTGAGTGATCCGTGGGATCTCCTCCGGCTGGATGTCGCGGTAGCCCGCCGCCTTCATCTTCTCCGCCGCCGGCAGGTTGAGCCAGAGCTGGAAGCCCCGCATCATGCCCTGCTCCTGCTGGGGCATTTCCGAGTGGATGATGCCACGGCCGGCGGTCATCCACTGCACGCCGCCGTTACGCAGGTCACCCCGGTTACCCAGGTGATCCTCGTGGAGCATGTGCCCCTCGATCATGTAGGTCACCGTCTCGAAGCCCCGATGGGGATGGGATGGAAAACCCGCCAGGTAGTCCTGGGGCTGGTCGGAGCCGAATTCATCCAGCATCAGGAACGGGTCCAGGCGGACCATCTGTGTCTGGCCCAGGGAACGACGAATGCGCACGCCCGCGCCATCCGAGGTTTCCTGAGAAGGAATAACGCGCTTGATGAGTCGTTGGGTCATGATAGCCTCCGTCGTCCGGTTGGTGTTGTCCCTATTAGATGACGACGGGGCTGGAGAAGAAACCGGAAAATTCCGGCGACACCATTCAGAAAAACTGAACAATCTCCAGGTGGGGCGCCGATCCCTCCCTGGATCGGTGAGGGATTACTCCACGTTGCGGGAGTAGAATATTTCCAGCATTTCCCGCTTCAGGCGTTCCTCAATGGAGGATGCTTCCGCCTCACCCAGGTCCCGGGCATTGACGCCAAACACGTAATTATCCAGATCGAAATTCTTGAGCATCATCTTGGTGTGGAACAGATTTTCCTGGTACACATTGACGTCGATCATCTGGTAGGCGTTGCGGGTATCCTCGGTCAGGTAGTTCTGGATCGAGTTGATGTCGTGGTCGATGTAGTGTTTGGTGCCGTCCACATCACGGGTGAAGCCCCGCACCCGGTAATCCACGGTGACCACATCGGAATCGAAACTGTGGATCAGGTAGTTCAGCACCTTCAGCGGTGAGATCAGGCCACAGGTGGAGACATCTATGTCCGCCCGGAAGGTGCTGATGCCCTCGTACGGATGGCTCTCCGGATAGGTATGTACGGTGACATGGCTCTTGTCCAGGTGCGCGACAATGGAATCCGGCAGCGGGCCCGGGGATTCCTCGTTGTCCGCCTGGTCACCGGTCAGTTCGTGCTCGGCAATCAGCATGGTCACCGAGGCGCCATGGGGCTCATAGTCCTGGCGGGCGATGTTAAGCACGTTGGCGCCGATGATCTTCACCACATCCGTAAGAATCTGGGTCAGCCGCTCGGCATTGTACATCTCGTCGATGTAGTCGATGTACGCCATCCGCTGCTCTTCCGTCTGTGCGTAACAGATGTCGTAGATGTTGAAGCTCAGGGATTTGGTCAGGTTGTTGAAACCGTGCAGCTGGAGTTTCGGTTCCATGTTCAGCCCCTCCGGATGATGGAGTTGAATAGGTGCAGACACGTCAACACGTCACGGTCCGGTCTGCCGAGGCCGCCACCGAATGCAGGGCTGGTTGTACAGCGTGTGTGCAGACCGGCGGAGAAGGGTGCGTATTATGCACACCGCTCCGTCGATTGAATAGCGGTTTTGTCACCATTCTAGCAGCGGCGTGCCGACTGTCAGGCGAATGCCGTCAAAGCCAGGGGTGGCCGAACCCCGTCAGGCGTATCAGGCTTCACGGATCTCGTGGCTGTGGGTGATCTCGACGCCGGCCTGCTCAAGCATGATGGAGGCTGAGCAGTACTTCTCCGCCGACAGGCTGACCGCCCGTTTCACCAGATTTTCCTTGAGGTGGCGGCCGGTCACCACGAAATGCAGGTGGATCTTCGTGAACACGGCGGGAACAGCGTCGGCCCGTTCTGCCTCCAGCTCGGCGTGGCAGGCGGTGACGTCCTGACGGCTCTTCTGCAGAATGCTCATGACATCGAAGGAGGAGCAGCCCCCGAGGCCCATCAGCAGCATTTCCATGGGCCGTGGGCCACGATCCTCGCCGCCATGGTCGGGAGGGCCGTCCATCTGTACCTGATGGCCACTGCCGCTGGTGGCCTTGAAGCTGGCTTTGCCGGTCCAGTCAATGGTTGCTTTCATGCTGTTGTTCCGTTGTGTAAATTAGGGGAGCTACTAAATAGTTGCCAAGGGCAAGCATGCTAGCATAAAGCATCAATAAGCTGTGAAATGGGTCTCTATTGAGACTTGAGTTATAGACGATTTTACGGGCACGGCTTAAGATCGTGAGTCGTAGTATTATTTCGTCTAAAAAAACGACATACCTGAAGCCGGGTATGCGGGCGGGAAGCCCCTGCGCACCCGTCACAACAAGAAAACCCTGCCGGAAAGCAGGTCACCTATCAAAAAAATGTCCATGGATGGCGACAGTTGAGGAGGCACGACACTTACCATGGCTACTATCGTCCGGCCTGTTGAGCAGAAAACCAAGCATCTGGACTATTTCCTGTCCCAATGCCACCGCCGTCGCTATCCGGCCAAGAGCACCATTATCTATGCCGGTGACAAGAGCGACTCCCTGTTCTTTATTGTCAAGGGTTCCGTCACCGTTATCATTGAGGATGAAGACGGTCGCGAGATGATCATGGCCTACCTGAACGCCGGGGACTTCTTCGGGGAAATGGGGCTGTTTGACAACATGGACTCCCGCAGTGCCTGGGTGAAGGCGAAAACGGAATGCGAGGTGGCGGAGATCAGCTACACCAAATTCCGCGAGATCGCCCAGCAGGATCCCCGGGTGCTCTACTTTATCGGTGAGCAGATGGCCACCCGCCTGCGCCAGACCACCCGCAAGGTGGGGGACCTGGCCTTTCTGGATGTCACCGGCCGTGTTGCCCGTACCCTGCTGGACCTGTGCAAGGAACCGGACGCCATGACCCATCCCGACGGCATGCAGATCAAGATCACCCGCCAGGAAATCGGCCGCATCGTCGGCTGTTCCCGGGAAATGGTCGGCCGCGTGCTCAAGACCCTGGAGGAACAGGGCCTGGTGCAGGTGAAGGGCAAGACCATGGTGGTCTACGGTACACGCTAGCCTGCCCACTGCCGGGATGACCAGGCTGGCCGGAGTCAGAGGATGATATGAAAAAGGGCCACCTGGCCTGGCCAGTCTTGCTGCTTGCGCTGCTGCTGGCCAGCTGTTCCCGCTATGACCTGTATAACTGGATCATCCATCATGAGCGTGATCAGGCCGGCCTTGAGCCGGCGGAGCTTGAACTGGATGATCTCTCCATTGCCTACCTTCGCAACCAGTCGCCGGTGAGCGGACGCCCCCTGCTGATGGTCCACGGCTTTGGCGGCAACAAGGACAACTGGACACGGATGGCCGCCCACCTTCCAGAGGACTACCGGCTGCTGATTCCCGATTTGCCCGGCCATGGTGACAGCAGCGTCGCCTCCCCGGACGACTACACCGTGGAGGCCCAGACCGCTACCCTGGTGGCCTTCCTCGATGAGCTGGGCGTTGACAAGGTGGACATGGCCGGCAATTCCATGGGCGGGGGCATTACGGTCTACTTTGCCAGCCGCTACCCGGAACGGGTCAATTCCATTGCCCTGTTCGACCCCGCCGGCTCCGACCGGTACCCATCGCAACTGGACGAGGCCCTGGCTGATGGCGACAACCCGCTGGTGGTGAAGGAGTCCGGTGATATGGATAACCTGCTGGATTTCGTCCTGGAAAAGCGACCGTTCATACCCTGGCCGCTGACGTCGGTGATGGAGGAAAAGGCCATTGCCCGGCAGCAGACCAACGAGGCCATCTTCCAGGCCATCCTGTCATCCAGCGAGCACATTGCCCTGGACCGGATCCTGCCCGCTATCAAGGCCCCCGCGCTGATCGTCTGGGGCCAGCAGGACCGGGTGCTGGCGCCGGAGAATGCCGAGGTGTTCGCGCAGGGCATTCCCGATGCCAGGGTGGAACTGCTGGAGGGGGTCGGGCATGTGCCGATGGTGGAAGTGCCGGAACGCTCCGCCGAATTATGGCATGGCTTTCTACAGCAGATTCCTACCGATTAGCCTGGTATAGCTCTGCCATGGGCGTCAGCAGGGCTTTGTTGTGCTGGTTCCAGGCCCGCAAGTCGGGGGGCAGGCGTTGTGGCTTGGGCCAGGGCACGGGATACCGGGAGGGCATGAACAACGGGGAGAACAGGGCGCCGGCAGTCAGGTCCGCCCGGCTGAAGGTTTCCCCGGCCAGGAATCGACCGTCCCGGTAGATGGCCGTGATCTCCGCCAGCAGCGTCTCAATGACCTCCCGGGACCGGTCCGCGGTCTTTTCATTGATGGCCAGTCTCTCCCGCATGATTTCCTCCACCCGGCTGAAGCCCAGCCGCAGCAGGTACTGGTTCCAGAACGGCGTGCCGGCGGCCAGGAGGGGAGCCACCACCTTGGGGCGTTGCAGCAGGTGGTGGTAGGCAAAGGTCCGCACCGCCGGGCCGGCCTCGTCGTCCAGCCGCTTCTCCCAGGCCAGGGCTGAGGCCCGGGCATTGGGGGCCTCCGGCAGCAGCGGGTTGTCCGGAAAGGTGGCATCCAGGTGGTCCAGGATGGCTCCCGAACCCTGCACCACCCGGCCATTGTCCACCAGTACCGGCACCGAGGTTGTTTTCTGGCCGGTCAGGCCGCGGATGGTCTTGACGTGCATGCCCGGCAGCAGGAACACCGGCTGGCAGGATACGCCCTTGTAGTCCAGCGCCCAGCGCACCTTCTCGGAAAAGTGGGAAATGGCAAACTGGTAGAGCTGTACGGGCATGGTCCGGGTTACTCCTGCCGGGGGGTGTGGGCCTGGGTGGTGGCGTTTTCATCATAGCAGCCCTCCGGCGACCATCCGAATGCCTGGCAGACCTGCCGCCAGCCGTCCGGCAGCGGCGCCTGGAGGTTCAGGTATCCGCCGCTGACCGGGTGCGGCATGGTCAGGCGGCTGGCGTGGAGGTACAGCCGGCTCTCGCCAAACCGGTCGGCAAAGGCCCGGTTGTGGGGGCCCTTGCCATAGCTGCTGTCCCCGATGATGGGATGGCTGATGTGCTTCAGGTGCCGACGAAGCTGGTGGCGGCGCCCCGTGGCCGGTCGGCAGTGGACCAGGGCATAGCGGCTGGTGGGGTAGCGCTGGTCCACCGGCCAGTCCACGATCACCGTGGCCAGGCGATGGTACAGGGTCAGGGCGGACTGGGCCTCACCGTCCAGGGTGCGTCGTGAACGGCGGTCATCTTTCAGGGTCAGGGGGTGGCGGATGATGCCCCCCAATGGTGGATGGCCCCGCACGATGGCCAGGTAGTCCTTGCTCACGCGCCGCTCCTCGAAGGCCGTGGCCAGGGTGCGGGCGATGTCCGGCGACAGGGCGAACGCCAGCAGGCCGGAGGTGGGCCGGTCCAGCCGATGCACCGGATACACCCATTGTCCGAGCTGGTCCCGCAGTATCATCATGGCGGAGCGGGTTTCACGGCGGTCGATCTCACTGGGGTGTACCAGCAGGTTGGCGGGTTTATTCACCACCACAAGGTGTTCATCCTGGTAAACGATTGGCAGGGTTTCCTGGGGCATGACGCCATGATACCGGCACCCGCCCCATTCGCCTATCCAGAGGCGCGTGAATCCACTAGCTGCTGACGCAATCCGTTTGCCGGTGGGCGCCGGTTTGGGTATGGTTCAGCTTTCTTTAATGACCTCTTCCCGGAATGACGCAATCACCATGAGCAAGACACGAGTACTGACGGGTATCACCACCACGGGCATCCCCCACCTGGGCAACTACGCCGGGGCCATCCGGCCGGCTATCCGCGCCAGCCAGGACCCGGACACCGAATCCTTCCTGTTCCTGGCGGACTACCACGCCCTGATCAAGTGCCAGGAGCCGGCCCGGGTGCAGGAATCCGTGCGTGCCATTGCCGCCACCTGGCTGGCCTGTGGTCTGGATCCGGAGCGGGTCACCTTCTATCGTCAGACCGATGTGCCGGAGATCACTGAGCTGAGCTGGGTGCTCACCACCGTTACCGCCAAGGGCCTGATGAACCGGGCTCATGCCTATAAGGCGGCGGTGCAGGAGAACGAGGAGGCCGAGGGTGCCGACCCGGACCGGGGCATCACCATGGGCCTGTTCTGCTACCCCATCCTGATGGCGGCGGACATCCTCATGTTCAACGGCGAGAAGATCCCGGTGGGCCGGGACCAGACCCAGCACATCGAAATGGCCCGGGATATCGGCCAGCGCTTCAACTACCTGTTCGGCGACACCTTCACCCTGCCGGAGGCGGTGATCGAGGAATCCGGCATGGTGTTGCCGGGGCTGGACGGTCGCAAGATGTCCAAGAGCTACAACAACACCATCCCCCTGTTTGAGGGCGAGAAGAAGTTCCGCAAGCTGATCAACAAGATCAAGACCAACCTGCTGGAGCCGGGTGAGCCCAAGGACCCGGATGATTCCGCCCTGTTCGACATCTATTCCGCTTTTGCCACCCCGGCCCAGGTGGAGGCCATGCGCCAGGAGTACGCCAACGGCATCGCCTGGGGCGAGATGAAAAAGCGGCTGTTCGAATTCCTGAACGAGGAACTGGCCCCGATGCGGGAGGAATACAACACCCTGATGGACGATCCGGCCCAGCTCGACCGTATCCTCCAGCAAGGCGCCGAAAAGGCCCGGGACTATGCCACGCCGCTGATGGCGGATGTGCGTCGCAAGGTGGGCATTGGTCCCATCGCTGGTTGAGCCAGGGCTTCATCAAACTGTCGTAAACATCGGTCAGGCTGGAGCTATGCGACACCGACGGACTCCGCCATGGCCGAACTCAAGAGCATCACGCCTCACATCTCCGTAGCGGCGGAGCAAGCCAGCCGCGACAGTGGCCAGCGCCGCCAGCTACGCACCTTCATCCCCGAGATGGTCCAGCTCGAACGGCTGTTGGCAGACGCGCCGGAATCCGTCCAGAGCCGGGTGCTGACGCGAATCCCGGTCAGGGGCATGTCGGTGCCTATCTACCGTACGGACATCGGCTCACGGGCCAGCGATGCCCCGGTAGTGCTGCTGGTAGGCGGCGTCCACGGCCTGGAGCGGATCGGTGCCCAGGTGGTGATTGCCTGGCTGGCCAGCCTGATCTCCCGGTTGCGCTGGGACGACCACCTGAACGAGTTGCTGGAAAAAGTCCGCATTGTTGCGCTACCGATCATGAACCCCGGTGGTATGTTCCTGAACCAGCGGGCCAACCCCGCCGGTGTCGACCTGATGCGCAACGCCCCGATCCTGGCCCAGGGGGACAGCACCTTCATGCTCGGCGGGCAGAGGCTTTCCCCCAGGCTGCCCTGGTACACCGGCGAGCCGGAGCAGGGCATGGAGCCGGAAAACGTGGCGCTGAAATCGGTGATCGACGAGCTGCTGCCAGGCAGCCGTTTCAGCCTGGCCCTGGACTGCCACTCCGGGTTCGGCTGGCAGGACCAGATCTGGTTCCCCTACGCCTACCGCCGCCGGCCCATGCGGCGCATCGACTCGGTGATGGCCCTCAAGCTGCTCTGGGAGCAGGCCTATCCCAATCACAACTATGTATTCGAACCGCAATCCGCCCATTACCTGACCCATGGCGACCTGTGGGACTACTTCTACAAGCAGGTCAACAAGGCCGGCAAGGGCACCTTTATACCCCTGACCCTGGAGATGGGATCCTGGCGCTGGCTCAGGAAGCGTCCCCGGCAACTGTTCCGCCTGGATGGATTCTTCAACCCCCTGGCGCCCCACCGACACCAGCGGGTGTTGCGTACCCACCTGCTGCTGATGGACTTCCTGGTGCAGGCGGCGGTCAGCCACGAGAACTGGCTGCCGGCCGGTGACCAGGCCCGCATGCTGCGGGAGGCCGCCCTTATGCACTGGTACCGGGAGGTGTGATGGCCGGGACATCGTGGCTACCGTTATGAACTGGATACTGCTCCGAGGCCTGACCCGGGAGCGGTCCCATTGGGGGGACCTGGATCGCCGGTTGGCCCTGGGCTTTCCCCAACACCGTTTCCACTGCATCGACCTGCCTGGGACCGGAACCCGTTTCCGGGACGCCTCTCCGGCCTCCATCAGCGGCATACGTGAGCGGGTACAGCAGTACGCGGCTCATATCCCCGGGCCGGTGGGGCTGTTGGGTCTGTCCATGGGTGGTATGGTGGCCCTGGACTGGGCCCAGGCGGAGCCGGAGCGTGTGGCCGCCCTGCTGCTGATCAACACCAGCAGCGGCTTCAGCCCTCCCTGGCATCGCATGCGGCCAGCCGCCTTCAGCCGGGCCCTGGCGGTGGCGTTGAAACCGGATATGGAGGGCCGGGAGCGCCGGATCCTGCAACTGACCTCCAACCGTCCGGTACCGCCGGCCCTGGAAGCCCGATGGCTCCTGATCCAGCGACAGCGACCGGTTACCCGTCGCACCGCCCTGGCCCAGTGGAAGGCGGCCGCGGCGTACCGGCCACACCCCGGGGCGCCGCCGGCCCGGGCGCTGCTGCTGGCCAGTACCGGCGACCGGATCGTGCACTGGCATTGCAGCCGCACGCTGGCCCGGCGCTGGCACTGGCCGCTGCGGGTCCATCCGGACGCCGGCCATGACCTGCCCATGGACGCTACGGACTGGGTACTGGCCCAGTTCGAAGCGGTTGCTTGACGCAACCATCGTTGCGCGCCAGTCTGTTGTCCTGCGATTGACCCCAACAAGGTGTACAACAATGAAAATCTACGAAACCAGTACCGCGCCCAACCCCCGCCGTGTCCGTATGTTCCTGGCCGAGAAAGGCCTGTTGGACAAGGTGGAGTTCGTGCAGGTGGACCTCCAGAAGGGTGAGAACCTGACCCCCGAGTACCAGGCCATGAACCCTATGAAGAAGGTGCCGGTGATGCAGTTGGACGACGGCAACTGCGTGGCGGAAACCATGGCCATCTGCCTGTACTTCGAACAGATGTATCCGGAGAAACCGTTGATGGGAACCACGCCCCTGGAGAAGGCCCAGTTGGAGCAGTGGCAACGGTGGCTGGACTATTATTTCTTCATGCCCACCGGCATGTGCTTCCAGCACACCACCGGCTACTTCAAGGATCGCATGAATCCCATCAAGGAGTGGGGTGAGGAGGCCGGGCGCCAGGTGGCGGAATTTTTGGCCTTCCTGGACAAGCACCTGGAAGGCCGGGAATTCATCTATGGCGACGACGTCACCGCCGCCGACATCACCGCGTTCTGTACCGTGGATTTCGCCCGGGTGGTGAAGATCCGCATTGCCCCCGAGCAGACGAACCTGCAGGCCTGGTACGATCGTATGAAAGAACGCCCCTCGGCAAAAGCCTGAAAAGGATAGACAGCACCATGAGCAACGGGCAACAACTCGGATGTGCACTGGACGCCATCGACGCGGCCAACCGCCAGGACCCCAACGTGGAGGTGGTGGACGACCAGTCGCTGCCCCGTGAGTACGCCTACAGCCTGCATATGACCCGCTGGCTGCTGGCACTGGAGGCGGAGCCCTCCGACCGCATGCAGATCGCCTGCCGGGCCCAGCACATCGAGCGCTGGATCCGGCCACGGACTGACTACCCCGAGGGCCGCAAGGGCTACTACCAGTGGCGCCAGGATTGCGGAAAATTCCATGGTGAGCGTGCCGCTCAGATCATGGCGGACTGTGGCTTCCCGGAACAGGAATGCCAACGAGTGGCCACCATCCTAACCAAGCGGGAACTGCGCCAGGACCCGGACACCCAGTTACTGGAAGACGTGGCCTGCATGGTGTTCCTGGAGCGCTACTTCGCGGATTTCTACGAAGAGAAGACCGACTACGACAAGGACAAGTGGCTGCGCATCGTGCGACGCACCTGGGGCAAGATGACCCCCCGGGGCCACGAGGCGGCCCTGCAACTGGCTGGCAGCATGCCCGCCCATCTCCAGGCCCTGTTGCAGGAAGCCCTGTCGGAATAGGCCCGGCCCAGTCGTTCCCACTTTCTATTCCCTGATCCGACAGGAGAGTCTTACATGCCAGCCATGAACGCTTCCGTTACCACGACCGACCCCAGCCGACTGATCAATCGTCTGTGCAAGCACTTCCAGCATAAAGTGCATGCCCAGTGGACGGAGGAGGCCGGTGAGCTTCGCTTCGTTGTCGGTGACTGTCATCTGAAAGCCGCTGATGGCGCCCTGCTGATGACCTGTGAAGCAGAGAACGAGGAGAAACTGGAACAGGTGGGCGAGGTGGTTTCCTCCCACCTGGTGCGCTTTGCCGGTGGCGAGGTGGAATCCGTTCAGTGGCAGCCGTCCGCCGCCTGAGCGGGAGCCGCCATGCCCGCCTGACCTGGTGATGGAATCAGCCGATGGGGTCGGGCCTGGAGGAATAGCGCCAGGGCCAGTCCGAAGGTCAGCCATTCCGCCAGGGGAAGGGCCACCAGTAGCGGCCACTCCGGCGCCAGGGTGGCGATCAGCACCAGCAGCAGGCCCGGCAGCACCAGGCTGCGGGACAGGGCCACCATCGCCGACGGCAATGGCCGGTGCATCGCCGTCAGGTACACCGACAGCAGCACGTTCACACCGTTGATCAGGAACAGCGGCCAGAGGATACCCAGGAACCGGTCCGCCAGCAGGGCCGTGGTGGAGTCGGCCGAGGTGTCCAGGAACGCCTGCACCAGCGCACTGCCCTGGAGCCAGACCCCCAGCACCAGCACCACGCCCAGCCCGAGGATCACCGTCAGCGCGCAGCCCATGAACCGGCGGATGCGCTCCGGGTTGCCGGCCCCCAGGTTGTGGCTGAGCAGCACGTGCATGGCATCGGAAATGCCGTAGAACACCATCAGGCTCAGGAAGATCAGGTAGTTGACCACGGTAAACGCGGCCACGCCATCCACCCCCTGCTCGCGCATCAGCAGCCAGTTGATCAGCAGCATCACCAGCCCCACGGACACCTCGTTGATCCACTCGGAGACACCATTGGCCAGGGCCTTGAACACTTCGCCCCAATGGGTCTGGCGCAGGCCAAACACCAGTCGACGACCGGGCCGGGTCAGGTAGAATAACTGCACGCCAAGCTGCAACACCTGCGCCATGCCGGTGGCCAGCGCCGCCCCGCGCAGGCCCTGGTCCAGGTAGCCCACCAGCACCGCATCCAGCAAGATGTTGGTGCCCGCCCCAACAATCAGCGCGGTGGTGGCCAGTAGCGGGAAGCCGTCCACCCGGATGAAGTAGTAGAACACCATGGTCACCAGTTGCATCACCATCACCCCGGCGATCACCTGGAAATACTCCGCCATGAGCGGGAACAGCGATGGTGAGGCCCCCAGCAGCCGGTACAGGGGCTCCTGGAACAACAGGCTGGTGACCGTGATCACCAGGGAGATGACGAGGGTGGCCATCAGGCACTTGCTGTAGATGGCCGAGGCAGCGCCGATGTTGCCTTCCCCCAGGTAACGCCCCGCCCGCACGGTGCCGCCAATGGCCATGGCCAGGGCGATGCCGAACAGGAAGGTGAACCAGGGGATCAGCAGGGTAATGGCCGCCAGGGCATCGGCGCCGACGTAGTTGCCGATAAAGAAGCCGTCGACAATGACGGCGGTGGTGATCGCCAGCAAGCCCGCCACCGAGGGCAGGGCGTAGCGGAAGAAGACCGGCCACAGCGGGCCGGTCAGTATTGGATCGTCTGGGGTGTCAGCGGCGGCTTCCATACCGGTCGCCACTAACCGAAGAATTCCCGCAGTTTCTCGCCGGGCTCCTCCGCCCGCATAAAGGACTCGCCCACCAGGAAACCGTAAATGCCCCGGTCGGTCATGGCCGCCACATCATCCCGGGTCAGGATGCCGCTTTCGGTGACGGTCAGCCGGTCCGACGGAATGCGCTCGTGCAGGTCAAAGGTGGTGTCCAGCGATACCTCGAAGGTATGCAGGTTGCGGTTGTTGATGCCCACCAGCGGTGTGGTCAGGGTCAGTGCGTCGTCCATTTCCTCGCCGTCATGCACTTCCACCAGTACATCCAGGCCGATTTCGTGGGCGATGCCTTCCAGCTCCTGCATCTGATCCCGGGTCAGGCAGGCGGCGATCAGCAGGATGCAGTCGGCGCCGATGGCCCGGCTCTCATAGACCTGATAGGGCGACACCATGAAATCCTTGCGGATCACCGGCAGACCGCAGGCGCTCCTCGCCTCCTTGAGGTAATCCTCATGGCCCTGGAAGAAATCCTGGTCAGTGAGCACTGACAGGCACGCCGCACCGCCCTGCTCATAGCTGTCAGCAATGGCGCCCGGGTGGAAGGGATCCCGCAGCACGCCCTTGCTGGGGGAGGCCTTCTTGATTTCGGCAATCACCGCCGGCTGTCGTGCCCCGATGCGATCGGCCATGGCCCGGGTAAAGCCCCGGGCAGGCGGCTGGTCGCCGGCCATGGCCTTCAGGTCGGCCTCGGTGGTGCGGCGCTTGCGCTGGTCGATCTCTTCCCACTTGCGGTCCACAATCTTGCGGAGGATCGTGGGGGTGCGGTCAATGTGTCGGTCGGTCATCGTTATGCTTGCTCAGTCGAAACAGTGGGAGAAGTCGGCCAGTTCGGACATCTTGCCGGCGGCCAGGCCGCTGCCCATGGCATCCAGGGCCATTTCCACGCCCATTTGTGGTGTTGTGGCAAGCCCTGCTACGTAGATGGCAGCGCCGGCATTCAGGGCAATCATGTCCCGGGCCTTCTCGGCCATTTCGTCGTGGCCCCGGCCGAAGGCGGCGCGGATCAGGTTGAGGGAATCCTCGGAGGTATCCACGGAGAGGCCCATCAGCGACTGGCTCTTGATGCCCAGGTCTTCGGGGGTTATCTCGTATTCGGTGATCTTGCCGTCTTTCAGTTCGGCGACGTGGGTGGCGCTGGCCAGGCTGATTTCGTCCAGGCCATCCTTGGAGCACACGACCATGATGTGTTCGCTGCCGAGCTTGTGGAGCACTTCCGCCATGGGTCGGCACAGGGCCGGGGTGAACACACCCAGCAACTGGCGTTTGACTCCGGCGGGGTTGGTCATGGGGCCGAGGATGTTGAAAATGGTGCGGCAGCCCAGTTCTTTCCTGGGGCCGATGGCGTGTTTCATGGCACCGTGATGGGCCGGGGCGAACATGAAGCCGACGCCGATCTGCTCCACGCAGCGTGCGACATGCTCCGGTGTCAGGTCGAGGTTGACGCCGGCCTTTTCCAGCAGGTCGGCGCTGCCGCTCTTGGAGGACACGGCCCGGTTGCCATGTTTGGCCACGAAGCCGCCGGCTGCTGCCACTACGAAGGCGGACGCGGAAGACACGTTGAAAAGGTTGGCGCCGTCGCCGCCGGTGCCGACGATGTCCACCAGTGGGTCGGCGTTGATGGTGACGTTGGTGGCCAGTTCCCGCATGACTTCGGTGGCGCCTGTAATCTCTTCGATGGTTTCGCTCTTGATGCGCAGGCCCATCAGGAAGGCGCCGACCTGGGCATCGGTGGCCTCACCGCCCATGACGATGCGCATGACCTCTTTCATTTCTTCCCGGCTCAGGTCCAGGTTGGAGGCGATTCGGTTCAGGGCTTCTTTCATGTCCATGTTTGGTGGGCCTCTCGGTTTAGTTCTTCAACATTTGTATTCGAGTTTGGGTGCCTGGCCGGGGGGTGACGGGGCCTTTTCTCCGCCGCAATTCAGGGGCCATCCCTGGCGCCCGCCTTGCTCCGCGCCATCCATGGCGCTGCTGCGAAAAGGCCCCATCACCCCCCGTCCGATAAGCGACGGAGTTAATGCGGTCCTGATCCAAGATCGAAATGAGTGCCTTTATGACGAGGGCACACGTTGGAGGACCGCACTGAGGACGGGGTGGGGGATTGCTTTCCCAGACCGTCGGCAGCCAGGGACGGCTGCCGACGAGCCCTACAGGGACGTACTTGCGGGCGTGTCTGGGCAAGCGATACCGCTCCCCGGCCGGTCTTTCTCTCTGGCACTGACTTTAAAGGCAATCAGTACCGCAAAAAGTTACGAAGAAGCTCATGCCCCTCCTCAGTCATAATAGACTCAGGATGGAACTGCACCCCCTCGATGGGCAATGTCTTGTGCCGGACACCCATGATTTCCTCCATGGAGCCGTCATCGTTCCGGGTCCAGGCGGTCACCTCCAGGCAGTCCGGCAGACTCTCCTTCTCGATCACCAGACTGTGGTAGCGGGTGGCCTGCAACGGATTGTTCAGGCCCCGGAACACTCCGGTATCGGAGTGGTACACCGGCGACACCTTACCGTGCATCACCTGCCCGGCACGGATCACATTGCCGCCATACACCTGCCCGATGGACTGATGGCCCAGGCAGATGCCCAGGATCGGCAGCTTGCCCGCAAAGTGGCGGATCGCCGCCATGGAGATGCCCGCCTCATTGGGCGTACAGGGCCCCGGTGAAATCACCAGGCGTTCCGGCTTCAGGGCCTCAATTTCCTCCACCGTGATCTCATCGTTACGGTGAACGTGCACATCCGCACCCAACTCTGCCAGATACTGGACCACGTTGTAGGTGAAGGAGTCGTAGTTATCGATCATCAACAGCATTGTCTTATCCCCCGCCTCAGTGGTCGAAATCGTTGTAGGTCATGGCAACGGCCCGGAAGATCGCCCGGCCCTTGTTCATGGTTTCCTTCCACTCAAGGCGCGGTATCGAATCGGCGACAATGCCGCCCCCGGCCTGGATATGCAGGGTGTTGTCCTTGATCACGGCGGTGCGGATGGCAATGGCCGTGTCCATATTGCCGTTGAATGACAGGTAGCCCACGGCGCCACCGTAGACGCCACGTTTCACAGGTTCCAGCTCGTCGATGATCTCCATGGCGCGGATCTTCGGGGCGCCGCTCAGGGTGCCGGCGGGCAGGGTGGCCCGCAGGACATCCAGGCAGGAAGTCCCTTCCTTCAGGCGCCCGGTGACGTTGGAGACAATGTGCATAACGTGGGAATAGCGTTCCACGATCATCCTGTCGCTCAGTTTCACGGTGCCGGTTTCCGACACGCGCCCGGCGTCGTTGCGGCCCAGGTCGATGAGCATCAGGTGCTCGGCGATTTCCTTGGGGTCGGCCAGCAGCTCCTTCTCCAGGGCCTTGTCCTCGGCCTCGGTGGCGCCGCGCTTGCGGGTACCGGCGATGGGGCGCACGGTGACTTCCTCGTCTTCCACCCGGGCCAGAATTTCCGGGGAGGAGCCGACAATGTGGAAGTCGTCCAGGTCCAGGAAGTACATGTACGGCGACGGGTTGAGCACCCGCAGAGACCGGTACAGGTTCAGGGGCGGCGCCTCGAACGGGATCGACATGCGCTGGGAGATCACCGTCTGCATGACGTCACCATCCAGCACATAGCCCTTGATGCGTTCCACCGCCTTTTCATGGAGGGGCTGGCTGAAGCCGGAGACAAAGTCGCTCTCGTCTACGGTCTTGCCGCGCAGGTGCTCCGGCGTTCGCGGGGCGTCGGCGGTCTGCCGGTGCAGGCGGGCCTCCAGCTCATTGAGGCGGGCCATGGCCTGTTCGTAGGCACCTTCCATGGCCGGATCCGCGTGGACGATCAGGTGCAGTTTGCCCCGCAGGTTGTCGAACACCACGATTTCGTCGGACACCATCAGCAGGATGTCCGGGGTACCGATCTGGTCCGGCGGGCAGGTTTCGCGCAGGCGCTTCTCGATGTAGCGCACGGTGTCGTAGCCGAAATAGCCCACCAGGCCGCCGTTGAAGCGGGGCAGGTCGTCCAGGTCCGGGGCGTTGAAGCGGGCCTGGTATTCCTCGACGAAGGTGAGCGGGTCGTCGCGCTCGGCCTCCTCGATCACCTGGCCGTCCCGGGTGATGGTGATCTTATCGCCATACACCTTCAGCACTTCTCGACTGGGCAGGCCGATGATGGAGTAGCGGCCCCATTTCTCGCCGCCCTGGACGGATTCAAACAGGTAGGAGTAAGGCCCGCTGGCGAGCTTGAGGTAGGTGCTCAGGGGCGTATCAAGATCCGCGAGCACTTCGCGGTACACGGGAATGCGGTTGTAGCCGGCGTCGGCCAGCCCGGAAAACTGTTCGGGTGTCATGACATCATCCTGAAATCTGATCTGCTGTTGCCGCCGGAGCCTGTCGGGCAGCGTTCAATGTGGCGTGCAGGCCTTACCGCACGACCGGGGCACGTCTCAGCCGGTCCGCCATCGCCACCATCGTGTTGCGCGGGTGGTGAGGACGCCGCGCGATGCAGTCAGATTCAGTCCCTGCACGGCAGGAATCTCCCGAAATGAAGGTTTGTGTTCACGTTATCCCTGTGAGGTTACAAAAGCTCGGTCAGCGAATCAACAACCACGTCCGCCCCCAGGTCGTCCACAGACGGGCCATAGTGGTAACCATAGCGTACCAGCACCGATGGCAGGCCGGCGTTGTGGGCGGCTTCGGCATCGGCGGCGGAGTCGCCGATCATCACAGTGGTGCCGGGGCTGCCGCCCAGGGTGCGCATGGCCAGCAACAGGGGCTCGGCATCCGGCTTCTTCACGGTCAGGGTGTCGCCGCCAACAACCATCTCGAACCAGTGATCCAGCCCCATGCGCTCCAGCAGCGGCTGCACGAACCGCTCCGGCTTGTTGGTCACCACCGCCAGCCGGCAGTCGTTGTCGTGGAGGCGTTGCAGGCAGGCTTCGACGCCGTCGAACACGGTGGATCGGTCGCCGTTGAGTTCCTCGTAGGACAGGTAGAACTGGGTGATGGCGTCGTTGAACAGGGCGTCGTCCAGGGGCGCCGCAGCCTCCCAGTCCACCTGGCCGGTGAGGGCCCGGCGGACCAGTACCTGGGCGCCGTTGCCCACCCACTGGCGTACCCGTTCCTGGCCTGCCGGCGGTCGTCCCAGGCTTTCCAGCATATGATCCACGGCGGCGGCCAGGTCCGGTGCGCTGTCCACCAGGGTGCCGTCCAGGTCAAACAGGGCCACGCCGGGCCAGAGGGAGGTGAAGGTTCGCTTGTCCACGGTATCCGTTATCCTGCCTTGGCAATCTCGGCGCGCATGGCGTCGATGGTGGCCTTGTAGTCGTCGGTGTTGAAGATGGCGGAGCCGGCCACGAAGGTGTCGGCGCCGGCGGCGGCGATTTCGCGGATGTTGTCGGTCTTCACGCCACCGTCGATCTCCAGGCGGATGTCCAGGCCGCTGTCATCAATCAGTCTGCGGGCCTGCCGCAGCTTGTCGAGGGTGCCGGGGATGAACTTCTGGCCACCAAAGCCGGGATTGACTGACATCAGCAGGATCATGTCCACCTTGTCCATGACATGGTCCAGGTAGCTCAGCGGTGTGGCGGGGTTGAACACCAGCCCGGCCTTGCAACCGCCGTCGCGGATCAACTGTAGTGAGCGGTCGATGTGGTTGGAGGCTTCCGGGTGGAAGGTGATGTAACTGGCACCGGCGTCAATGAACATGCGGATCAGGTCGTCCACCGGGGACACCATCAGGTGCACATCGATGGGGGCGGTCACGCCGTGCTTGCGCAGGGCCTCGCAGACCATGGGGCCGATGGTGAGGTTGGGCACGTAGTGGTTGTCCATGACATCGAAATGGACGACATCGGCGCCTGCCGCCAGCACATTGTCGACTTCCTCGCCCAGGCGGGCAAAATCGGCGGACAGGATCGAGGGGGCGATCAGTTCAGGCTGTTTCATGATGGTCTCTTCATACGGCTGTGTTCTGCGTCAGGGAGGGGGTGGGCTCCCTGTGTTAAGATTCCTGACGCGGTCCGGGAAGCCCTCTTCGGAATCGCGCCATTCTAACAGTCTGAACGGGAATTGTCCGTGGCGATTCAGCAACATTATTCCGCCCTGCTGGTGTTACTGGCCCTACTGGTGACTACGCCGGTGACGGCCCAGGACGGTGAGCTGGCCGACAACGGTAACCAGAATCAGGAAGACGGGGCCGCCGCTGCCGAAGAGGGAGAAACCCCGCCAGCGGAACCCTTGCAACGGATCTTCATCCGGTCGTCCGGCGATGCTGGTGCCCTGGCCCAACAATACCCACATCTGGCGGTGTGGCTGGAACCCGAGGACGAACCCCGCGTGCTGGCCCTGGTGGAGCGGGAGGTCACCGCCCGACCGTCGGGGGGCGTGGTGATTCTGGCCGGGGAAGGGCAGTCCGCCAATGACAGTCTGCTCAAAGGCCTGCGTTCACGGCTGAGCGAGGCGGGCTGGGCGGCCATGACCCTGGGGCTGGAGCAGCCGTCCCCGTCCCTGGAGATGGCCCGTGAACGCCTGGCGGACAACGCGCCCTCCGGTGATGGGGATGGCGACGCGGAGGCGGATTCGGTGATGATCGACGTCAACGACGAAGCCGCCCGTGACCTGTTGGAAGCCCATCGGAAAACCATCGGGGCCCGGCTGACAGCCGCGGTGGCCTGGTTTACCGGGAAGCAGTACCAGCGCGTGATCCTGGTGGGGGTGGGGCGTGGTGCCGATGAGGTGCGTGCCTTCCTGCCGGAGGCCCCCGCCGGGGTCAGTCAGGCAGTCTGGGTGGCGGCGGATTTTGGCGGCCAGTCCCCGGCCACGATCAGTGACGCGCTCAGTGGGGAAACCACACCTATCCTGGATCTCTACCCGTCCCGCAATGGGGATGTTGCCGGGCGACAGGCAGCCTTCCGGCGCGCGGGAATCGCTTCCTATCAGGCGATGTCAGCGCCGGTTCCCATGCGGCCCGCCGGCCGCGATGCGGGGGTGATCGCCAACCGCCTGCTGGGATGGCTGGGAAAAGAGTAGTCTCCTTAGGGGGGCTAGCGAGTCACCCGTTCCCGACGCTTGATCACTTCCCAGGCCTGCTGGAGCCTCAGCAACTGGTCACGGGCCCGGGCCTGTTCCGCCGGGCTCAGGCTGTCGCCCAGCTTGTCCGGGTGATAGCGGGCCACCTCGCGGCGGTAGGTGCGCTTCATGTCGGTGAAACTGATGGACGCATCCACTCCCAGGATGCGGTAGGCATCCTGCAGGCTTTCCGGCTTGGGCGGCGGTTCCGCCATCCACACCTCCTCCCGATAGACCCGGTGAATCCGGTCGATGGCGGCCAGGGGCAGCCCGAGGCGGCAGAAGGCATCCTCGCAGCGATAACGTCTGGGCCTCTCCGGCGTGCCATGCAACTGGGCCCCGTGGCACAGGCACAGGCCAACCAGCAGGTTGGTGCGTTGTCGCCAGGGGGCGAACAGCCTGAACCAGGCCATCCTGAGGGGCGAGAGGTCGGTGCTGTCACGGCCCTGGTGGAAGCGCCGGATGGCCTTGCGGCGGGCCCTGGGCGACAGCGCCAGGCTTTCCATCAGGTTCTCCGCGTAGCGGATGTCGTGCTCGGTGACCCGGCCATCGGCCTTGGCAATGTATCCCAGGCAGTAGAACAGGGCCTGCCGGGCACCGCGACCCAGGGTATAGCGGGCCATCATGCGGGTGGGCTGGTGGTTGCCGGCAATAAAGTCGGACAGCAGTTCTTCCAGGAGGGCCCGGGTGTGGGCTGGCAGGCTTTGCTGATCACTTCCGCTCATGTTAGTGCCAGGGTCAGGGGTGCCGGGGTTGAGTCAGGAGTCGGTCCAGGGCTGCCAGGCGCTCCGGGGTGCCGATATCCATCCACTGTCCACGGTGGTGCAGGCCGGTCACCTCGCCCCGGGTCATGGCCTCGCGCAGGATCGGGGCCAGCTTGCGGGCGCCGGGCAGCAGGCCGTCAAACAGCGACCGGTGCAGCAGGCTGATGCCGGTGAAGGTCAGGCGCGGTTCGTCGTCGCTGGTGACCCGGCCATCCGCCCCCAGGGCAAAGTCGCCCTCCGTATGGTGTGCCGGGTTGTCGGTCAGCACCAGCCGGGCCTTGCCGGACGCTGGCGGCTCGAGTGTCGACAGATCGAAATCATGCCAGATGTCACCGTTGATGACTGCGAACCAGCCTGAATCCCCCTCCAGCAATGGCAGCGCCTGGATGATGCCACCGGCGGTTTCCAGTGGTTCCCCTTCCCGGGAATAGTTGATGGTGACGTCGTAGGTTCCGCCGTTGCCCAGCGCCTGTTCGATCTGCTCTCCCAGCCAGGCGTGGTTGATCACCAGGTCGTTGAACCCCGCCGCCCGCAGCTTGCGGATATGGTGGACAATCAGCGGCGCACCGCCGGCCTCCAGCAGCGGCTTGGGGGTGTTCAGGGTGAGCGGACGCATGCGCTCGCCCTTGCCGGCGGCGAGGATCATGGCCTTCACGGGTGCGGGCCTCCGGTGGTGTCGTCCGGGGGCGTGCCCAGCTTGTGGTGGATGGCGGGCACTACCTGCTCCCGCAGCCACTGGTTGAAATGGCGCAGGGCGGGCAGGGGCTGGCTGGCCTCCACCAGGTAGTTGACGGTGCGGGGGATGTCCGCCAGGTAGCCGCTCTTGCCGTCCCGCAGGTAGAGCCGGGCAAAGATGCCCGACGCCTTCAGGTGTCGCTGCATGCCCATCAACTCGAACCATTGGTGGAAGGTGTCGCTGTCGGCCTGGTGCAGGCCGGCCTCGCGGCCCATGACCCGGAAATCCTCCAGCCAGGTGTTGCGGCGGGCGGCGGGCCAGTCGATGTAGCAGTCCTTGAGCAGTGACACGATGTCATAGGTGATCGGGCCGTTCACCGCGTCCTGGAAGTCGATAACCCCGGGCACGGGGGTGTCCGGGCGCACCAGCAGGTTGCGGGAATGGTAGTCCCGGTGCACGGTCACCCGGGGCTGCGCCAGGGCGCTCTCCCGGAGGAAGGCAAAGGTGGTGTCCAGCATGCAGCGCTCGCGGTCGCCCAGTTCCATCTGCAGCAGGCCTTCCAGGAGCCAGTCGGGGAACAGGTCCATCTCCCGGTTCAGCAGGGCCTCGTCATAGGGGGGCAGCGGGTAATCGTCAGTGTCCGGTGCCTGCTGGATGCGGATCAGTTCGGCCATGGCCTCGTCGTACAGGTCATCGGCGGTGACCCCGTTCAGGCGCCCGAGCATCAGTCGGTCGCCGAAGTCCTCCAGCAGCAGGAACCCCTGTTCCAGGTCGTCAGCCAGGATCTGCGGTACCGCAATGCCATGCTGACGCCAGTGGCGGGCCAGGGCCACGAAGGGGTGGCAGTTTTCCTTCTCCGGCGGCGCGTCCATGGCGATGGCGGTAATGGACTTGCCCAGGCGGTCTTTGCCGGTGGCCCGGAAATAGCGTCGGAAACTGGCGTCGCCGCTGACCGGCGTCAGATGGGCGCGGTCGAAGCCGGAGTGTTGGTGAACCCAGTAGGTGAGTTTTTCCAGGCGCTTGTCCATGTTGTCGGTGCCCTTGTGTTCAGGTTCAGCGGAGTGAATCCCGCAGCGTGGCCGGGGCGGATCTCCAAAATTTACTGGAGGCAGAGTATACCGTTGCTGAATGGCTAGTGTCCCGTCTGGGTAATTCGTTAACCGACTGAGCTACTGAGGGCGCGACGAATTACCCAGACGGGACACTAACGCCTCCCCAGCCATGGAAGCATCGGAGAAGCGCGTTAACAAGCCCGCTTGTCCCGTGTAAACTAGCCCACCAAATCTTCACCAACCGGCCTTGCGTGCAGGGCTCTTGGGGACTCAGAACCGTAACGAATCACCCAGGCGGGAGACTCTGGGCATACTGCCCGCCACGCCGACCACCAACAGGATCCGGAACCGGTGCCACTTGAGTACTACGTGAGGCCAGCAGGCCGCCAACAGTCTGTCGTCGAGGCACAACGCTCCCGGGTTGCCGCCCTGCTGGCCGGCGTCTGCCTCTTGTCCACGGCCATAACTGCAGCAGCGGACTCGCCCACGGCGGCCAGTATGGACTGGCGCCCCCGGTCGGAACTGCCGCCGGAACAGCAGGCACGGTTGCCGCTGTTCTGCCGCGGTGGCTATGTGGCGCCGGAATCGTCAGCCGGCGACGTCGCGGTAGAGGAGGGCGCCCCGGTGAATGCCAGTGCCCTGTCGGCCCGCTACGAGATGGATACCCGGTTACACCTGGAAGGGGATGTGCGACTGTCCCAGGCGGGCATGGCCATGACCGGCGACCGGGCGGTCTATGACCAGGCCAGCGGCGAGGTGTCGGTTACCGGGCCCATGACCAGCCGCAGTCCCGGCATGCTGCTGACCGGTGACAGCGCCCGTTACGATGTCAATTCCGGTTTCTTCACCATCGATGATGCCAGATTCCTGTTCCATCAGACGGAGATGCGGGGCCAGGCCTCGCGGATCACCCGGCCGGAGGAACAGATCATCACCATCGACCAGGGGTACCTGACCACCTGTGCCCCGGACCGCAACGACTGGTCGCTGGTGGCGTCGGACATCCGTCTCAACCAGGCGGAAGGGTTCGGTACCGCCAGGCACGTCCGCCTGCAGGTGAAGGACGTGCCGGTGTTCTACTGGCCCTGGGCCAGCTTCCCCATCGATGACCGCCGCAAGACAGGCTTCCTGTATCCCACTGCGGGCACGTCCAACACCGGTAGCGGCCTGTACCTGTCCACGCCCTATTACCTGAACCTGGCGCCCCATTACGATGCCACCCTCACACCCCAGTATATCCATGGTCGCGGCCTGCTGACCGAAGTGGAGGGGCGTTACCTGAGCCGCTTAGGGGAATCCGTGCTGCAGGTGGGGTATATCGACGATGACCGATACTACCGGGATGAGTTTCCTGGCGAGTCCGGCAAGCGCTGGGGCCTGGATTTCCACAGCCGGGCGAATTTCGGCAGTGGCTGGCGGGGATACGCTGACTACTCGGTGGTGTCTGACAACGACTACCTCAGCGACCTGAACCAGACCCTGGACATCGGCAATGCCACCCACCTGCTGCGCCGGGGTGGCGTGCGCTACCAGGACCAATGGCAACTGTTCGAAGCCTATGTGGCCGGCTACCAGACCATCACCGACACCGTGGCCGACCGCAACAAGCCCTACGATCAACTCCCCGAGGTGATCTACGGCGCCAATGTACCCCTGGGGATCTTCGAGGTGGGACTGGAGAGTCAGTACACCAACTTTGACCGTGACAACGAGGGCCTGACCGGCCTTGACCGGGCGGTGGGTCAGCGGGCCCGGGCCATCCCGGAGCTGGCCCTGCCCCTGCGGACCATCTGGGGCTACACGCGGCCCTCCGTCAGCCTGGACCAGACCTGGTACGACCTGGACGACTACGACCTGGGCGACCCCACTTTCGACCGCTCGGTGCCGGTGGCGGAACTGGACAGCGGTATCTACCTGGACCGCAAGACCACTCTGTTTGGCGATGAGTACAACCAGTCCCTGGAGCCACGGGTGTACTATGTCTACGCCGATGCGGACGATGACCAGGACGACATCCCCAACTTTGATGCCGGCCTGCGTTCCTTCCGTTTCGACAACCTGTTCCAGCCCAACCGCTTCGTGGGTGGCGACCGTGTCGGTGACGCCAACCAGACCACGGTGGCACTGACCAGCCGTTTCAATGACATGGCGGCCGGGGTGGAGACCGCCCGTTTCAGCCTGGGCCAGGTGTTCTACCACGAAGACCGGGAGGTTACCCTCAATGGCCGTGGTGGTGGTACCGAGAGCGATTCCCCCTATGCCGGGGAGATGGTGCTCCGGCCCCTGGATACGCTGGATATCCGGGTATCCGGCCTCTGGGACCCGCGGGAGAAACATACCGAGGAGGGCCGCAGCGTGCTGGCCTACCACTCGCCGGACTACCGCTACCTGGTCAGCATGGGCCACAGCTACAGCCGAGGCACCAATCCCAATAACCGGTTCGAGCAGATGGACGTGGGTGGTATTGTGCCCATTACCGACAACCTCAGCCTGATTGCCCGCTGGGTCTTCGATTCACAGCTGGACGAAACGGTCGGTACACTGGCGGGGCTGGAGTACAACAACTGTTGCTGGAGTTTCCAACTGGTGCAACAACGTGTGACCGAGTACGACGCGGTTGACGATCGGGAGGTCGACCACCGGGTGGTGTTCCAGATCCAGCTCAAGGGGCTGGGTGGCTCCGGTGGCACGGAGAATACGCTCTCCGACGCTTTCTACGGTTACGAGGAACGCGAGCGCAGGCGCTTCGGCGCGCGCCCCTGACACATCGACTGAACCATGAACGAGGTAAGTATGCAGGCAAAAAGCCTGACGGGTATCAAGACATTGCTGGTGGCCCTGATGATGGCAGTGGCCTCCGTTGCCCAGGCGGACCGACAGCCGCTGGACCGGGTGGTGGCCATTGTGGATGACGGCGTCATCCTGCAGTCGGAGCTGGACGCCAGGGTCAACACCATCCGTTCGCGGTTGCAGGGCCAGGGTACCGGCCTGCCACCCCGGCAGGTGCTGGAAGAGCGGGTGCTGGATCAGTTGATCACCGAGAACATCCAGCTCCAGATGGCGGACCAGATGGGCATGCGGGTCAGTGACAACGAGCTCAACGAAACCATCGACCGCATTGCCCGTGGCAATAACATGACCCTCCAGCAGTTCGAGGAGCAACTGGCGGCGGAAGGGGTGACCTACCAGGAAGCCCGTGAACAGATCCGCCGGGAAATGCTGGTCAGCCGTGTGCAGCAGCGTCAGGTGGACAGCCGGGTACGGGTGACCGACCGGGAAGTGGAAAACTACCTGGAGCAGACCAACGGCCAGACCCAGACCACCACCGAATACCAGCTGGCCCATATCCTGGTGGCGGTGGATAACTTCTCCGACCAGGAGGCGGTTGCCCAGGCCCGGCAGAAGGCCCGGCGCCTGCAGCAGGAAATTGCCGGCGGTCGTGACTTCCAGTCGGCCGCGGTGGCGGAGTCCGATGCCAGCAATGCCCTGGAAGGGGGCGTGATGGGCTGGCGGAGCCGGGCGGACCTGCCGTCCCTGGTGACCGACATTGTGCCGGAACTGCCTCTGAATCAGCCCTCCGAGGTGCTCCAGAGCGGCAGCGGGTTCCATATCGTCCAGGTCCTCGACCGTCGTGGCGGTGAGACCCGGAACATGGTGGAACAGGCTCGAGTGCGCCATATCCTGGTTCGCCCCACCGAGGTGGTGTCCGATGCCAAGGCTGAGCTGCGGATCAACGATATCTACCAGCAGCTGGTGAATGGTGGTGACTTCGGCGAGCTGGCCCGGGAATACTCCGACGACCCGGGGTCCGGTTCCGCCGGTGGTGACTTGGGCTGGGTCAGTCCGGGCCAGATGGTGCCCGCCTTTGAAGAGGCCATGATGAACGCGCCGGTGGGCGAGTACACCCGGCCGTTCCGTTCCCGTTTCGGCTGGCATATCCTGGAGGTACAGGAACGTCGCAACCAGGACATCAGCGAGCAGGTGCGCGCCTCTGAGGCCCGTCAGGCCCTGTACCGCCGCAAGTACGAAACGGAACTGCAGAACTGGCTCCAGGAAATCCGCGACGAGGCCTACGTGGAGATCAAGAACTCATGACCGAACCGGTCACCCTGGCACTGACCGCGGGGGAGCCCGCGGGCATTGGTCCCGAACTGTGCCTGCAACTGGCCACCGAGGAACGCGCCCAGCGCGTGGTAGTCGTTGCCAGCCGGGAGTTGCTGGAGGCCCGCCAGGCCCTGCTGGGGCTGCATGTGAAGCTACAGCCCTGGCAGCCGGGGGAGGCCGTGGCCACCAGCGCCGGCGAGCTGTCGGTGCTGGATGTACCGGGGATCGCCGACACCAAAGCCGGTACCACCCACACCGGCAACAGCCAGTATGTGCTGGACGCCCTCACCATCGCCGCCCGGGATTGCCTGGACGGTACCTTTGACGGCATGGTCACCGCACCGGTGCACAAGGGGGTGATCAACGAGGCCGGCATTGCCTTCAGCGGTCATACCGAATTCCTGCAGGAGCTTTGCGGTGTCGAGCGGGTGGTGATGATGCTGGCCACCGAGGACCTGCGGGTGGCCCTGGCCACCACGCACCTGCCCCTGAAGGACGTGCCGGCCGCTATCACCCCGGAACGACTGAGGCAGGTGACGCGCATCCTCAACCAGGACCTCAAGACCTACTTCGGCATTCGTCATCCCCGTATCCTGGTGGCGGGGCTGAACCCCCATGCCGGTGAGGGCGGCCACCTGGGGCGGGAGGAGATCGAGGTCATCGAACCCACCCTGGAACAGCTCCGGCAGGAAGGCATCACCCTGACCGGCCCATTGCCGGCGGACACCCTGTTCACGCCCCACTGGCTGGACGATGCCGACGCCGTCCTGGCCATGTACCACGACCAGGGTCTGCCGGTGCTCAAGTTCCAGGGCTTTGGCCGCGCCGTGAACATCACCCTGGGGTTGCCCATCGTGCGCACCTCCGTGGACCATGGCACCGCCCTGGACCTGGCCGGCACCGGCAAGGCGGACGCGGGCAGCCTGCATACGGCGATCCGCGTGGGCGAGCAGATGGCCCGGTACCGTCGTGAACACGCCCAACAGACAGGGGCATCGTCTTGAGTAAAAGTGCCGGTCATCAGGCCCGCAAGCGGTTCGGGCAGAACTTTCTCCACGATCCGGGGGTGATCGAGCGGATCGTGCGGTCCATCCATCCGCAACCGGACGACAACCTGGTGGAGATCGGCCCGGGGCTTGGCGCCCTGACCGAGGAACTGCTGGCGGTGAACCCGCGGCTGCAGGTGGTCGAGCTGGACCGGGACCTGATCCCGATATTGCGCACCAAGTTCTTCAACTACCCGGAGTTCCGTATCCGCGAGGCGGATGCCCTGAAGTTCGATTTCAGCGAGCTGGCGGGCAACGGCCCCCTGCGCATCGTGGGCAACCTGCCCTACAATATTTCCACGCCCCTGATCTTCCATCTGCTGGAACAGGCGGGGGTGGTGAAGGACATGCACTTCATGCTGCAGAAGGAAGTGGTGCAGCGACTGGCGGCGGGCCCGGGGGACAACAATTACGGCCGGCTGGGTATCATGGCCCAGTATTTCTGCCGGGTGCAGCCATTGTTCGAGGTGGGGCCAGGGGCCTTCAAACCCGCGCCCAAAGTGGATTCCGCCATTGTCCGCCTGGTGCCCCATGAGACATTGCCTCACCCGGCGCGAGACCTGGCCATGTTGCAGCAGGTGGTGCGCACCGCCTTCAACGCCCGCCGCAAGACCCTGCGCAAGTCCCTGGGTAACCTGGTGAGTGCGGAGGAGCTGCAGAACCTGGGCATCAACGACGGCCTGCGCCCGGAGAACCTGGGGCTGCCGGAGTACGTGGCCATTGCCGACTACCTGACCGGGAACCGGCCACAGGCGGATGCCACAAACGAGGCTGACCATGACTGACTACGCCATTGGAGATATCCAGGGCTGTTACGACCGGTTGCTGGATGTGCTGGACAAGGTGGATTTCTCTCCTTCCCGGGATCGTCTGTGGGTGGCCGGCGACATCATCAACCGGGGGCCGTCCTCCCTGGAAAGCCTGCGTTATGTGAAGAACCTGGGCAGCTCCGCCGTAGTGGTGCTGGGCAACCACGACCTGCACCTGCTGGCAGTGGCGCTCGGCGGCCACAGCATCAAGAAGAAGGATACCCTGCAGGATATCCTGGACGCACCGGATCACGATGAGTTGCTGCAGTGGCTGTTGCAGCAGAACATCTGCATCCATGACCCCCGGCGCAACCTGGTGATGTCCCATGCCGGCCTGCCCCATATCTGGAGTGCGGAAAAGGCCGCAGCCCTGGCCGGGGAACTGGAAGCGGTGCTTCGCGGTCCTGATGTGGAAACGTACTTCCGCCAGATGTACGGCAACTACCCGGAATGCTGGCGGGACGACCTACAGGGAATGGATCGCTGGCGCATGATCACCAATTATTTCACCCGCATGCGATTTATTGCCGAGGACGGCACCCTGGAGCTGGCCACCAAGGAGTCCGCCGGTCATTCGCCGGAGGGCTACGCCCCCTGGTTCAGCTTCCCGAGGGCGGATGATGTGCGGGTGCTGTTCGGTCACTGGGCCGCCCTGGAAGGGGAGACCGGCAGTGACCGGTATATCGCCCTGGATACCGGCTGCGTGTGGGGTGGCCGCCTGACCCTGATGAACCTGGATACCGACGAGAAGATCCACTGTGAATGCTGAACACGCCCAGCCATCCCTGAGCCGCTACTGGCTGGCGGTGGGCGCCCTGATTGCTCTGCTGGCGGTCATGGCCGGGGCCTTTGGCGCCCACGGCCTGCGGGGCATGGTGGGCGAACGGGGCCTTGAAGTTTTCCAGACCGCCGTCACCTATCAGATGTACCATGCCATCGCGCTGGTACTGGTAGCGCTGCTGTCTGCCACCGGCCTTTCGCGCCGGTTGCTGGGTGTCGCCGGTGGCTTCTTCCTGGCCGGTATCCTGCTGTTCAGCGGCAGCCTGTACCTGCTGGTGCTGACCGATATCCGCTGGGTGGGGCCAGTCACGCCGATCGGTGGCGTCTGCTTCATGGTGGGATGGGCCTTGCTGGTGATAGCGGCCTTGCGTCGGCCCGCGTGAATAAGAGGTCAATATGAACGTAGTACTCAACGGTGATGCCCGGGAACTCCCCGATCAGGCCACGCTGCAATGGCTGATCGACGACCTCGGCCTTACCGGCAAACGGCTGGCGGTGGAGGTGAACGAAGATATCGTACCCCGTAGCCAGCATGGCGACTTTCGCCTGAACGACGGTGACCGCGTTGAGGTGGTCCACGCCATTGGCGGCGGCTGATCCGCCACCTTGTTCCCGCGCCTGTTTACTGACCAAGACCCCCAAGGAATCCCATGACTGACCAGAGCCAGATACCGTTGCCGGAAGACAAACCCCTTGAGATCGCGGGCCGGGTATATCGGTCCCGCCTGCTGGTGGGCACCGGCAAGTACCGGGACCTGACGGAGACCGGCCACGCCATCGAAACCAGCGGCGCCGAGATTGTCACCGTGGCGGTACGCCGCACCAACCTGGGCCAGAACCCGGACGAGCCCAACCTGCTGGACGTGGTGTCGCCGGAGAAGTACACCATCCTGCCCAACACCGCCGGCTGCTTCACCGCGAAGGATGCGGTACGCACCTGCAAACTGGCCCGGGAACTGCTGGATGGCCATGACCTGGTGAAACTGGAAGTGCTGGGCGAAGAGAAAACCCTCTACCCGAACATGACCGAAACCCTGGTGGCTGCCGAGGAACTGATCAACGACGGCTTCCAGGTGATGGTCTACTGCTCCGACGACCCGCTGCTGGCCAAACGCCTGGAAGAGATGGGCTGCATCGCCATCATGCCCCTGGGCGCCCCCATCGGCTCCGGTCTGGGTATCCAGAACCGTTACAACATCCGCCTGATCGTCGAGAACGCCAACGTGCCCGTGCTGGTGGATGCCGGTGTCGGCACCGCGTCGGATGCCACCATCGCCATGGAACTGGGCTGTGACGGCGTACTCATGAACACCGCCATCGCTTCCGCCCGGGACCCCATCCGCATGGCCCACGCCATGAAGCTGGCCATCGAATCCGGCCGCGAGGCGTACCTGTCCGGCCGCATGCCGAAGAAGGCCTATGCCAGCGCGTCCTCGCCCATTGATGGTACTTTCTTCTAGCTGGCTACACCCTTGGTTTACGCCTGAAATCCCCTCTCCCTTCAGTGGAGAGGGAGCTAAAACACCCCATTTTCCTGCCCGCCTTCAAACAAAATCCCCACCGATCCCTGTAGAATCCCCTCATCACCGAAACATTACCAATCAATAATCAAATCAGAGCGCTGTAGTCCTGTCATGACCAACCAGAAACCCAGTCGTCGCGACGCCATCCTCCAGGCCCTGGTGGAGATCCTGGAAACGGACCCCGGAGCCCGCATCACCACTGCCGGCCTGGCCAGGGCCGTGGGCGTTACCGAGGCCGCCCTGTACCGTCACTTTCCCAGCAAACGCAAGATGTTCGAGGCGCTGATCGAGTTTGCCGAGGACACCGTGTTTGCCCGCTGCCAGCGCATCCTGCAGGAGCAGGAAGATGCACAGGTACGCCTGCAACAGGTCACCCAACTGGTTCTGGTGTTCGCCGAGCGCAACCCGGGCCTGTGCCGCGTGCTTACCGGCGAAGCCCTCAGCGGCGAAAACGAAGCCCTGCGCAAACGCGCCAGCCAGTTCTTCGACCGCCTGGAAACCCAGGTCCGCCAGATCCTCAAGGAAGGCGACATCCGCCAGGGCCTGCGCCCCCAGCCCACTGCCAACCGGGCGGCGGACTGGGTGATGACCTTTGTGGAGGGCAAGATCCAGCGCTACATCCGCTCCGGCTTCAGCCGGTTGCCTTCGGCGGAGTTTGAGGAGCAGTGGGGGAGGGTCGCAGAGGTGGTTTGGTCAAGGTGAGGACTGGATCAAGTTATCGCCACTACGGTTTCTTTTCTAGGGGCAACTGGCTTACTCTACCTGTCTGGGCGAACGGTCGTAGCATGGGATTGCAGGGCTTGTTCGCTTGCTACATCAATAGGATTTATTGGCCAAGGAGAGGTTTGCAGGATGTCGTTAAATATTGATTACTCTTTCATTAGTGATCTTGAAGGTGGGCGTGTATTAAGGGCCTATGTTCCAAATCCCGGTGGTAGTAACAGTGGTGTTACCGTCGCGACGGGATTTGATCTTGGCCAAAGGAATGAAGCTGACCTTCAACGCCTTGGACTGTCCCAGTCTTTGATCACGAAGCTCAAACCCTACCTTTCGATAAAAAGTGTTCAAGCAGGCAGATTTCTGGCGAATAATCCTCTGACCATCACACCGATGGAGTCGGAGGTTATCGACAGAGCCGTAAAGGCTGGTCAAGTCCGTCAATTGCAGAGCTTGTACGCTGGAGCGCCAAACAACAAGAATAAAGTTGCATTTTCTACTCTTCCCGAAGAGGCTCAAACGGTAATCGCTTCGGTGGCTTTCCAATATGGGACTGGGTTGAATATTAAAACACCGGGTTTTTGGGATGCGGTGACTTCTCAGGATTGGAAGCGCACCGTAGAAGAACTCCGGGACTTCAAGGATGCCTATCCGACCAGGCGGAATAAGGAAGCAGATCTACTGGAAAGGATTTTGCCATGAGGACAAGTGTCGTTGGTTTAACAACCCTGTTATTGGTATCAGCATGCTCAGCAAGCGGAACAGATACTGGCGGAGATGACTTTGGAGCGTTTACCCGAGAGCTGCACAACTATGACGAAGTCATGACGGAGCCTCGCCCTGAGCTCCAGTTTAGCGATGGGGCAACTGCGCACAGCTGCCGGGAGTATTTGGAACTCCGGGGAAAAGCCGATGTTTTGGAAGGTGTTGAGAATCGCAGTCAGTTGGCGAACTACAGAGTCTGCGATACCTTGCAAGCCCTAAAGTCTGCTGAGCCGGTGCAGCAGAAGTACCGTCCTGATGTCCCAGCAGGAGAGGTGCTACGCAATAGGCTTGATCTGCGCAGCTTCCGATCATCACTGGGGCCAGCGTCCAATCATTATCATACGCTTGCCGAGATATCGGGCGAGTTACCTGTCCAGGTGGACGACAACACTGTCACGTTGGAATCTGATGACTGGTACATCCAGCTTGAGGTGGTGGCCAGGGCAGACGTAGACAATGATGGCCATGAGGACTGGCTCATCTGGCTGACTGACGAGGCCAGAGACGGAAACTACCGTGGCTATGACTCTCTCGTGATCCATAATGTTGCTGGCAATGGATTGCTTGAAGCGAGGCCTATCGGCCCGTGATCTCTTTTGCTTTGTGTCGGATCGATCGCGTTCCCTCACTAGCCAGTTATCACAAGAGCTGTCAGAGCAGACCCTGTTATTCTGGAGTCTGGTCCATATAGCGGAGTCCTTTCCATGCCCGAGCAACCGCCCATCTCCCGATTTCCGATCCCCGATCTTTCCACTTTGCCGGAGGATCTTCGAACACGCATCGAAACCCTGCAGGAAAAGATGGGCTTCATTCCCAATGTCTTCCTGGGCCATGCCCATCGTCCCAACCAGTTGCGGGCCTTCCTGGCCATGCACGATGACCTGATGGAGTCCGATGAGGGGTTGAGTCGCGTGGAGCGGGAGATGATTGTGGTGGCGACCAGCAGCGCCAACCAGTGCCTCTACTGCATGGTGTCCCATGGGGCTTTCCTGCGTATCCGCTCGAAGCAGCCCTGGCTGTCGGATCAGATCGGTGCCAATTACCGGGAAGCGGAGATCAGTGAGCGACAGCGGGCGATGCTGGACTACGCGGTCAAACTGGCCGAGACGCCCTGGCTGGTAGGGGAAGGGGATATCCGAACGCTGGAGCAGGCCGGCTTCAGCCAGGATGAGATCTGGGATATCGGGGCGATTACCGGGCTGTTTGCCATGTCTAACCGGCTGGCAGCCCATACGGCCATGCGCCCCAATGCCGAATTCTATGGTATGGCGCGCTAGGTAACGTCACCCCCGGGAGATATCTCCCGGGGGCACCTGCCCTCAGGAGAAGAAATCCTCCATCCCCTTGCGGATCACATGCTTCTGGATCTTGCCGGTGCCGGTGCGGGGAAACTCGTCCACGATCACGATGGCCTTGGGCACCTTGAACCCGGCCAGGTGTTCCCGGCAGTGGTCGATCAGTTCCTGTTCGGTAGCCTCGGCGTCCGGCATCAGGATCACGCTGGCGGTGATGGCCTCGCCCCAGCGTTCGTGGGGGACGCCGATCACCGCCGCTTCCGCCACTTTCGGGTGACCCATCAGGCAGCGTTCCACATCCAGTGAGGCCACGTTCTCGCCCCCGGTCTTGATCAGATCCTTCTTACGGTCGGTGAACCAGATGGCGCCGTCCTCGTCGATGGAGGCAATATCGCCACTGTGGAACCAGCCGTACTTGAAGGATTCTTCGGTCTTCTCCGGCTGGTTCAGGTACTCCGTCATCACCTGCGGACCCCGATAGACGATCTCGCCGGTTTCCCCCGGTGGCAGCAGGCGGCCATGGTCATCCATGATCGCCACCCGGGTCAGCGGGGTGGCGGTGCCCCAGGAGCCGGCCTTGCTCCACTGGTGCTCGGGGCGGATCAGACAGGTGGCCGGGGTGAATTCGGTCTGGCCGGAACCCAGGATCACGTCAGCGTTGGGGAAGGCATCGTGGATGCCCTGCAGCTTGTTTTCGGCAATGGGCGCCATGGCGTAGAGGGCGCGGCGCACCGACGAAAAGTCCCGCTGGCTGGCTTCCGGGTCCGACAGCACTTCGTTGAACATCATGGGCAGGAACACCAGCATGTAGATCCGGTGCTCCTCAATCAGCCGCGCGCATTCCCGGGCGTCGAAGCCTTTGGCCATCACCAGCTTGCCACCCATCATGAAGGTGGGCAGCGCCAGGCAGTTGACCGCCGTGCAGTGAAACAGCGGCAACTGGCAGAGCATGGCCTGCTCGGGGGGCAGGCGGTTGGCGATGATATTGGCCATGGCAGCCATGGTGACGGCCAGGTGACTGGTCACCACGCCCTTGGGATTGGCGGTGGTGCCGCTGGTGTAGAGCAACTGGACCGGGTCGCGGTCGCCCACCACCACTTCCACCGGCTGGTCGCTGGCACTGTCGATCAGGGCCTGGAACGGCTGCCAGGTCTGACCACCGGCTTCATGGGGGCTGGTTCCTGTCCAGTACAGACATTCGAGTGCCGGCAACTGCTCCGGCAATAACTGACCGGCTTCCATCAGGGCCTCCTCCACAATCAGGACTCGGGTGTTGCAGTCCTTCAGGCAGTAGGCGATCTCATGGGGTTTCAGGCCCAGGTTGACCGGTGCGAACACCAGGTTGGCCCTGGCGCAGGCGATGTAGGTCACCATCAGCTCCAGGCAGTTACGGGCCAGCACGCCCACCGGCTCGCCGGCTTGCAGACCCAGGCCAAGGAGGCTGTGGGCTACGCGGTTGGCCTGATCCTCGAACTCCCGGTAGGTCAGGGTGCGGCCGTCGTCCACCATAGCGATGTTGTCCGGGTACAGGTCGGCGGCACGGGTGAGGATGTCGCCGGCGCAGACCCGGTCGATCATGTTCATTTCAGGGGTTGGGGCAGGGTGTTGTTCTGGCATGGAAGTGCTCCGCTGGTCCTTGGCTGTTGTTCTTGTTTTGATCAATCTAGCGGACGTCCGGGATTTGAGCAAGCGTTTGGTCTACACTCTTGGTAAGGCATACCGGTGCTGACTGATTGCCGCACTCCGGTGGCCCGAAACGCGGGACATGCTATAGAATGCGACCCGATCCCCACAGTCTCAGAGAGAGCCGGACCCTTGGTATTCAGTGAAGAAATCCGCAACGAGCTGATAGAAAACGGCAGCATCACCGATCCCAAAAGCCCCCGGGGTGTCGTGCTCAATACCGCGGCCAGTCTGTTCCGGCACAAGGGTTACCTGCAGACCACGGTCCGCGACATCGGCCGCGAGACTGGCATACTGCCCGGCAGCATCTTCCATCATTACCGCAGCAAGGATGAGATCCTGCGCACGGTGATGGAGGAGAGCATCATCCTCAACCTGACTCGCATGAAACGGGCGCTGGAGCAGAGTGATAGCCTGGAAGCCAAACTGCGCACCCTGATTGCGGTGGAACTTTACGCCACCAACGGCGAAACCGGCGAGGCCTGGAGCGTGATGGTGGGGGAGTGGCGCAACCTGTCCGACGATGCCAAGGCGGATATCCTCAAACTGCGGGAAGAATACGAGGGCATCTGGCTGGGCGTGCTTCAAGAGGCCCGGGCCGAGGGCATGCTGACCATGGAGCCGGATATCCTGCGCAAGCTGCTGGCCGGTGCCATGCACTGGACGCCCACCTGGTTCCGGGCCGGCGGAGGCCTGTCGCTGGACGACCTGACGGATCGGGTTATGATCCTAGCCACCGGGGGCCGGGGCTGACCCCGGCGCTACCAGCGGCCTACTGGTCGCCCGGATGGGTGCCCATGAACTTGCTGAGGATGCCCAGCATCACCTCGTCGGCACCCCCGCCGATGGACACCAACCGCAGGTCCCGGTAGAGCCGGGTGATCAGGGTTTCATTCATGAAGCCCATGCCGCCGTAGTATTGCAGGCAGGCATCGGTGACCTCCCGGCACAGCCGTCCGGCCTTCAGCTTGGCCATGGAGGCCAGGCGGGTCATGTCCTCGCCGTTGATGTAGCCCTCCGTGGTCCGGTACACCAGTGAACGCAGCAGTTCCACCTCGGTCTGCAGCTCGGCCAGGCGGAAGTGGATGGTCTGGTTGTGCAGCAGCGGTTTGCCGAAGGCAATGCGCTGGCGGGTGTACTCGGCCACGTCCTCGATGCAGCGCTCCAGAGTCCGCAGGGTGCTGGCAGAGCCCCACAGCCGCTCCTCCTGGAACTGCTGCATCTGATAGATAAACCCGAGGCCTTCCTCGCCGATGCGATAGCGCTGGGGCACCCGCACATCCTCGAAGAAAATCTGCGCGGTATCGGAGCTGCGCATGCCCAGTTTATCCAGCTTGCGGGCGACGGTAATGCCCGGCGTGTCCATGGGCAGCACGATCAGCGACTTGTTCTTGTGCACCGGGCCATCACCGGTGTTGGCCAGCAGGCACATGAAATCCGCCTGGGTGCCGTTGGTGATCCACATCTTGCCGCCATTGATGATGTAGTCGTCGCCGTCCTTGCGGGCGATGGTCCTGATGGAGGCCACATCGGAGCCGGCGCCGGGTTCGGAAACACCGATACAGGCCACGTAGTCGCCGGCAATGGCCGGTGCCAGGAACTCCCGCCGCAGCTCATCGGAGCCAACCTTGGCCAGGGCCGGTGTGGCCATATTGGTCTGTACACCCACCGCCATGGGAATGGAGCCGCAGTTTACCTCGCCCATGGCTTCGCAGAAGGCCAGGTCGTAGCTCCAGTCGAGCCCCATGCCACCAAACGCCTCGGGCTTGGTAATGCCCAGGAAGCCCTTGGCACCCATCTTCCGGAACAGCTCACGGGCGGGGAAGATGCCTTCCTCCTCCCACTGGTCCACATAGGGGTTGATCTCGTCCGCCACGAACTTGCTGACGGAATCGTAAAGGCTCTTGTGTTCGGTGGTGTAACGCATGCTGCCCTCCATTGGGGGAAACCGGGCCCGTTTTCCCGGTTGATTGTTGTTGGTTTATTGCCTTCCGTACGCTGTCTTGAGGGGGCGTCGGGGCAGGTTTCCGGGCTTGGTCTGGGATCTATTCAGGCATGAGACCAATCATTCGGTCAAATTATTCTAGCGGTGAATCTTGAATTTGACCAAGTGTTAGGTCTAGTCTTTGGAAAACAACAGACAGGAGGGTAACGCAATGAGTTTTACCCCCGCCCGGACCACGGAATCCCGACTGGGTGACTCGCCCCGGGTGATGCTGATCAGCGATCACCGGGTGTTTTATTTCGGCCTGTTGGGCAGACCCGGGCTGCGCAACTTCGGTTGCGCGACCCTTTACGTGGCCGAGCAGACCCCGATGGAGGTGGACCTCGGGAATGGGTGGCAGCGACACCTGGTCTGCTGGGTGCCTCCCTATACGCCCCACAGGGTCCGCACCCGGGACCGACAGCTGGCCATCATCATGGTGGAGCCGGAATACACCGACATTGATGCCGTCGGCTCCCATATCCGTCAGCGCCTGAAGGAAGACGCGACGGCCTTGCGTAACCGTATCCTGCAAGGGGTCAGGCATTTTCGCCGGCTTTCACCCGATACCCGGCTGGGGGATGGGGCGTTCGATAATCTGCTGTTCGGTCGGCGCCTGCCTCCCGGTGACCTGGACCCGCGGGTCGGCCGGGTAGTGGACCACTTGTGCCACCACAGCGACGATAGCCGCAGTGCCGCGGCCCTGGCCAGGGAAGAGGGGCTGTCCCAGTCCCGCTTCCTGCACCTGTTCAAGGAACAGACCGGTATCTGCCTGCGCAAGTACCGGGCCTGGCGCCGGGCCCGCCGTCTGCTCTACCACGTACGGTCTTCCGCCACGCTGACCGATATCGCCCTGGAAACCGGCTACCCGGATTCGACCCATTTCAGCCATTCCATCCGCAGGATCTATGGGTTGCCGCCCCGGGAAATCGTCAGTGGTTCCCGCCGGCTTCAAATCCATGTCCAGGAGCCGGCCTCTGCCGCCAGCGCCTGCCGGACACTGGCAGCCAGTTCACACAAGAGGCCATGGCAGACGACTGCTATGGTCTGACGGCACACCCCGGCTGCTCACACGACGATCAGAGGTGCACCATGAGTTCACAACAAGACCAACAGAACGACCCCAGCCTCACCTCCCACTACCTGGGTGGCATTGGTGACTGGCTGCGCTACCACGCCTGGTACCGCCCCGACACCGAAGCCCTGATCTATGGCGACGACCGGGTCACCTATGCCGATCTCGATGTGCGGGTGAACCGTGCCGCCAACCTGCTGTCGGCAAAGGGCGTCACCAAGGGCAGCCGGGTGGCGCTGCTGATGATCAACAGCACGGCCTTCCTGGAAGTCTTCTTTGCCTGCGCCAAGCTGGGGGCCATTGCGGTACCGCTGAACTTCCGGCTCAGTCCGAAGGAACTGGAATTCATCATCAACGATGCCGAGGCGTCGGTGATTGTCTACCACGCCCGCCTGCTGCCGCTGCTGGAGCCGATCCGCGGCACCACCACCCTGAAGCATGCCATTGCCGTTAACGGCGAGTGCGGTGACGGCGTGACGGGTGCCGATGGTGATCCCGATTACCGAGAGAGCCTGGCGGCCGCGGACACCACCGACCCGGATGCCCTGGTGGGCCAGGACGACCCGCTGATGATGATGTACACCTCCGGCACCACCGGGAAACCCAAGGGCGCCCTGCTGACCCACGCCAATCCCACCTGGATTGCCATCAACACTCAGATGAGCCCGTTGGCCTTCAATACCGACGACAGCACCCTGACCGTGGCGCCGCTGTTCCATATCGGCGGGCTGGCCATTTACACGCTGCCAATGCTGTATTGCGGGGCCCGCATCGTGTTGCAGCCCCAGTTTGAGCCGGACACCCTGCTCAAGGCACTGGAGCGTGAGCGCATCACCACCCTGTTCGTGCTGCCGGCCATGTGGCTGATGCTCAGCCAGCACAAGGCTTTCGACGACTACGACCTTTCACACCTCAAGGTGCTGCTGTCCGGCGGTGCGCCCTGTCCCATCCCGGTGATCGAGTTCTTCCAGAAGCGGGGCTTCCAGTTCCTGGAAGGTTTTGGCATGACCGAGACCTGCGCCTCCGCCTGTGTGCTCAACAATGAAAACGCCGTACGCAAGAACGGCTCCGTGGGCAAACCGCTGATCCATGTGCAGATGCGCATCGTGGACGAGAACGACAACGACGTGGCGCCGGGGGAAACCGGCGAACTGGTGCTGCGTGGACCCAGCATGTTCCGGGAATACTGGAACCGTCCCGACGCCACCGCCGAGGACTGGCGCAACGGCTGGTTCCACAGTGGTGACCTGGCCCGCCAGGACGACGAGGGCTTCTACTACATCGTCGACCGCAAGAAGGACATGCTCATCTCCGGCGGCGAGAACGTCTATCCCACCCAGGTGGAGCAGGTGCTCTATCGCCACCCGAAAGTACGGGACGTGGCGGTGATCGGTGTGCCGGATGAGAAATGGGGCGAGGTGCCCATGGCACTGATCGTGCCGGAGGAGGGCGACGATCCCACCCTGGAGGAGATCCAGTCCTACTGCGGCGAACACCTGGCCCGCTTCAAGGTCCCGAAACACCTGGTGGTGCTGGACGAACTGCCCCGTACCGCCACCGGCAAGGTGCTCAAGCGGGAACTGCGCAAACAGTATCAGTAACCACCCGAACCGCGACAACCGAGGAAGATCCATGTCCAACAGCAGTCCGTTTTACACCGCCGAGCACGAGGCCTTCCGGGACTCGGTCCGTGCCTTTGTCCGCAACGAGATCGAGCCCTGGGTGACTGAATGGGATGAGGCCGGCACCTTTCCCAGGGAACTCTACAAAAAGGCCGCGGACATCGGCCTGATCCCCCTGGGCTATCCGGAGGAATACGGTGGTGTCGAGGCGGACCTGTTCTACATGATCATTGCCGCCCAGGAACTGGCGCGAGCCGGTTGTGGGGGGCTGTCCGCCAGCCTGATGAGCCACGGTATCGGCACGCCCCCGATCGTGAAGTACGGCTCCGAAGACCTCAAGCAGCGGGTGCTGCCGCCCATCTACGCCGGCGAGGCCATCAGCGCCTTGGCCATCACAGAGCCCGGCGGCGGTTCCGATGTGGCGGCCCTGAAGACCACGGCGAAACGGGACGGTGACCATTACGTCGTCAACGGCTCCAAGACCTTTATCACCTCCGGCATGCGGGCGGACACCTACACGGTGGCGGTGCGCACCGGCGAGGCGGGCCACAAGGGCATCTCCCTGCTGGTCATCGACCGGGACACCCCGGGCTTCACCCGTACCCCCCTGGACCGCAAGATGGGCTGGTGGTGTTCGGATACGGCCACCCTCTACTTCGACGACTGTCGGGTACCGGCAGGCAACCTGCTGGGGGAGGAGAATCAGGGCTCGAAGATGATCATGAACAACTTCAACTTCGAGCGCATCTTCATGGCCGCCGGCTGCATCGGGTTTGCCCGGGCCTGCTATGACGAGGTGGTGGAATACGCCCGCCAGCGCCAGACCTTCGGCCAGGCACTGATCGAACACCAGGTGGTGCGCCACAAGCTGGCGGATATGGTCATGAAGATCGAGGCCAGCCAGGCCTACCTGGAAAAGCTGGCCTGGCGCATCGAGCAGGGGGATAACCCGGTGGCGGATGTCTGCCTGCTCAAGAACCAGAGCACCCTTACCATGGAGTACTGTGCCCGGGAAGCGGTGCAGACCCTGGGCGGTGCCGGTTACCTGCGTGGCCCCAAATCCGAGCGCATCTACCGGGAAGTGCGGGTCAATGCCATTGGCGGCGGTGCCGAGGAAATCATGCGCGACCTGGCCACGCGGCAGCTTGGCCTGTAGCAGAATCGAATCATCCAGCGGAGTCTTTCATGACGGACAAGGTTATAAAAATCGGCGGTGCCTCGGGCTACTGGGGCGATACCGCCCTGGGGCCGAAGCAACTGATCCAGCACGGTGATATCGACTACCTGATGCTCGACTATCTTGCCGAGATCACCATGTCGATTCTCGCCAAGGCCCGTTCCAAGGACCCGGAGGGGGGCTATGCCACCGACTTCATCGACCGGGTCATGAAACCCTGGATGAAGGACATTGCCGACAAGCGCATCAAGGTCATCGCCAATGCCGGAGGGGTTAACCTGGAGGCCTGTCGCAAAGCGCTGGAAGCGGTGGCGGAAGAGGCCGGCGTCACCCTGAAGATTGGTACGGTGGAGGGGGATAACCTGCTCGACCGGGCCGAGGAACTGCGGGAGAAAGACCTACGGGAAATGGAAACCGGTGCCGCCATGCCCGACAAGGTCATGAGCGTCAATGCCTATCTGGGAGCCTTCCCCATTGCCGCGGCGCTGGATGCCGGTGCCGATATCGTGGTGACTGGTCGCTGTGTGGACAGCGCCCTGGCGGTAGGGCCGCTGATCCATGAATTCGGATGGCAGCCGGAAGACTACGATCGCCTGGCTGCTGGCGGCCTGGTGGGCCACCTGATCGAATGCGGTGCCCAGACCAGTGGCGGCAACTTCACCGACTGGCACGATACCGAGGCCGGCTGGGAGAACACCGGTTTCCCCATTGCGGAAGTGTCGGCGGATGGCAGTTTCGTGCTGACCAAGCCCCCGGAGACCGGCGGGCTGGTGTCGGTCCTCACCGCCGGCGAGCAGATGCTGTACGAGATTGGCGACGCCCACAGCTACGTGCTGCCGGATGTGATCTGTGATTTCACCCGGGTCACCATGAAACAGGCCGGCGATAACCGGGTGCTGATCCGGGGCGCCCGGGGCCGGGAGCCCACAGGCCAGTACAAGGTCAGCGCCACCAATATGGGCGGTTTCACCTGCATTGGCAGTTTCGTGATTGTCGGACGGGAGGCCGCGGCCAAGGCCCGGCGCATGGGGGAGGCCATCCGCAACCGTGCCGCCGCCATGCTGGAGGAGGAAGGACTGCCACCGTTCAGCAAGTCCGATCTGCAGGTGATCGGCGCGGAATCCATGTTCGGCGACCACGCCCGGCCCGAAGCCCGGCAGGCCCGGGAGGTGGTGTTACGCCTGGGCGTGCATCACCCGCGCAAGGAAGGCGTCGAACTCTTCTCCAAGGAATTTGTGGGCGCGGCCCTGTCCATGTCGCCGGCGGTTACCGGGGTGACGCCGGGCCGTCCACGCCCCAGCCCCGTGGTCAGCCTGTTCTCAGGCCTGATCGACAAGGATCAGGTGCCGGTAACGGTGAAAGTGGGGGGCGAACCGGTCCACCTGCCACAGGCCTGCCTGAAAGGGCAGGGGCAGCCGCAACCAGCGGACTCTCATGAAGCACCGGCGTTGCCGGAAGAAGGCACCCTATCGGTTCCGCTGATGGACCTGGCAGTGGCCCGCAGCGGTGACAAGGGCAACTACGCCAATATCGGCGTGATCGCCCGCGACGCCCGTTACTTTGACGTGATCCGGGCCGCCCTGACGCCAGAGCGGGTCAAGGCCTGCTTCAGCGGGCTCACCCAGGGAGAAGTCACCGCCTATCCGTTGCCGGGTATCCATGGCATCAATTTCCTGCTGGCGGAGTCCCTGGATGGCGGCGGCGTCAGTTCGCTCCATATGGATCCCCAGGGTAAAACCTATTCCCAGGTACTGCTTGAACTGGAGATTCCAGTGCCAGCCCAACAGGCCCGCGACTGGGGGCTGGTCTGATACCGCCGGGTACGGATCAGAAACAGATAGTTGCAAAACTAACTGGAATTTCCGGGCGCACTTGGGGCATCATCAGCACATTGATAGCAAGCGCTCGATAAGCGCGCCTATGTTGATGACCCCATGTCGGCTAACGACCGCATGGAGAGCCATACCGGAGAACCACAATGGAACGACTTTACCTGAACGGCGCCTCGGGGCTGAAGCTGGCTGCCGATGTGGCGGGCGACCCGGATGATCAGCCCGTTGTCCTGCTGCACGGTGGCGGCCAGACCCGCCATTCCTGGGGTGAACTGACCCGCATCCTGGCGGGTAACGGCTACCGGGCGATCAACGTGGACATGCGCGGCCACGGCGAGAGTGAGTGGTGCCCGGAGGGGGACTACACCATCGACCGCTTTGTAGAAGATGTCCATGGCATCCTGGCGGATCTGTCTCAGCCACCCGTACTGGTGGGCGCCTCCCTCGGCGGCATCAGCTCACTGCTGGCGGCCGGTGAGAGCCCGGACCTCGACGTCAGGGGGCTGGTGCTGGTGGATATCGTGCCCCAGGCCGAGAAGGCCGGCATCCAGCGGATACGGGATTTCATGCTGGCACACCTGGACGGTTTCGACTCGATTGAAGAGGTGGTCGCCGCCGTGAGCGCCTACAACCCTCACCGCAAGCCCAGTTCCGGCTCCGGCGAAGGTCTGCGCAAGAACCTCAGGGTGGGTGAGGACAATCGCCTGTACTGGCACTGGGATCCGGCCTTCATGGGCGGCGACCGGACGCCGGGGTCGTCAAAGAATGTTGAGCGCCTGCGCACGGCCGCCAGGCAGCTTCAGGCTCCCACGCTGCTGGTCCGTGGCAAGATGAGTGATGTGGTCAGTGATGAAGGCGTGAAGGACTTCCTGGAGCTGATGCCCAATGGCCGGGCCATGGATGTTGGCGGTGCGGGGCATATGGTGTCCGGCGACCAGAACGATGCCTTCAACGATGCCATCCTCGAATTCCTGGCGGAACTGGAACCGACCGCCGCTCCCGCCTGATACCCCGCTGACGTGAACCCGGGGCGATGCTTCGCCCCGGCATTCAGGCAATACCCTGTGCTGTTGCCGCTTCCTCCTGGCTCTCCAACGCCCTCTTGAAGGCATCCCGCTGCTGGATGCGCTGCCAGTAGGCCCGGGTGTTGGAGCCGAATTCCTCATCCATGTTCAGGTTTTCCGCCAGCATCAGGGCATAGGCCACCGAGATATCGGCGGCGGTGAAGGTATCCCCGAGAATCCAGGGCGAGGTCTTTTCCAGTGAAGCCTCCACTGCCCGCAGGCGACCCAGGAACCACTTTTTGTAGTCCTCCGCTACCTGGGGCAACCGCCGTTCCTCCGGCTCCAGTCGCGTATAGCGCAGCACCAGCGTCTGGGGAAAGGTCAGGGTGGCTTCCCCGAAATGCAGCCAGTTCAGGTAGCTGCCGTAGCGTGGATCGTCCACCGGCACCCCCAGGCGGCCATTGCCGTAACGGTCCGTCAGGTACTGGGCGATGGCGGACGACTCCGTCATGAAGGTATTGCCATCGAACATGGCGGGAATGGTGCCCAGGGGGTTGATGTCCAGGTAGTCCTTTTTGAACACCCGGGGCGGGAAGGGCAGCATGTGCAGCTCGTAGTCCAGGCCCAGTTCCTCCAGGGCCCAGAGGGCGCGGAAGGAGCGGGCACTCGCGCAGTGGTACAGCTTGATCATAGGGCGGTTTCCATCGTTGGTTTTTTTCTGATTCTAGTATTGACCAATCGCTTGATCAAATTTATGTTGAAAGAAGAAATCCACGACACTGGAACACCAATCCTATGGCCGTCATCGAGTCCAAGATATCCGCCGGCAGCGATGCCTTTCGTGAGAACCAGCAGGGCATGAGCACCCTGCTGGATCGTATCCGCGAACTGGAGAACCGTACCCGTGCCAAGTCCGAGGCCTCCAAGGAGCGCTTCGAGAAGCGGGGCCAGTTGCTGCCCCGGGAGCGCCTTGCCCTGGTGCTGGACCCGGGCGCGCCGTTCCTGGAACTGTCCACCCTGGCTGGATATGGCCTGGACAACCCGGACCCGGACAAGAGCGTGCCTGGCGGTGGTGTGGTGGCCGGCATCGGTTATGTGTCCGGCGTGCGGGTGATGATCTCCGCCAATGACTCGGGCATCGACGCCGGCGCCCTGCAGGCCATGGGCCTGGAAAAACAGCTGCGGGTGCAGGAACTGGCCCTGAAGAACAAGCTGCCCTATGTGCAACTGGTGGAAAGCGCCGGCGCCAACCTGCTCAACTACAAGGTGGACCAGTTCATCCATGGCGGCACCCTGTTCGCCAACCTGACCCGTCTGTCCGCCGCGGGCCTGCCGGTGGTGACCGTCACCCACGGCTCTTCCACCGCCGGTGGCGCCTACCAGACCGGCCTGTCGGACTACATCATCATGGTGCGGGACCGTTCCCGGGCGTTCCTGGCGGGGCCGCCGCTGCTGAAGGCCGCCACCGGCGAGATCGCCACCGAGGAGGAACTGGGCGGTGCCGAGATGCACACCAGTATCTCCGGGCTGGGGGACTACCTGGCGGAAGACGACCGCGACGCCCTGCGCATGGTGCGGGAAGTGGTGGCCCAACTGGACTGGGACGGCGACCTGCCTCCACAGGGATCCCGTAGCTTCCAGCCGCCCCGTTACAATCAGGAGGAACTGCTGGGCATCATGCCCATGGACTACAAGCGCCCGGTGGACATGAAGGAGGTGATCGCCCGCATTGTGGACGACTCCTACTTCCTGGAATTCGGTGCCAACTACGGTTCCTCCACCGTGTGTGGCCACGCGAAGATTGAGGGCCTGCCGGTGGGCATCATCACCAACAACGGCCCCATCGATCCGGCCGGTGCCACCAAGGCCACCCATTTCATCCAGGCCTGCTGCCAGTCCCAGACGCCGATCCTGTACCTGAACAACACCACCGGTTTCATGGTGGGCAAGGAGTACGAGCAGGCCGGCATCATCAAGCACGGCTCCAAGATGATCCAGGCGGTGACCAACGCCACCGTACCCCAGGTGACCATCTACTGTGGGGCGTCTTTCGGGGCGGGGAACTACGGCATGTGCGGCCGGGGGTTCGCGCCCCGGTTCTGTTTCTCCTGGCCCAACGCCAAGACCGCCGTGATGGGCGCCGAGCAGGCGGCGAAGACCATGACCAACGTCACCGAGGCGGCGATGATGCGCAAGACCGGTGAAGTGGACCACGACCGGCTGGCGGCCATGGAGAAGAAGATCATCGACACCTTCGAGAGCCAGATGGACGTGTTCACCACCAGCGCCCGACTTCTGGACGACGGCGTCATCGATCCCCGGGAAACCCGCTCGGTGCTGGCCTATGTACTGTCGGTGTGCCGGGATGCGGAACGCCGCGAACCCCACGCCATGCAGTTCGGGGTGGCCCGGCCCTAGGAGTCTGCGCGGCGCGATTTCTACCGCACAGACTCCTGGGCATGCGACTAGACGAAACGGGGCCGGCGACCACCGGCCATCCCAGGAATTGAGAACGGTGTCTGCACACTATGAGTAACACAACAGCGAACCAACCGACTCCCTTCAGCAAGGTGCTGGTGGCCAACCGGGGCGAGATCGCCCTGCGGGTGATCCGCTCTGCCCGTGAACTGGGTTATCGCACCGTGGCGGTCTATTCCTCCGCTGACCGTAACGCCCGCCACGTGCGGGCGGCGGATCAGGCTGTGGCCATTGGTGGCGACCTGCCCGCCGAATCCTACCTGCGCATTGACCGCATTATCGAGGCCGCCCGCTTGAGTGGCGCCGACGCCATCCACCCGGGTTATGGCTTCCTGGCAGAAAACCCGGAACTGCCGAGGGCCTGCAAAGAGGCGGGCATCGTTTTCGTCGGGCCGTCCGGGGAATCCATCGAGGCCATGGGCCACAAGGCTGGCGCCAAACAGCTGATGATGAACGCCGGCGTACCCTGCGTACCCGGTTATCAGGGCGAGGACCAGGATGAGGACCGGCTGATCCGTGAGGCCGATGAGGTGGGCTTTCCGATCATGATCAAGGCAACCGCCGGCGGTGGCGGCCGGGGTATGCGGCTGGTGGAAAAGGCGGAGGATTTCCCCGCCGCCCTGCGCAGTGCCCGCTCGGAGGCGGAGAGCGCCTTCGGCGACCCGGAGGTGATCCTCGAGCGCGCCATCATCAACCCCCGCCATATCGAGATCCAGGTGATGGCGGACCGCTACGGCAATGCCGTCTACATCGGCGAGCGTGACTGCTCGATCCAGCGACGTCACCAGAAGGTGGTGGAGGAGGCACCGTCGCCGGCGGTGTCACCGGAATTGCGGGCCCGTATGGGGGAGACCGCCGTGACGGCGGTAAAAGCCATCCACTACGAAGGCGCCGGCACCCTGGAATTCCTGCTGGACCAGGACGGCGAGTTCTATTTCATGGAAATGAACACCCGCCTGCAGGTGGAGCACCCGGTCACCGAATCCATCACCGGGCTGGACCTGGTGGAACTGCAACTGCGGGTGGCCGCCGGTCAGCCCCTGCCGCTGACCCAGGATGACATCGTGCTGCGAGGCCACTCCATCGAGGTACGCCTGTGTGCGGAAAGCCCCAGCGAAGGGTTCATGCCCCAGAGCGGCACCATGGCCCTGTGGCAGATGCCCGCCACGCTGCGGGTGGAGGATGCGGTGGAATCCGGCTCGGACATTCCGCCATTCTATGATTCCATGATCGCCAAGCTGATCAGCACCGGCGCCGACCGGGAGGAAGCCCGTCGCCGGCTGGTGAGCGCCCTGGAGGATGCCACCGCCCTGGGCGTGGAAACCAACCAGGCGTTCCTGCGGGCGTGCCTGGAACATCCCACCTTTGTGCAGGGGGAAGCCACCACCGCTTTTGTAGAGAACCACCAGGACGAGCTGCTGGCCCGGGACGACGGGGCTGATACGCGCGCCCGCGTGCTGGCGGCGGTACTGCTCTACGCCACCGATGCCCAGGGCAGCTATGGCGGCTCCATCAGCCGGATTACCCACCGGCTGCCTATTATCTTCCGTTTCAGTGTGGACGGCGAGGCCGCCGATGCCCGTGTCAGCAAGCAGGGCAACGGCGGCTTCCATGTGGACCTGGAAGGCGAGGGCACGGACCTGACCCTGGACGCCATCGACGGCACGGATGTGCGCTTTACCTGCCAGGGACTGTCCGAGGCGGCTGTCATGACCCGCAACGGTAACCGGCTGTACCTGCGTTATCGGGGGCAGTCCTACCGCATCGATGATCACACCCACGAAGCGGCGGTGGCTGGTGACGAGGCCGGGGATGGCGTGATCCGGGCGTCCATGAACGGCCGCGTGGTCGCCCTGCATGCGAGCGAGGGTGACGAGGTCGAGGCCGGACAGGCGGTGATTGTGCTGGAAGCCATGAAGATGGAGCACGTCCATACGGCGGCCGTGACCGGCACCTTAACCTCCCTGACCGTGAGCGAGGGCGAGCAGGTCACCGCCGGCAAGGTGATTGCCGAGATCACTCCCGCCGAAGCCGACCAATAACCTGGAGCCTGATATGTCCAATGCTGAACAAGACGCCGTCCTGCTGGAACAGAAGGGCCCGGCCCTGTGGATCACCATCAACCGGCCGGAAAAGCGCAATGCCATCAACAACGAGGTCATCGCCCGTATTCGGGAAGGCTATCTCAAGGCGGAATCAGATCCGGATATCCGCGTTATCGTGCTCACCGCCGCAGGGGAAAAGGCCTTCTGTGCCGGTGGCGACCTGCAGCCGGGCCAGGGTTTTGCCTTTGACTATTCACAACCCAATGCCGAGTACGCGGACCTGTTCCGGCTGGCAGTGAATGCCACCACACCCTGCATCGCCCGGGTGAACGGTGTCTGTATGGCCGGCGGCATGGGCCTGCTGTGCATGGCGGATATGGCGGTGGCCCATCGCGACGTGAAGTTCGGTCTGCCGGAAGTGAAGGTGGGCCTGTTCCCCATGCAGGTACTCAGCCTGATGCAGCGGCTGGTACCGCGTCGGGTACTGCGGGAATGGACCCTCACCGGCGAGCCCTTCACCGCCGATGAAGCCCTGCAGCATGGCCTGCTCAACCACGTGGTGGCGCCGGAGGAGCTGGACGACAGGGTGGACTGGCTGATCAGTCGCCTCACCGACAAGTCCCCCACCGCCATCCGCCGAGGCAAGTATGCCATCAAGGCCATCGAGGACATGACCTTCGAGCAGGCCATCGCCTATACGGAAACCCAACTGGCCACCATGACCCTGACCGAGGACGCGAAGGAAGGCATGGCGGCCTTCAATGAGAAGCGCAAACCCCAATGGCCGGGCAAGTGAGGGCGGCGGTATGGCGCTGCTGACCCAGGAACATCGTTCGGCCATAGGTAGAGAGCTGCCCCCGGTGACGGCGGAGGTCACCCGCCGGGAGATCCGGAAGTACGCCGCCGCCACGGGTCAGCGTCTGCAAAAGTTCATTGAGGGTGACGAAGCCCCGCCCATGTTCCTGTTCGGACTGTTTACGCCGATACTGCCCCGGGAAAGGCTTGGCCACGACGGCCTGCCCCCGGACAGCGGACTGGTGCCCGAGCTGCCCCTGAAACGGGTGATGGCCGGTGGATCCGAGCAGTCCTGGTTCCGGGGGATCCATGCGGGCGATGTACTGGTCTCGCAGCACACCTTGCTGGACCTGTTTGAGAAGGAAGGCACCCGGGGGCCGCTGATCTTTGTGGTGGTGGAAAACCGTGTTGAAACCGAAGCGGGAGAACCGGTCATGACTGAGAGCTCCACCTGGATAGCGAGGTGATCATGGAACTGTCAGGCATCCGCACCGGCGACACCTTGCCCGAACGGACGTTTGCCCCGGATGAGGTGCAGCTGTTCCTGTACAACGCGGCCATCTGGAACCCCCACCGCATTCACTACGACCTGCCGTATACCGCCGGGGAGGAAGGGCATCCCGCCATCGTGATTGACGGCCCCCTGCAGGGGGATTTCCTGACCCAGCTGGTGCTGGAGTGGCTGGGGGATCGCGGCACCCTGACGGAGTTCGCCTATCGCAACCTCCGGGCCAGTTATGTGGGTGACTCCCTGACAGCCACCGGCCGTGTGACAGACATTGATACGGCCACCGGCGAAGTGGCCCTGGAAGTGGCCCTGCTCAACAGCGACGGCGAGGTGGTCACACCCGGCAGCGCCAGGGTTTCATTCAAAACCCCTCTCCCTTGAGGGAGAGGGGTGGGGAGAGGGTGGAGCAGGCCGATGTCCAGGTCTGACCTCACCCGACGGGATGCTTCTTCAGCTCCATCCGCCCCAGCTGGTTGCGGTGGACCTCGTCCGGGCCGTCGGCAATGCGCAGGAAGCGGGCAACCGCGTAGGCGGCGGCAATGCCGTGATCGTTGATTACCCCGGCGCCGCCGTGGGCCTGCATCACCCAGTCGATCACCTTGCAGGCCATGTTGGGGGCGGCGATCTTGATCATGGCGATCTCCGCCTTCGCCACCTTGTTGCCCACCGTATCCATCATGTAGGCGGCCTTCAGGGTCAGCAGCCGGGCCTGCTCGATGGCGATACGGGACTCGGCGATGCGCTCCAGGGTCACGCTCTGGGTCGACACCGGCTGGCCGAAGGTCACCCGCTGCTGGGTCCGTTGGCACATCTGCTCCAGCATCCGTTCCGCCAGGCCGATCAGCCGCATGCAGTGGTGGATGCGACCGGGCCCCAGGCGGCCTTGGGCAATCTCGAAGCCCCGGCCTTCGCCCAGCAGCATGTTGGCAGCGGGAACCCGCACGTTGTTGAATTTCACCTCCGTCACCCGGTCCAGGGTGTCATAGCCGAACACCGGCAGCGGGCGCACGATCTCCACGCCCTCCGCATCCCGGGGCACGATGATCATGGACTGCTGTTTGTGGCGGTCCGGGTTGTCCGGATCGTTCTTGCCCATGAAGATAAACAGGGAGCAGCGGGGATCAGTGGCGCCGGAGCTGAACCATTTGTGCCCGTTGACCACATACTCGTCCCCGTCCCGGGTGATGGACGACTGGATATTGGTGGCATCGCTGGACGCCACCGCCGGTTCGGTCATGGCAAAGCAGGAGCGGGTCTTCCCCTCCAGCAGGGGTTCCAGCCACTGTTTCTTCTGCTGGTCGGTGCCATAGCGCACCAGCACCTCCATGTTGCCGGTGTCCGGTGCGCTGCAGTTGAACACCTCCGGCGCAAAGGCCACCCGACCCATGAGCTCGCATAGGGGCGCATACTCCAGGTTGGTCAGGCCGGCGCCGTACTCGGATTCCGGCAGGAACAGATTCCACAGCCCGGACTCCCGGGCGATGGCCTTGAGTTCCTCCAGCTTCGGGGACACCTTGAAGGGCCCCAGTGAGCGGATTTCCTCCAATACGGCGGCTTCATTGGGGTAGATGTGTTCGTCCATAAACGCCTGAACCTGCGCCTGCAGATCCCGGACCCGGTCGGTGTAGTCGAAGTTCATGGGGGCTTCTCCTGATAAGGGTGATCACCGGAGGCTGACACCGGAGCGTGGCGCTGTCTTGTGTCAGGAGGCTAGGTTTACGCGGAATGACGGATTTCCCGTTGCAGGTGCCTCAGGTTACCATGGTCTATTCCCTTATCTTGCTAACATTCGAAGACTGACCGTTGACTCCAGAAAAGCCGTCCAGCGCCGAGACCGTTGCCCCCGCCGAGGCCCGCAGAAACTTCTTTGTCATCTGCCTGGCCCTGGGCCTGTGTTTTGTCGTCTATTCCATGCTGATTGTGGCCGTGCCGGTGTACGGGCTGAGGCTGGGGGCGTCACCGCTGGTGCTGGGTGCCGTGCTGAGTACCCAGTATCTGCTGCCGTTGCTGTTTGCCATTCCCCTGGGTGGTGTCGTCACCCGCTATGGTGGTCGCGCGACCCTGTTGGCCGGGGCGTGGCTGATGGTGGCGGGCCTGTTGTCCATGCACTTCTGGTACGGCTACCCGGGGCTGGTGCTGGGGCAGTTGCTGGTGGGGCTGGCCCACCTGCAGATGGTGCTGTCGGCCCAGACGCTGATTTCCAACCTGGGCACTGGCCCGCGGCTGGAGCAGTACTTTGGCTGGTATTCCACCTGGCTGTCCGGCGGGCAGGTAGTGGGGCCGTTGCTGGCGGGGCTGCTGTTACCGGAGCAGGACGGCGTCGGTCAGGTGTTCCTGGCGATGGCGGTGATTGCGGCCCTGAGCGCCATCGCCGGCCTGTGGCTCACCGGTCAGGCCCGGGAGCGTCTGGTGGTTGAACGACGGGAAAGCGGCTTCCGGGCCCAGTGGCACCTGATGCAGACCAGCCGGGGCGTGCAGCTGTCGGTACTGGTGACGGTGTTGGGCATGTTCGCCCTGGGGGTATACGGCAGCTACCTGCCCGTCTACCTGGAAAGCCTGGCCATGAGCCCGGTCGTGATCGGCGTACTGGTTAGCCTGCGGGCCGGTGTGTCCATGGTGATCCGTCCCTTCATGGCCCGCCTGATCGCCCTGGTGGGCGGCCGGGGGCCGGCGGTACTGCTGGCGCTGGGCTCCCTGGCCATCGGTATTGCCCTGCTGGGTTTCTCGGAGCAGATCGTGCTGATCGGCCTGCTGGCCGTGCTGGTGGGCCTGGGTTCGGGCCTGACCCAGCCCCTGTCCATGGTGATCCTGGCCGAATCCGTCGATAAGGAAAAACGCTCCGGCGCCCTGGGCATGCGTCTGATGGCCAACCGGGCGATCCACTTCCTGGCGCCCCTGCTGTTCGGCGGGCTGCTGTCCCTGGGCGGGTTCCCGCTGGCCTTCGGAGCCTCCGGCGTGGCCATTGCCCTGGCTCTGGTGATGACACAGCGGCTGTTCGGCACCCTGCCAGCCCAGGGCCGGGGCTGACAGGTAAATCTCTGCCGGGCTATCAGATCTCCAGGCAGATTTTGCCGAAGTGCCTGCCGGCCTCCTCATAGCGGAATGCCTCGGCGATCTCCTCCAGCGCAAACGACCGGTCGATCACCGGGTGCAGGTCATTCACCTCAAGGGCGCGGACCATGTCCTGCTGCTGGGCCCGGCTGCCTACAATCAGTCCCTGCAGCCGTGCCTGCTTGGCCATCAGTTTTGCCGTGGGAACCTCCCCCGCCCGGCCGGTGAGCACGCCAATCAGCGAGATATGGCCGCCAATGGATACCGCGTCGATGGATTCCGGCAGGGTACCGGGGCCGCCCACCTCAATCACATGGTCCACACCCCGGCCACCGGTCAGTTCAAGTACCCGCTGGCCCCAGGCAGGGATAGTCCTGTAGTTGATGGTCTCGTCGGCCCCCAGGGTCTTCAGTTTTTCGAGTTTGGCATCGGAGGATGAGGTCGATATCACCCGGGCGCCCATCATCCGGGCGAACTGCAGGGCAAAGATGGACACGCCACCGGTGCCCAGGGTAAGCACCGTATCCCCGGCCTTGAGCCCGCCATTCACTACCAGCGCCCGCCAGGCGGTCAGGCCCGCGGTGGTCAGGGTGGCGGCTTCGGCGTGAGAGTATCCGGCCGGCGCCAGGGTGAAGGCCCGGGTGGGCGCGACCACCAGTTCCCGGGCGTAACCATCGACGCCGTCGCCGGGTGTGGTGCTGAAGTCGGCGAGGGGCGCCGGCCCGTTCAGCCACTCCGGGAAAAACGTGGACACCACATGATCGCCCACCCGGAAGTCGCTGACGCCGGCACCCACGGCCTCCACCACACCGGCGCCGTCGGACATGGGAATCCGGCCATCGTCGGTGGGAATGCGACCGGCAACCACGGAATAATCATGGAAGTTCAGGGAACTGGCACGAATCCGGACCCGCACCTCGCCGGGGCCGGGTTCGCCGGGTTCCGGGCCTTCGGTGACCGCGAGTTGATCCAGTCCGCCGGGTTTGGCAAGGGACGCGTATTTCATGGCAGCACCTCCGTTTCAGTGTCGAGTGCCGAGGGGTCGTCGGGATTGGTAAGGCGAGTGGGTCAGCATAGGATATGGGCCGGGGGTGTCAACGCCGCGCGCCATCCAATGGCCACCACCACGCCCGTGCTGTCATTGGCCAGGTAACGCCCGGCGCCAGGCGCCGAGCCGCAGGGCACTGGCCGTAATGGCGCCGAACAGCAGCATACCGGCGGCGATACAGGCGTAGACCGCATCCAGCCCGAAACCGAACCCGTATGCCACCAGCGAGGCACCACCAATGGCCACCACAAACCGGACCAGTGCGGCGAATACCGGCCACTGGATAAAACCCGCCCCCTGGGAACCGAAGTAGAGGGCTAGGCCCAGGCCCTGGAACAGGAACACCGGGCCGACAATCTGCAGGAACCGGGCACCGGCGGCAAACGTTTCCGGATCATCGGTAAACAGGCCAACCCAAAGTCCCGGTGCTATCGCCAGTAACAGGCCGACACTGCCGGTCAGTGCTGCCGCGAGCGCGCCACCAGTCCAGCCCACCTGCTCGGCCCTTGCCACCTGACCGGCGCCCATATTAGTACCGACGATGGCCGTCATGGCGGCACCGATGCCAAACACCATCGGAATCAACAGAAACTCCAGCCGGGCGGCAATACCATAGCCCGCCAGGGCCGCGGCGCCGAAACCACTGACAATCACGTTCACCGCGGCAATGGCCAGCACCGTGAGTACCGGAGACAGCGACGCCAGTGCCCCGACCCGGAAGATATCTGCAAACAGCCCGCGTTGCAGGGTCAGGCTGGACAGCCGCAGTTGCAGTACCTGTCCATTGCCGGCCAGCCTGACCAGGAGCACGGCGGCCATCAGGCCCATGGTCAACACCACAGAAATGGCGGCGCCCGCCACCCCAAGTTGCGGCAGGCCCGCCCAGCCCAGGATCAGTGCGCCGGATAGCGGAATCTGGACAAATGCACCCAGCACTATCACCACGGCAGGAAAGCGCATTTCCCCCATGCCCCGGTAGATGGCCGCGATAATACCCATCAGCCACAGGGCCACACTGCCCCCAAACAGGATATGGCCATAGATCAGGGCGTCGTTGATGACAGCCGGGGTGACGTCGAGTTGATTGAGCAGGGCCGCCCCGACAAGCCACCACAGCAGCCAGAACAGACCGCCCGCAGCCACCGCAATAGTCACGCCATGCCAGATCAACGCCTCTGCCTGGTCCCTGCGGCCCCGGCCCAGCGCCCTGGCCACAGAACTGCTCAATGCCCCACCAATCGCGCCGTTGGCCAGCATCTGCATCAGCATCAACCCCGGGAACATCAGGGCAATGGCGGCCAGTGCCGCGGTGCCAAGATGCCCGATGAACCAGACCTCAGCCATGCTCACACTGCCCTGCACCAGGAAGGCGATGGCGTTGGGCGCGGCCATGGCGAGGATCAGTGGTAGCGCCGGACGACTGAGCATCTGTTCGGTGCGTGTCATGGCCGCTGGCGGGGCTGTCCCCGGCGCGGAGGCGGTCATGAGTCTGCCCCGGTTGGCTCGTGGGGCGCGAGCAGGTCCAGTGATTCATCAATCAGGCTGTGCAGCGCCATGACCCGCTCTTCGCCCAGCATGCGGTTGATGCGCTGCTGGGCCCGCTTCCAGTGCTCCCTGGCCTGGTGCCACTTCTGCCGGCCGTCGTCGGTGATGACAATGGTCCGGCTGCGGCGATCCGGGCCGGGGGACTGGGCGAGCCAGCCGGCATCCAGCAGGGGCTTCAGGTTGCGGGTGAGGGTGGAGGCGTCCATTTTCATGGCCCTTGCAAGATCCCCCGGGCGCACCGGGCCCAGCTGGATGACGTGGGCCATCAGTGCGTATTGGGTGCCCTTGAGCCCGGCCTGCCCCAGTTCGGCATCGTAGAACTGCGACACCTGCCGCATCAGTTGCCTGATGCGGTAGTTGGTGCAACCCTGGGGTTTGGCCTTGTCGGATACCGGGGATTTGACGGTCATGGGAGGCTCCGGATAGTATTTGTAGCTGCAAGTATTGTATATGCAACTATCACCGTCAAGATCCGGCAGCCGGGTCCACCTCTAATCCGTGTGCGAGGCCACCATGACTGACAACAACACCCCCGTTCATCCCCTCGACCAGGCCGTTGCCCTGACCCCCGTCGACACCGGGCGCTGGCAGGGCGCCACCAGCCCGGCCTACGCCAACATGGTCGGGCCGTTTGGTGGCACCACCGGCGCCACGTTGCTCAACGGCGTGCTCTCCCACGAGGAACTGCTGGGCGAACCGGTGTCGCTGACCGTCAATTTCGCCGCCCCCGTGGCGGATGGCGACTTTGAGGTCATCGCCCGGCCAGTGCGCACCAATCGCAACAGTCAGCACTGGTGGGTGGAGATGCTGCAGGGTGGTGAGACCGTGGCCTTCGCTACCGCCGTAACGGCGCGAAGGCGCGAGACCTGGGCCAGCACCGAGAGCGCCTTCCCGGAGGTGCCGCCCGCGTCCGACCTCTCCGATGCGTCCAAGGAAGGTCGTCCGAAGTGGACCCGGAACTACGACATGCGTTTCGTCGATGGTGAACTGATGAAGGAACCGCACCCGGAGTACCCGTCCCGGAGCCGGGTATGGCTGCAGGACCAGCCGGCGCGATCGCTGGACTTCGTCTCCCTGTCGGCCCTGTGCGACGCCTTCTTTCCCCGCATCTACATCCGGCGGCCAAAGCTGGTACCTATCGGCACCGTCTCCCTGACCACCTATTTCCATGTCAGCGGCGAGCAACTGGCGTCCATCGGCAGTGCCCCGGTACTGGGGGTGGCCAGCGCGAACCACTTCGGCCAGGGGTTCTTCGACCAGAGCGCCGAAGTCTGGAGCCCGGGCGGAGAGTTGCTTGCCACTACGCATCAGGTGGTTTATTTCAAGGAGTAACGACCGGGCCCGGGGTATCGCTGCATCTGGTTAACTGGACACCTGAATGTACCATCTGGGCCTGATGTGCCCGAAATCCCGGCGGACGTTTGATGTCAGGGCCTTCTTGGAATCCAGCACCGTTGCCTCGCCGTCTTCCCGGACAAACACCACCCAATGCCAGAACGGCCTGCCCCGTTCCATACGCCACTTGATGGCCATGAGCGCCCTGTCCGGCAGGTGCTCCCAGGACTCGAACGGCGTTTCCCGGGGCGACACGGAGATACCGAATTCCCGCAGAAGTTTCCGGACGTGCCCGGTTTCCGACCAAAGCGCGGTATCTGCCGCGTAGATGCCCAGGGCATTCGCCTTCCGTTTGGCCTCCGCATAACTGACGCCCGCAAGAGCCGCGCATGCGGCGATACCACAGCCGGTTGTTTCTTCCTGGATGACTGGTTTCATGTCTGTATCAATCTATATTTTGTGGTAGGGGGCGACGTCAGAAGTTTTCCGTGGACGGTCGCTACACCCAGACATCGTTCTCCGCCTGAAGCTCGCCACCGGAATCACCGGTGTTAACGACGCCCTGGGGTTCAATCAGCAGAACATGGCACTCATTTTCAGCAAAGGGCCTATGTTCCACCCCTTTGGGGACCACATACATTTCGCCCTCGGACAGATGGACAACACCATCTCGAAGCTCAATGCCCATTGCACCTTTGACCACCAGGAACACCTCATCGGTATCCTTATGGTCATGCCATACGAAATCGCCGAGGAACTTAGCCAGCTTGAACTGGTAGTCGTTCATTTCCGCGACGATGCGTGGCGACCAGTGTTCTGAAAACTTGCTGAACTTCTCGGCCAGATTGACGACGTCTGATTGCATTGGTGTATACCTCTATCTGTTCCCGTTCTGTTACTCGACGTGGTCGACGGTGGCAAAGGCGAGGGCTTTACCGCTCCCAAAGGACAGCATGTAAGATTCCGGCCAGGACGTGACCGATGTCCCGGCGGTATCCACCAGATCCCAGGTTACAGAGGCTATCGCGCATTCAGATCCCAGCCAGTTTATGGAAAGACTCGAATAGTGACATTCACGGCACCCTTGCGAGTGATAGTCATCCAGGTAGGACTGAAAATACGCCGCCAGAGCCGAACCTGAATTGAAAACTTTACATGCATCACCGGGCCCTTTGGCCAGATAGGGAAGGCTGAATTTTTCAGCTACCCGATCACCATCGAAGCTCGAAAATGCGGCGACGAAATCACCGAAAAACGCCCTGATGGCGGGATCCTGTTCTTCATCCATGTGGTTTAATATCCTTAGTGCGTCCGCGTAGTGCAACCTATCAGGGCGGACTAACGTTCATCGTCCTCCCGCCACGTCCAGCAACGATCCTGTCGAATAGGACGCCTCATCTGAGAGCAGCCATAGTATGGCCCTGGCGACCTCTTCAGGTTGGCCGCCACGCTGCATCGGGACCGAGCCCTTGACCCGGTCTACACGTTCCGGCTCACCGCCACTGGCGTGGATGTCCGTATAGATGACGCCGGGCCGAACCGCGTTCACCCTGATGCCCTCTGCCGCCACCTCCTTGGCAAGCCCGATGGTAAAGCTATCAATAGCGCCTTTGGCTGCCGCATAGTCGACGTACTCGTTCGGCGATCCCAGGCGAGACGCCGCGGAGGACACGTTGACGATGGCGCCGCCCTGTCCGCCATGGGTCCGCGACATCCGGCGTATCGCTTCCCTCGCACACAGAAAGCTTCCCAACACGTTCACCGCCAGTGTGTGCTCAATCCTCGCTGCTGACATCTGTTCAACCCGGGTTTGCACATCCAGCACACCCGCATTATTGACCAAAGCGTGGATGGTTCCGAATTCTTCATCCACTGCTTCGAAGAGACCAATCACATCCGCTTCTTTGGAGACATCAGCCGCAAAAGAGGATGCCTTGCCACCGGCTTTCTGAATATCTCTGACGATCTTGAGGGCCGCATCAGCGTCAGTCAGGTAACTGATGGCCACCGCGTATCCGGAGGTCGCCGCCAGTTTCGCGGTTGACGCCCCAATTCCCCGGCTGCCTCCCGTTATCAGTATCACCTTTTCCATATCCTACTCCTCGCCAAACAACCGCAGTCGTTGGTCCTCTACCGGGCCAGGAACGAACTCGGATGGGTACTACACATTGACTGAGTACTTGAGGTCACGAGCCTCGTCGCCCGTCATGCCCCGGAACCCCCAACAGTGGGCAGGCTGCTCTTTTATCGTGATTTCGACATCCACGGGTGAGATGCCAATCTCTGACTCGATCTTCTGGAATAGCTCCTTGATCAGGGCTTTCTGGGTTTCCGGCTTGCGCCCCTGCATCATATTGATCTCAATGGCCGTGTAAGCGGGCGTTCTGCCGCCTGGGTAATAGAAATTTTCGGCGTCCATTGGGATGAACCGATGAGCCCGCTTGTCCTCCGGCATACCCAGAACTGCTTTCATGCAACCGTGAATGACCTCCGAAAGCCGGGCCTTCACCGGGTTAAGGTGTTCCTTGATTCCATAGATGACGATCATCCTGCCTCCTGCAATGTGTGACGTAGGCGTTGGGTACTGTCTCCGGATGGGGGAGCTATTTCGCGCCATATTCTGGTGGTGGGCGTTCTTAACCTGCCTGATCATCTGCGGGAATCGCAGCTGGATCCATCCACATGGCCTCCCAGACGTGCCCATCTGGATCCGCCAGATTCCTGTTATACATGAAACCAAGTTCCTGGACAGGGTTGATGTCTGCCGTGCCACCATTCTTGGCAGCCGCCTCGTTCATGGCATCGACGGCTTCGCGGCTGTCGCACGACACGGCAAGCATCACTTCGCTGGACGTTGCCGGTGGGATCGGGCGGTCGGTAAAGGTACGCCACTTGGCATGGGTGAGCAGCATGACGTGGATCACCTCGCTCCATACCATGCAGGCTGCGGTATCGTCGGTAAAGTGTGGGTTGTTCTCGAAGCCGAGGGCCTTGTAGAAGTTCATCGATGCCTTGAGGTCCGTCACGGGCAGGTTCACGAAGATCATTCGGGACATGGTTCGCTTTCTCCAGGTTGTTGATCAATTGACAGCGTCATGTGCTGCCTCCTTACAGTCGAACAACCAATCGAGATTTCGACAGCGACGAGAAATTCTTCTGCGTTCCATCGAGACCGCGATCTGTACCGCACCAAAGGCCGTCGGCTGCCATATCTTCCAAAAATGACTATTGCCTATTGATACCGGGAAGGTTCATGAGTGTTATCACCGCCTCAGTCATACTCTGCATGCTGAGGCAGGTCATCCGTAATCTCGAACCAGGGAGCCTTGCTGCCCACAAAGACGTGACGTTCTGCCCTTACTCCCGGATCCGTGTCGAGCGTTCCGAGCGGAAAACCATAGACTTCGGGGTTCGCATCGAATTTGGTGTAGAGGCTGGAGCCGCAGTTTGAGCAAAAGCCTTTATGCTCTCCGGGAGAGGACTCGTAGAACGTCATCAACTCCTGACCTTTGACGGTGCGCCAGTCCGACGACCGTACTTTTGCACGGGTTCTGAACGCCGAGGCATGTAGCTTCCGGCACATTGTGCAATGACAGTTCAGGATATCGGTCAGCGGACCGTTGATTTCGTACTGAATGCCTCCGCAGAGACAGCTACCTGTTTGCTTCATGTACTACCTCCTTGTGTGATATCAGCTATAAGCGGCGGCTGAAAGCTGCTTGGTGAAGGAGCCTTAAGCCCAGTCCTTTGCGCATGCGCTTGTTGGACTTCATCGGTAAGCAACATTTACGTTCTAACGGGTAAGACCTGACCTCGATCCAGAAAGGTCATCATCAGCTCCTGGCCATTGATGGTAGGCCAATCGAATTATGGCTGCCTGTCATAGACTGCCACACCCTCAGGTATGGAATACCAGTCCTGCTTCTCGCTGACCCAGACATGGGCGGTCGGTTTGATGATGCTGGTATCGGACAGATTTGATGGTTTGAGCTTTATCTTGTCAGGCTGGTCGGGGTTAAAGTGATAGATGCGGTTACCACAGGTCGGGCAAAACATGGCCCCGTTTATATTGCCGCTTTCCGCAACCCGTCTCCACTCCACCATCTCGCCCTGAAACTCGATGGCGGTCGCATCCACAACCGCCGTGATGCTGAACGCACTGGTCGAGAGTTTCTGGCACTCCTTGCAGTGACAGGCCATCACCAACAGAGGCTCAGCGAGCAATTGATAGGTTACGCCCCCACACTGGCAGGATCCTTCGATGGGATAGTTCATGTCTGTCTCATCCTTCACAGTTCCGACTCAAAAATCCGGTTCAGTTCAGTCTGGGGTATCTGGTCCTTCGCATAGGAGAAGGTGCCGTGTTCCAGCATCTCCTGCGCGGCCGCGCGTAGCTGAAAATAGAGGGCACGGGCCAGGCTGCCACCGATGCTGACCCGGCGGACGCCCAGGTCACGCAATTGCGCGAGGCTTACGTCGCTGCCGCTCAGCCCCATGACCACGTTCAGGGGGCCGGTCAGTTCACGAACCAGCTCGCCCACGGTTTCGACATCACTGGCGCCGGGCGCGAACAGACAGTCAGCGCCCGCCTCCCGGTAGAGGTTGGCCCTTTCTATGGCTTCCGCCAGGCCACCCGGTTTCCCGATGTTGAAGCGATCGGTCCGGGCCACAAGCACAAACGGGATCCCACTCTCATCAATCGCGCGCCGCGCCGCTGCTATGCGCTCGACGGCGAGTGAGCGGTCGTAGAGAGGATGCGTCTCATCGCCTGTGTAGTCTTCAATGTTGCCGCCAACGGCTCCAGCCTCAATGGCACGCCGGATGGAGTCGGCAACCGCTTCCGGAGAATCGCCGAACCCACTCTCCAGATCGGCATTGACGGGCACTGACACGGATTCACAGATGGCTGAGACCTCCGCAAGCATGGCATCGCGGTCCATTCTTGCGTCGGGAGAGCAGAAACCATTGTCAGGCTTGCCCCGTGAAAAGGCGATGCCTGCGCTTGTGGTGCCGATAGCATCGAACCCGGACGCGACCAGCATCTTGGCACTGCCGGGATCCCAGGCATTGGGCATCAGAAAACAGCCATCGTCCTGATGGCGCTCCAGGAAGCTTTCCGCTTTTTGTTTCTGAGCGTCATTCATGCCTGGGCCTTCCTGTGTTGTGGAACTTCAAGCCGCAACAAGCTTCTTCACGTTGAGTTCCTTACGGTGTTGTTCGGCATGCCAAAGCTCATACTGGGACTGCTGATTCAGCCAGCTTTCCGCCGAGGTATCAAAAGCGATAGAGAGCCGAATAGCCATTTCGGGACTAATGCCCGCCTTGCCATTCAGAACAGCGCTCAGGGTTTTGCGGCTAACGCCCAACGCCTCTGCGGCCGCCGTGACGGAAAGGCCAAGGGGCTCAAGACATAGCTCCCGCAATACTTCGCCGGGGTGGGGAGGGTTGTGCATCAACATTGGTAGCACCTCAATGATAGTCTTCGTAATTCACGATCTCGGCATCTCCGTCCTCGAACCGGAAAGTCACTCGCCAGTTACCGCTGACGGTCACTGACCAGATTCCAGCACGATTACCAGAAAGCTCGTGCAAGCGAAGACCGGGCAGGTCCATATCCCTGGCATCCGACGCTGCATTTAGTCTACCGAGAATGAGCCGAAGCCTCTTGGCGTGCGCGGCCTGAATCCCTGCGGTATTGCCGGACTTGAAAAACTTCGCCAATCCCTTGTGTTTGAAGCTTCGAATCATTCCTTAAATGTAACCTGTAACGTATCGGGTGTCAAGGTCCGTAAAGCATAGGCTCAGGTATCGGTTGGGATCAAAATCTGGCAGATCCTCGACGGGCACCAGGCCACTCAAACCACCCGAACCAGTTCCCCCTTTTCCCAACCAAGACGTCCGGTTTCCACCACCTGCCGACGCATGCCCGGCACCGGGCGGATCATGAACAGGTCGCCGTTGCGGCCGAGCAGGGCCTTGGGCACGCCGCATTCCCGCGCCAGGCCGGCGTGGGCGTCCATGTGTTCGGCTTCGCCGTGTACGGGGATGGCCACGCCCGGCTGCACCCACTGGTACATCGCGCGCAGTTCGTCCCGGGCAGGGTGGCCGGAGGCGTGGATGGGCAGGTCGGCGGCTTCGGCGGTGATCACTTCCACACCCTGTTCCCTGAGGCTGGCGATGAGTGCATCGATGGCGTCTTCGTTGCCGGGGATGGCCCGGGCGCTGAAGATCACCCGGTCACCCGGCTCCAGCTCCACCTCGGGATGCGAGCCCATGGCCATGCGGCGCAGGGCGGTGCGCGGTTCACCCTGGCTACCGGTGGCGACGGCCAGCACCTCCTCCCGTGGAAGATAGCCCAGGTGGGCAGGGGGTATAAGGTGGTCGTCCGCGTTCCAGACGCCAGCGGCCTTTGCCGCGCCGGCCATGTTGATCAGCGAGCGCCCCAGCAGCCCCATGTAGCGGCCGGTGGCCCGGGCCACGTTGGCCAGGGTGTGCAGCCGGGCGATGTTGCTGCCGAAGCAGGCGACGATGACCCTCCCCGGCGCGCCTTCAATTGCAGCCAGCAACCCCTTCTCCAGCGTCGACTCGGACACGGAGTGCCCCGCCACCGTGGCGTTGGTGGAATCACACACCATGGCCGTCACGCCTTCGTTCGCCAGGGCCTTGAAGGTGCCCGACGTGTAGCCGTGGCCCACCAGTGGCTCCTCGTCCAGCTTCCAGTCGCCGCTGTGGAAGATATGGCCCGCCGGGGTGCGGATCATCAGGGCGTTGGGATCGGGGATGGAGTGGGTCAGCGCCAGCCACTGCACCTCGAACGGGCCGATGGTGCGACGTTCGTCCACGTCCACCACGTGGATCGGCACCCGGTGCAGCAGGTCGAACTCCGCCAGCTTGCGGCGCAGGATCTCGGCGGTAAAGCGGCTGGTGTAGATTGGACATTGCAGCAGCGGCCACAGGTAGGGCACCGCGCCGATGTGGTCCTCATGGGCATGGGTGATGATCAGCCCGGCGAGCTGCTCGCGGCGGTCGGCGATAAAGGCGGGATCGGCCATCTGCACTGGCGGTTCGCCACGCCCGTGTACCGTGCCGTCGGCAATCACCCGACCGGGCCGGGGAAAGGTCACCCCGCAGTCCACCATCAGCCACTGGCCGTCGTGGCCGTAGAGGTTGAGGTTCATGCCGATTTCACCAGTGCCGCCGAGGGGCAGGAACCAGAGGTCGTTGTGGTCGGGCGTCATGGGGGCCTTATTGCTTCCGGGAAGTGAGATCAACGGGCAGTGTAACCCAGAATCCTGCGGGGGCCGCGGCGTTTAAGCGAGCTCATACGGTCAGATCTTGCGTTTTGATGTCCTCCCAGTTCCGGGGCTGGCCGTGTGTGCTAGGCTGAAAACAGTTCTGCTGTCGGCCGGTACCGACAGTTCTGACCAACCGTTACGGCATCCCCAATGGCAGTCAGGGCAATGATCCGTTTCCCCCCAGTAGCTGTGCTGCTCCGCAATGTAGTAGCACTGGCTTTCGTGGTGTTGGTTCTCGCGGGATGTGCCAGCTACCGTCCTCCCGTACCTATGTTCAGCGCCAACTGCACCACCGCCTGGGAAGATGTCGACCGGCAGTTGCACCTGGCGGGTATCGAAGATGCCCAGGGTACGGAAATTCCGGGTTACCCCTATCTGAGGGTCAATCGGACCCTGGTGCATGTTGACCTGAAATCATTGGACCCGGGACAACGGCAGGACTGGTTAGATCACGCGCTGGCCAACGGTGAGAGCGCGTTGCGCGCACGCCTGAAACGCCTGGAGTCTCCCCACGGGTTTGATCCGGCCCGGCTGATGCAGTGTGCCCGGCGGCAGGTGGAGGCGCTGGCCGCCGATTCCCGCCGTTGGCAGGCACTGGTGCCTGAGGTACATCAACCGGATGCTTACCTTGACTGGCGCCGGGTTGTCGGTGTCTATCCGCTGGTGCGGCCGATATTGTCTTACCAGGTGGGTCAGCTTGAAGAGGAGCAGGTCGGGCTCTTCGGCACCTCCGTTGACGGTCCCGATGCTCGCCTCTTTGGCCCGGCCCCGTTGGCACCCGCCCCGGCGAAGGTAAGGGCCATTCTCGGCCGTGAGCAGGCATGGGACGACGTGGGGATGCCGTCGTTCGAGCCGGAGGAGCTATCACAGTTACTCGCTTATCATGCGCCCTACCTGATGATGGCAAGCAGCAAACCCTACGACATACCGGGCAGCCCCCATTGGAACGACAGCCAGTGGCAGGTGACGCCACCGGCCAGGGCCTACACCCTGCTTTCCCGGGTCCGCTGGCAGCACCAATGGCTGCCGCAGTTGGTGTATGTGTTCTGGTTCGACAGTCGGCCCCGGCCCCATTCCCTGGATCTGTATGGTGGTCGCCTCGACGGCCTGATCTGGCGGGTAACGCTGGACCGGAACGCCGATGTGCTGATGTACGAAAGTGTGCACCCCTGTGGCTGCTACCTGCAGTGGTACCCCAACCCGGACCGGCTCCGGCTGGTGCCTGAATCCGTGGGTGACGAGATCATGTCAGTTCTGCCCATAGTGCCACCCGCGAACGATGCCACCACTGCACGGGCAACCCTCCACCTTCAGAGTGGCACCCACTACGTCACCGATGTCCGGTTCGGGTCGCCATCAGCGTCGGGCAAAGCCGCGACCCGGTACCAGATGCTGGACTATGACCAGCTCCGCGCGTTACCGGATGGCCAGGGCGGACATCGGAGCCTGTTCCTCCCCAACGGTCTGGTGCCCGGTACCGCCCGCCTGGAACGGTTCCTGCTCTGGCCCACCGGCGTGCTTTCCCCGGGCGCCATGCGTCAGTGGGGGCACCACGCAACAGCCTTCATCGGCAAGCGCCATTTTGACGATCCGGATCTGCTCAACCGCTACTTCGAACCGGTGCCATAGGGCACGGTCGCTGCTGTCGTGGTGTTCGAGCGGGTTCCCTGAGGCAGCGGCCAGACGATGTGCCGGACACCCATCCCCAAGGCGCCACTTTCCCGGTATGCTGGTCTAGTGTCCCGTCTGGCTAATTCCTTAATCTACTGCAAGCCCTTCGGGAGCTCCTGAAAAGCCGAATAGCGTCGTTCTGCTGTCTCGACTTGGAACCACCAAACCTTCACCAGCACGTCTAGCTCTTCGGCTTTTCAGAAGCTCAGTAGGTTAAGGAATTAGCCAGACGGGACACTAGTTACTACAACAATCATAAGGAAAACAACGATGGCCGAGGCGTTATTCCTGCGTGATGGCGAAGCCTACCTGCCCACCGAGAATGCCAGCGGGCCCTGGAGCCCGGATTACCTGCACGGTGGTCCGCCCACCGGGCTGCTGGCGTGGGCGCTGGAGCAGGCAGCCGCCGGCAGTGGCCTGCGGCTGGCGAGACTGACCACCGACCTGCTTCGTCCGGTGCCGTCAAAGCCGCTCACCGTCAGGGTCGAGACGGTGCGCACTGGTCGCAGGCTCCGCGTGCTGCAGGCCGATCTGCTGGCGGACGACGTGGTGGTCAGCCGGGCCACGGCACTGTACCTGGAACAGGCGCCGCTGGACGTCCCCGGGCACGCCCGCTTTCCCGACGACACCCTGCCGGCCCGCGAGGGCCCGGCACAGACGCTGGTACAGATTTCCGAACGCGGCCGCGACGTGCCGCAGCTGACACTCACCGGGCTGCACACCACCGCCGAGGTCCACCTGATCGACGGCGTGCAGGGCCGTGGGGTAGGGCGGGTCTGGATGCGGTTGCCGATTCCGGTGGTGGCCGGCGAGCCCTGCTCAACCACCGTGCAGGCGGCCACCCTGGCGGACTTCGGCAACGGTATCGGGCAACTGCACGTGGCCGACAACGTGGGCAGTATCAATGCCGACATCAGCCTATACCTGACACGCCCGCCCTGCGGCGAATGGATAGGATTCGATGCGCGGGCCCGCATGGGCGACAACGGCAATGGCCTGGTGGAGACCCGGCTGTTTGACGACAAGGGGGGAATTGGCCGGGTAACGCAGGCTACGTTGGCTATGCCGGTTTATGGTGGTTGATGCGCTGATGGGAAAGTCGCCGGCTGGGGGCAAAATGCGTCGGCGACCTCTGTTGTTCAGTGAGAAATCATGAAAGTTGGAGCTAGACAGAATTTCTGTATTCAGGCCTTGGTTTTAATCTGTTGATCTTTCATTGCAACTTCCGAGAAAAACCCTCTCGGGAATTGCTCCGATACCGTCGTCACTATAGATCTCGAAGTAGTTTACCTGCTCCAAAGCCTGGGACTTGGTCCCAACATAGAGGCTCTTGCTGTAAATGTTGCAATGCCTGACCGGTTGAATCTCCGAAATGCCCCCGCCAAAGACATAAGTCTCCTCCTCGGCGCGATTTTCACTGGTGTCATGAAGGCTGGTTGTCCAGCGCCCGGTGATGGGGTGCAAGTCATCGTTTTCCCCGTCGTAGAAGAAGCGGATATTGTCGCTGGCTGTTCGCCCGGGGTTGGGGCCGCCCTGAGTAAGCAGAACGCCGCTGTCAGGGATCTGGTATACCCGGGTTCCGTCTTCCGTCAATGGAGGCTCGCCAGACTGGATGCCAAAGACGATATGGAACGATCCCACGTAGTCTTCCGGGATGACATAGCGTTCCGGATGCCGTGTTTCGTCCGACTGCGCACAACCTACTATAAAGATGGTGGCCAGAAAGATGCGGGCGGTGTGGCCCAGTAGGCGGTTTAGAAAGGCTCCGGTCATAGACGAGGGTGTTCCTTGTGCCTGTTATGCCTGTCCATTCTTTTGGTGTGTCTGTCCATCAATCACAGCTGATGTCTTTACCGCTTTAAGGCCAAAGCTCACTTGCCGCTTTGGAGCGTAGCGGAAAAGCGGTCAGTTGCAGCACCTTGTTGGGCGGGGCTACCAATCTACAAGCTCACCGGAACCACCACCTTCAGATGGAAAATCCTTAAAATGGGGTAGTTCATCAACGACAGGCAGGACGGCGTACTGACATTGAACGTGAAGTTGTGGATTGAATTCCCCCTTTGGCAACAGAAACGCATTCACGCTTCGAAGACCCGCTCTAGTGATCTCTGAGAACAGATGCGTACCGCAAGTCTTGCAACGCATTCTTTGAGTCGTCTTCACCACGATAGGAGCGGGAGTTCCGTGAACCACTTTAACTGCTGTCGCAGGGTAAGTGGACGATGCAACATACGCGGCACCATGGGCTACTCGACAATCATCACAGTGACAGTACGCTTGTACAACTGGTGGTTCTTCGATCTCCAGGCTAACTTCACCACAACGGCAATGTACCTCTAGTGTCTTCAAGTTCCTTTCCTCTCAGTGGTCACTGGCGTTCAACATTTGTATATAGGTCCCCACGACCACTTTTCCGGCGACTCATATCTCCATCAAGAATATCTCAAAATTAGGCAGAAAGGCACGCCAGGTCAATGCATTACCAAAGCCGGGTCAATCTACGACCCATGTAAAATGATCAACATCCCAAATTCTTGGTGTCGCCATAGCTTTCTGATTTAAAGAGGAAAAAGAATCCAGCCAACGAGCCCCCCAGTTCATGGTCGCCGCGACCGTTTTTCCAGCCGAGCGTGCTGATCAGGCCCTGGCCAGCAATGCCCGTATTTCGTCGTAAATAGCCGGCGCCGTAATCACGTTGTCCTTACCCCAAAGATCCTCCGGATACCCCTCAGGCACTTCCGAGAAATGCCCAGCCCTGGCCCCAGCCTCCCGAGCAATCAACTTAGCCGCCGCAAAGTCCCACGGACTCACAGTTTCATAGTAGGCATCCAGCCGCCCGCAGGCGACCCAGCAGATGTCCAGTGCAGCGGAGCCGATGCGGCGCAGGTCGCGGCAGTGGTGGATCATCACGTCCAGGCGGCGGACCAGGGGTTCCAGGTTGTCCTTGGTGTAGGGGAAGCCGGTGGCGAACAGGGACTGGCGCAGGTCGGTGGCGCCGCTGTGTTTGATGGGCTCGCCGTTGAGGGTGGCGCCCTGGCCTTTTTCGGCGCGGAAGGTTTCGTTGGAGAAGGGCGCGTGCACCACGCCCACCTGGACGCGGCCTTTCTCGGCCCAGGCGATGGACACGGCCACCTGGGAGTGGCCGTAGGCGTAGTTCACGGTGCCGTCGATGGGGTCGACGATCCACAGTGGGGTGTCCAGTTCCTCCGCCTGGGTGAGGTCGGGCATGGTTTCCTCGGAGAGGATGCGGTGGTCCGGGTAGGCCTGGCGGATGGCGTTGGTGATGTATTCGTCGGCCATCACGTCGGCGTGGGTGACCAGCTCGGTCTGCTGTTTGTAGTCGGTGCGCAGGGTGTTCTGTTCCCGTTCCCGGCGGATCAGTTCGCCGGCCTCACGGGCGATGAGTTCGGCGAAGTCGGCAATCTCGGACATGGGGCGGCTCTCCCTGATGGTGTGACGGAAAGGTCTCACCATTGCAGGAAGCGCCCCGGGAATCAATCGGCCGGCTGATCCGTGGCGATGGCGACCACCACCATCATGCCGGGGCTCAGCAGGTGGCGGTCGCCCTCGTCCACGGAGATGCGCACCGGGATGCGCTGGGTGACCTTGGTGAAGTTGCCGGAGGGGTTGGAGCTGGGGATCAGCGCGAACTCGCTGGTGGCGGAGCGGCCAATGGTCCGCACCTGGCCGGAGAAGTTGCGGTCCGGCCAGGCGTCCACGTGGATATTTACCTTCTGGCCCACGGCCAGATTGCGCACGTCGGTTTCCTTCACCTTCGCCTCGATCCAGATGTTGTCCGGCTGGTACATCATCAGGATGGGCTGGCCGGCGGACAGGTATTCGCCGGTTTCCACAAAGGTGCGGGCGACCACGCCGGCGGCTGGCGCGGTGATGGTCATGTCCTCCAGCCGGGCTTGCTGTTTGCGTACATCCGCCTTCGCTTCCGCCAGTTCCTGCCGGGTGATGGCGGTCTGGGCCTCCAGCAGTTCCGGGGTGGGCAGGGTCATGGTGCTGCCGGAGAACAGGCCGAGGGCGGCGCTGTCCCGCTGGGACTGGCTCAGGGCCACCTGCTGCCTGGCGGTCTCCAGCCGGGCCTGGGCGGCAAGTCGGTTGTAGTAGTCACGGTCCCGCTGCTGTTTCGACAGGGAGCCGGACTGGAACAGGGTGTCGGCCCGCTGCCAGGCCTGCTCCGCGTCTTCCAGTTCCACTTCCGCCACTTTCAGGTCGGCCCGGGCCGCGGCCAGTTGCTGTTCGGCGTTGGCGATGCCGCCCTGCAACTGCCGGCGTGCCTGTTCGGCCTGCTGCTGTTCAAAGGCCAGTTGTGCCTCCATGCGGGCCACCCGGGCCTGGCGCTGCTCCAGCTCCAGTTGTTCCGGCCGGCTGTACAGGTTCGCCACGGTCTGGCCGGCGTCCAGCTCGTCACCATTGTCCAGGGTGAAGGTGTCCACCCGGCCGGGCAGGCGGGAGGAGACGGTGACCAGGTCGGTGGTCACGCTGGCGTTGTCCTCCACCACGTGGGTGGTGCGGTACCACAGCCACTGGCCCAGCCATACCAGGCCGGCCACCACCAGCACGGCCAGCAGCAACAGCCGGGCCATACGGCCGGGGCGCATGGCGGGCCTGCGATTGCTGGCGGCGGGGTTGTTGTTATTGTCATCAACCATGGAGTAAGTCCGTGTCGGGGCAGTCTGTTGCGTGTTGGGGTGTCCGGCTCCAGCGGCTCAGCAGCCAGGCCGGGATCACCACGAAGGTGAGCGACACCATTACCAGCCAGAAGCCGTCCTGGTAGGCCATGATGGTGGCCCAGAACTGTTCAGTGGCGCCGAGTTTCTGGAGGGCGGCGGTGGTCTGCCAGGCGTCCGGTACGCCGGTGCCCGCCAGCAGGTCCCGCCAGTGGTCGGTAGTGGCCATGGCGGTGTCGTTGCCCGGTGTTACCGCGGTGCTGATATGGCTGCCGTGCCAGGTGATGCGCCGGTCCATCATCAATACCAGGGCGGCGGTCCCGAAGGCCCCGCCCATCTGCAGCATGAAGTTGATCACGCCGGAACCGTAGCCGGTCAGCGCCGGTGGCAGCGAGCCGATGGCCCCGGACAGTGTGGGCGGCGGAAACGAGGCCATGCCCATGCTCATCAGGGTCAGCGCCAGGGCCAGGTAGAAGAACGAGGTGTAGGCATCGGACAGGGAGAACAGGTACACCGCAAAGATCGCAAAGGCCAGCCCCGGCAGGGTCATGTAGTGGGCCGGGTAGCGGTCACTCAGGCGACCGACAATGGGCACCAGTACCGCCAGTACCAGGGTGGAGGGCAGGAACAGCAGTCCCGTGGTCACCGGCCGGAAGTGCAGGACGCCCTGGGAGAACAGGGGCAGCAGGTACATGATGGCGTAGAAGGCGCCGCCGAACACGAAGATGGCCAGGCAGCCCGCCACGAAGGCCCGGTGGCGGAAGATGCCCAGGTCCAGCAGCGGAAAGGCAGTGCGCCGCTGCCACCATACGAACCCGGCCCCCAGCAACAGTGACAGCGCCACCAGCCCCACCACCGCCAGGCTGTCCCAGCCCCAGCGCTGGCCGTTGGACAGGGCGGTAAGCAGGGCAAAGATGCAGGCGAACAGGCCCACGGCGCCGGGCCAGTCGAAGGGCGGCCGGGGGCCGGTCTCCTCCCGGGTCGGCAGGAACAGGTAGCCCATCACCATGGCCGCCAGGCACATGGGCGGGGTCACGAAGAACACATAGCGCCAGGTGAAGGTCTCCACCAGCCAGCCGCCGATGACCGTGGCCAGGGTCAGGGGCAGCCCCAGGCACATGCCGTAGATGGCGGTGGCCATGCCCCGTTCACCGGCCGGGAACACCGAGAACATGGCGTCCAGGGCCAGAGGGCGGATCAGGCCGGTCATCGCGCCCTGGACCACCCGGGCCGCGACGATGGCGGCCATACTGGTGGCCAGGCCACCGATGATCGATGCCACCACAAAGGTGGCCAGCAGCCCTACGAAGGTGGCCCGTTGACCAAAGGCCCGCACCAGCCAGGGTGCAACCAGCAGGGCCACGGTGGTGGCGGCCAGGAAGCCGGTGGAGATCCACTGCACCTGCACATCGCTCAGCCCCAGGGAGCCCTTGATATAGGGCGTGGCCACGTTGACGATGGTAATGGACATGCCCAGCGCCACCAGCCCCAGCAGCATGGTGAGGGTAACGAGCCACTTGTATTTGGGCCCGTAACGCTGGAACATCAATTCCACTTGAGACATGGGGCATCCGGATGGGTGTGGAATGAGCTGAAAGGTCAGGGTTTCTGGCCCATTGGATAGCGTAGATCCGGTGGTGCTGGCAGACTTCGTCGTTTCCGACGATTTAGCAAGCTGATCAATTATAGAGTAGAGACAAGCGCTTGAAAAACCAGGAACTGACACTGCTGTACATTTTCGACGCCATCATGACCGAGGGCTCCATCACCCGGGCGGCGGAGCGCCTGTCCATGACCCAGCCGGCGGTGTCCAACGCCGTGTCGCGCATGCGCCACGCCTGGAAAGATCCGGTGTTCGTCAAGAAGGGCCGTCAGATTGAGCCCACCTCCTACGCTCTCAGTCTGTGGGATCAGGTGCGCAACCCCATGCACGAGTTGTCCCGGGCAGTAAGTACCAGTGCTTTCGATCCGGCCAGTTCACGCCGCAAGTTCCGTATTGCCCTGGTGGACATGATGTTGGATCTGCTGTGGCCGGCACTGGTCGGCAAGCTGGAACGGGACGCCCCCGGGGTGGACCTGCACGCGGTGCCCTACACCCTGGGCGGCGCCCATATGCAGCTTCGGGAAGCCCACGTGGACCTGGCCATCGGCATGTTGGAGGAACACGACCACAGCCTGCGCAGTACCTGGCTGGCTGAGAGCGGCTATGTGCTGGCCATGCGGGAGGATCACCCGCTGGCTGGGCGCCCCATCAGCCTGGAGGAATTCCTGGACGCCCGTCACCTTTTGATCTCGCCGACCGGCGACACCCATGGCCCGGTGGACTCAGCCCTGGATGCCATGGGGCTCAGTCGGCGGGTGGCGGTAACGGTCAACCACTTTCCCGCCATTCCGCAGCTGCTGAAAACCTCGGACCTGGTCACCGCCCTGCCGGACGGCATGATGCAGGATGAACAGCTGCGGGAGGGGCTCTGGCTGACACAGCTCCCTATCGATGTCGACCCCATCAGCATGTACCTGATCTGGCACGCCCGACATGACCGGGAACCGGGGCTGATCTGGATGCGCTCGCTGGTGGAGTTCCTGGTTCGCGAACGGTGGCAGGACCTGGTGGAGAAATGACTGACCGGCGATAATCGGCCCTTTTATTCATCATTTAATATGATGTGACGAATACCGTTTAACAATTTTTTTGATTGGCGCAACTCCTCAATAATACAACCATCGAGATCAGCCAAGAGCTTCAAGCGCTGATACCCGACGAGTTCAATTATTCGTTTCTGAGGAGTTCAATCATGTTCGGTATCAATGCAAACCTGAAGAAAACCGCCGCCATCGCCGCTATCGCCGTTGCCGGTGTGATGGGCGCCGCTAATGCCAGTGCCCAGCAGTACTGGATGGAAGAAGTTCTGGAGCAGCAGCTCGCCGAAAAGGCCGCCCAGGAAGCCAAGGCAGCGGAAGCCGCTGACCAGCAAGCGGAAGAGAAAGCCGACAGCAACGCTTCATGAGTTGCTGAACGGGCCCTGACCAATCCGGCCAGGGCCCGACGTTTTTATTGCCCCTCTTTTTACAGTCCTTTCAGCCAGGATTCGATCCGCTCCATGGCCTTGACCAGCTTCGGGCTGGCCTGCTGGACGAAGTCCTCTCCCTCTGCAAGATCCTGGTCCGCAAACTCGCCGGCGGCGAGCTTCAGGGCCTCCGCACCATCGAAATCCACGAACGCCAGGCGCGCGCTGAGCTGATCCGGCACGAAACCGAAGTCGCTGGCCGGCAGCATGGCGACACCGGTGTCTTCCAGCAGTCGTTTGCAGAAGGCCGCACTGGTCTTGATGTCATGCCTTGCCAGGCCGTCACGATAGGCGGAGAAGTCCGGGAACAGGTAGAAGGCCCCCTCCGGCTTGCGCACATCCACGTCCATGTCTGTCAGCCGACGGTGGACGAACTCGCCGATGGCTTTCAGAACCCGACGGGAGTGCCTGAGGTACTCGTCAATGTCCTCGCCCCCATTGAAAGCGGTAATGCCCGCATACTGGATAGGCGCCGCGGTGGAGGTGAAGGTCTCGCTGGCGATAATCGCCATGGCATCCTGCAAGGGCCGCAGCTCCGGCGGGAAGATAAACGCCCCCAGGCGCCAACCGCCTGCCCCCAGCCATTTGCTCATACCGGTGCTGATAATGGTGCCTTCGGGGTAGTAGCGGGCAATGGACTTGTGGCGGCCATCGAACTGGACTTCCCCGTAGATCTCATCCGACAGCAGGATCAGCCGGTACTTGCGGGCGACGTTGGCAATGGCCAGCAACTGGTCGTCGGTGTAAGTGCATCCCGTGGGGTTGGACGGGTAGTTGAGGATCAGGATGCGGGGGCGGGTGGGGTCGTCCCGGCAGATGATGTCCAGCTCGTCGGCGGTAAGCTGCCAGTTGTTCTCGGCATGGGTCGGCAGCCAGTGCACCGACCGCCCGATAATCCGCGCCTGGGGTGCGTAGGACACCCAGCTCGGACGGGGGATCAGCAGGTCGCCGTAGTAGGCCAGTTGCAGGATGAACAGCAACTCCTTCGAGCCGGGACCAATCAGCACATCCTCCCAGTTGCAGCGCATGCGCTCGGCCCGGTTGATGTAGCCGGAAATGGCCTCCCGCAGGCCCTTCAGGCCCTTCACCGGTAGGTAGTCCTTCTCGGCGGCATGTTCCTGCAGCGCCGCCACCACCCGGTCAGGCACCGGGAAGGGCGACTGGCCCAGGCCCAGCTTGATGATATCCCGGCCCTCGGCACGCAGCTGGTTGCTCAGCTCGTTGATGCGAAGGGTGGCGGAGGGCTGGATGCCCCGTACGTTGAGGTTGATGGCGTAGCGGTGTTCGTTGTGGATATCCATGGGCCTATACTTGCGGTGATCGTTAAATGGCTGACACCCGCAGTATAGGCAACATCAGTTGTTGCGCGAGATGGTTTTCCGGTAGGTGATTGCCGAAGGTGGCACCGTTACGGGCTATTGGCAGTCTGCATTCAGGTCCCGGGTCAACTCTGCCAGTTGTCGGTTGAACACCCGGTCGTTCTCGCTGTAGTCCACGGGCACATCTACCAGGTGTACGCCGCCTTCCAGCATGGCTCGCTCCAGCGTGGGTTGCAGGTCGTCGGCGCGGGTTACCCGGTGCCCGCTGGCGCCGTAGGACTCGGCGTAGCGGACGAAATCCGGGTTGCCGTAGTCCAGGCCGAAGTTGGGGAATCCATCCTGGGCCTGCTTCCACTTGATCATGCCATAGGCGTTGTCGTTGATGATCAGGATCACCAGGTTCAGCTTCAGCCGCACGGCGGTTTCCAGCTCCTGGCTGTTCATCATGAAGCCGCCGTCGCCACAGATGGCCATCACCTTCTGTTGCGGATACAGCATGGCCGCCATCATGGCGCTGGGCAGGCCGGCGCCCATGGACGCCAGGGCGTTGTCCAGCAGCACCGTGTTGTTGTCGTAGGCCTTGTAGTTGCGGGCGAACCACAGTTTGTACATACCGTTGTCCAGGGCGATGATGCCATCATCCGGCATTACCCGGCGCACATCCCGCACAATGCGCTGGGGAATCACCGGGAATCCGTTGTCCTCGCAGCGGTCCTCCAAATGGGCTTCCAGGGCATCCTTGACCCGCAGGAATTCGGTGAAGTCGTGGTTGGCGCAGCGGCCGCAGTTGTCCGCCAGCCATTCCACGGTGTTGGCGATGTCCCCCACCACCTCGTGCTGGGGGAAGTACACCGGGTCCACGTCGGCACCGCTGAAGTTGATGTGGATGACCTGCTTGCCACCGGGGTGCATGAAGAAGGGGGGCTTTTCCACCACATCGTGGCCCACGTTGATCACCAGGTCGGCGTGGTCGATGGCGCAGTGGACAAAGTCGCCGCTGGAGAGGGCGGCGTTGCCGATGTAACGGGAATGGCGCTCGTCCACCACGCCCTTGCCCATCTGGGTGGTGAAGAAGGGAATGTCTGTGGTGTTCACCAGGTGGATCAGGGCCTGGGACACCCGCTTGCGGTTGGCACCGGCGCCGATCATGATCAGCGGGTGCCTCGCCTCGCGGATCATTTCCGCGGCCTTCTGCAGGCTCTTTTCACTGGCGGTGGGGCGGCGGGCGTCACTGGGCGAGAAGATATGGGTGTCCGGCGTGGCCAGCTCCGCGGCAATGTCCTCCGGCAGTTCCAGGTGTACCGCGCCGGGGCGTTCCTCCGCCGCCAGGCGGAAGGCCTCCCGCAGTTTGGCGGGGATGGTGTTGGCGTTGCTGATCTGCCGGGTGTACTTGGTCAGCGGCCGCATCAGGTCCACCACGTCGAGGATCTGGAACAGCCCCTGCTTGGACGACTTGATGGGCTTCTGGCCGGAAATCATCATCATGGGCATGGCGCCAAGCTGGGCATAGGCCGCGGCGGTGACCAGGTTGGTGGCCCCCGGGCCCAGGGTGGACAGACACACACCGACCCGGCCGGTCAGGCGCCCGTAGGTGGCGGCCATGAAGCCCGCCGCCTGTTCGTGGCGGTTCAGCACCAGTTCGATGGACGACTCCCGAAGGGCTTCCAGCAGGTCAAGGTTTTCCTCCCCCGGCACGCCGAAGATATAACGCACACCTTCTTTCTCCAGGACGCGGACAAAGAGCTGTGCGCCGGTGAGGGCTCCTTCGGTGCGGGTTTCGTCAGTCATGGATCCAGCCTCCTGATGGTCGTCGCTCAATTCGGATGTTCGTGGCGTTGATGCCCCGGTGGTCAACGTTACCGGTTACTGCTGGAAGCGGTGGGCCTGCAACTCGATGTGCTCCACCCGCTGCCCCAGCATGATGATACGGCCAAGATAACGTTCCTCACCCGTGGTGGTGAAATCAAACAAGAACCGCCGCCATACCCGCAACTGTCCCTGCCGGTCCCGCTTGAACCAGAGGCCCCGCAGGTACACGGCGTCGTCCAGCAGCATCACGTCCATGCGTTTGCAGTAGTTCCGGGCGGCGGCCAGCACGGAATCCTTGATGGCCTTGGCCCGCCACCAGTACCAGATGGCGAATCCGGCAATGAAGAGCCAGGTCAGGGTGGATAGGGTCACGGGTTGCTTCCATGTCTTGGGGTCATTCGAAAGCCTACACTCCCGCGCGGAAGGTGAAAAGACGGCAGCATGAAAGCGGCCCGGAATATGACGCGCTGTCATTCATCTGCCGCCCGGGGCGTGTAGAATCGGATCGGAACATACCGGAGAGACTCTGCATGCAATGGATTCTGGGGCTTGCGCTTGCCGCCCTGCTTTTCTATGTCCTCAAGCGATGGGGTGCCCTGGACCCCACACAGAAGAAAGCCGCCACCTGGAAGATCGTGCTGGCGGTGGCCGGTGTGCTGCTGGTGTTCATGGTGCTCACCGGGCGGGTGCACGTGCTGACCGCCGCGGTGGCGGCGCTGATTCCCCTGCTGCGCAAGCTGCCGTCGCTGCTGCAGTTCCTGCCCCATGTGCGGCGCCTGTTTGGTGAGGGTGACTCTGGTGAGGGCCCCGGGGAAGGGCAGCAGCGCCGGCATCAACAGGCAGCATCCTCCGGGCAGATGTCCGAGCGGGAAGCCTGTGAAATTCTCAACGTGGAGCCGGGCTGCAGCCGTGATGAGATCGTGGCGGCCCACCGGCGGCTGATGCAGAAGATCCATCCGGATCGTGGTGGCAACGATTACCTCGCCGCCAAGGTCAATGAGGCCAAGTCCGTGCTGCTGGGCAAGCGCGGCGCTCCTTAAACTCTGTTCACCTCCATCGGGACAGTGGCGGAGTTGCGCTGGGGTGACTAGTTTTAGGGAAAGTCAGCGAAATCAAGGATCGACGCCATGGGTTTGCTTGCGTTTGTGTTTGTGGTTCTGGGGCTGGGCCTGATTATTGGCGGCGGCTGGCTGCTCAGCCTGGGAGGCAGCCTCTATTACCTGGTGGCCGGCCTGGTGCTGGTGGTGGTTGGCATCATGGCACCCAGGCGCCGGACCGCGGCCCAGGGCCTCTACGCCCTGTTCCTGATCGCCACGGCAGCCTGGAGTGTCTGGGAGTCGGGCTATGACTGGTGGCCCCTGGCCACCCGCATCGGCTGGTTCCTGTTACTGGCCATTCCGCTGCTGATCCCGGCCTCCCGTAACGACCGGGGCCCGGCCCTGGGGCTGGGTGCGGTCTGGGCGGTGACCGGCGTGGCCCTGCTGGCCAGTATGCTGAACGATCCCCATCGTATCGAGGGGCGCCTGGGCGAGCAGGTGGTCATGGAGGAGCCCCGCCTCGGAGAGAGCCCGGAAGAGGACTGGCTGGCCTGGGGGCGGACCAACCTTGGCCAGCGCTATTCGCCCCTGGATCAGATCACCCCGGACAATGTCGACAACCTGGAACTGGCCTGGCGTTACCAGACCGGTGACGTCAAACAGCCCGAGGACACCGGCGAGACCACCTACGAGGTGACACCGCTCAAGGTGGGCAACACCCTCTACCTGTGCACGCCCCACAACTGGCTGGTGGCCCTGAACGCGGACACCGGCGAGGAGCGCTGGGTCTACAAGGCGGGCATCGAGCCTAACAACCAGCGCCAGCACCAGACCTGCCGGGGTGTTTCCTACCTGCCCCCCGAGGCTGGACCGGGCACCGCCCCCGCCGTGCGGACGGTCAGTGGTCCGGCCGAGGACCAGTCACCGGTGAGTTGCGATGCCCACCTGTACCTGCCCACCGCCGATGCCCGCCTGCTGGCGCTGGACCCGTCCACCGGGGCCCGCTGTCAGGACTTTGCGGACAATGGCGAACTGGACCTGCAGCACAACATGCCGTTCACCCAGTCCGGCTTCTACTACTCCACATCGCCGCCGGTGGTGGCCAGCGGAGTGGTGGTCGTCGCCGGTTCGGTGAACGACAACTACGACATCAACTCCCCCTCCGGCGTGATCCGCGCCTATGATACCCACACCGGGGAGCTGGTCTGGAACTGGGATTCCGGCAACCCGGAGCAGACCGATCCCATCGCCGACGACGAAACCTACACCACCAGTTCCCCCAACAGCTGGTCCGTGGCCAGCGCCGACGAGGAACTGGGGCTGGTCTATTTCCCCATGGGCAACCGTACCCCGGACCAGCTTGGCATGTACCGCTCCGAGCATGAGGAGCGCTTCTCCAGTTCGGTGGTGGCGCTGGAACTGGACACCGGCCAGGTGGCCTGGGTGCGGCAGTTCGTCCACCACGACCTGTGGGACATGGACACCCCGGCACAGCCCAGCCTGCTGGACCTGGAAACCGACGACGGTGTCCAGCCGGCCCTGGTGGTGCCCACCAAGCAGGGGGATGTCTACGTGCTAAACCGGGAAACCGGCGAGCCGATCCATCCGGTCACCGAGGAACCGGCGCCCCAGGGCGCCATCGAGGGGGACTACACCGCGCCGACGCAGCCGGTGTCCGCCCTCAATTTCAACCCGCCGCCGTTGCGGGAGGCGGATATGTGGGGGGCGACGCCTTTCGACCAGTTGGCCTGCCGTATCCAGTTCCGTTCCCTCAGGTATGAGGGGCGCTACACGCCACCCAGTGAGCAGGGCACCATCGTGTATCCCGGCAACTTCGGGGTCTTCAACTGGGGCAGTATCGCGGTGGATCCGAAGCGGCAGGTGATGTTCGGCATGCCCCTGTATATGGCCTTTGTCTCAAGGCTGGTTCCCAACGAGGAGGGTGTGACGCCGGAAGGTCCGGTCAACCAGGGTGAGCAGGGCCTGAACAGCAACACTGGAGCCCCTTATTCGGTGGAACTGAAACCATTGATGTCGCCCCTGGGCATTCCCTGCCAGCAGCCTCCGTGGGGTTATGTGGCCGGTGCTGACCTGCGTACCGGGGAGGTGGTCTGGAAGCATCGCAACGGCACCGTGCGCGACATGAGCCCCCTGCCGGTCCCCTTCAGGCTCGGCGTGCCGGGCATTGGCGGGCCGGTGATCACCGAGGGCGGCGTGGTGTTCCTGGCCGCCACCGTGGACGACTACCTGCGGGCCTACGACCTGACCACCGGCGAGCAGTTGTGGCGGGCCCGGTTGCCGGCGGGTGGCCAGGCCACCCCCATGACCTACCTGAACAGCCAGGGTGAGCAGATGGTGGTGCAGGTGGCCGGTGGTCACGGCTCCATCGGCACGACCCTGGGGGATTATGTGGTGGCCTACAAACTGGCGGAGGATGCAGACAACTGATCACCGGGTCTGCGTAATGGCCGCTAAAGCGTTATGATGATGTCCCCGTGGCAGGCAGTCTGCCCGCTACTCATACAATAACGTTTAGGGAGTCGCGGCCCCTTCCTTGCCGGTGGGCCGGTAGCAGGATTCTTTCACCTGCGCCGGCTGCCGGCCCGCGATTCCCGACAGGAACAGGAGGTCAGGACAACGCATGCCCAGCCAGGAAACACCCCAACGTCTCTACGGTGTACCCCATTCCCTGTACACCGGAATCGCCCGCTGCTACCTGAGGACCCAGGGCATTCCCTACACTGAGATTCCCACGTCCCACCCGGACTTTGCCGAACGCATCATGCCCGTTATCCAGCGCAGCATCATTCCGGTACTGGAAACGCCGGAGGGGGAGGTTGTCCAGGACAGCCTGGATATCATCGACCACTTCGAGCAGCAGGGCGTGCGTTATTCCGCCTATCCCCAGGGGCTCTTGCAACGGGTGCTGGCGGTGATCATCGCGTACTACGGTACCCAGGCGATGCTGCCCCACGCCATGCATTACCGCTGGACCTACCGGGACGACCAGGAGGGCTTCCTGCGGGACCAGTTTGCGGCGGGCTCCGGCGAGGCCCTGGCGGACAAGATCATGTCGCGGATGAACTCCTACCTGCCGCAACTGGGGGTGAATGATCACACCATTCCCGAGATCGAGGCTTCCTACGAGCAGTTGCTGGACACCCTGAACGTGCATTTCGCGGAGCACCCGTACCTGTTCGGCGGGCGTCCGTCCATCGCCGACTACGGCCTGATCGGCCCCATGTTCGCCCACCTGGGCCGGGACCCGGTGCCCGGCAATATCATGAAGACGCGGGCGCCCAAGGTGTTCCGCTGGGTGGAGCGGATGACCGCGCCGGGTCTGGATACCCCCGAGTTCCCGGGTTACGGCGACGACTTCCTGGCGGACGACGCCATCCCGGAAACCCTGGAGCCGCTGTTGCGCCAGATTGCCGATGAGATCTTCCCGATGCTGACGGACAAGCTGGCGTTCATGGACGGCCTGATCCAGGAGCAGCAACCGGAAGATGGCCAGCCGGTATCACCGAAGCCTCACCAGCGCTATGTGGGCGCGGTGGAAACCTCCTTCCGGGGCGTACCGGTGCAGGCGGGCATCCAGCCCTATCTGGTCTATGTGCTGCGCAAGGCGGATGAGGCGCTGGCAACGGCGCCGGGCGAGGACCAGCGGCGGGTGCACGAGGCGCTGGCCGACCGGGGCCTGGCCGGCGCGCTGCCCGGGGAGCGGGGCTACAGTGTCGACCGGCGCAACCACATCGAAGTTTGGGAACGCCGCTGAGGCCCCTGGCCGGTGTTGCCAGCCCTTGATGTGGAACCACCACATCGGCGGACTGGCGCCTTGGCCAGGGGCCTCAGTGCCTGGCCGGGACTGACTGTTACACCGCCAGTTCAGTGAGCAGGGCCTGGCGGCGTGCCTCCGGCATGAAGGCCGCCTCCAGGGCGTTGCGGGCCAGTTGGCGGAAGGTCTCCTGGCCCCAGCCGAAGGCGCTGTGGCAGGCCCGGTAGTTGTCCAGTACACCACCGCCGAAGTAGGCGGGGTCATCGGAATTGATGGTCAGGGTCAGGCCGGCCGCCAGCAGGCGCGGCAGCGGGTGGTCGGTCATCCGCTCCACCACCTTGAGGCGCACGTTGGACAGGGGGCAGACCGTCAGGGGGACGCGTTCCTCCTTCAGTCGCCGGACCAGGCCCGGGTCTTCCAGGCAGCGCACACCGTGGTCCACCCGGATCACCTGCAGGTCATCCAGGGCGCCTTGGATGTACTCCGGCGGGCCTTCCTCGCCGGCATGGGCCACACCCGGAATGCCCAACTCCCGGGCCCGGCGGAACACTTCTGCAAAGGGCCCGGGCGGGTAGCCCATTTCAGCACTGTCCAGCCCCACCGCATCGATACGATCCAGCCAGGGCTGTGCCTGCTCCAGCACCTCGGCGGCACTGGCCACCGGTTCATCCCGCAGGAAGCTCAGGATCAGCCCGGTACTGAGGTCCAGTTCCCTTTCCGCCTCATCCATCGCGCCGAGCAGCCCCTCCATCTGCACATCAAGACCGATACCCCGCTTAAGGTGGGCCTGGGGATCGAAGGACAGGTCCACGTGCACCACGCCTTCCGAGGCCGCCCGGCGGAAGTAGTCCATGGCCAGGTCATGGAAGTCCCGGGGTGTCTGCAGTACCGCCATGCCCTGGTAGTACAGGTCCAGGAAGGATTGCAGGTCGCTGAAATCGTACGCCGCCCGCACTTCCTCCACGGACTGGTAGGGCAGGTCGACGCCATTGCGCCGGGCCAGCCCGAACATCAGCTCCGGTTCCAGGGAACCCTCGATGTGCAGGTGCAGTTCGGCCTTGGGCAGGGCCTTGAGGAAGGTGTCCATGATGGTCTCCGCAAATTGACTATTCTGGCAGCCACGGTTCCGGCTGTCATCGCGTTCCGGGTTTATCAGGTGGCGTAGCGGCCGGACAGTTCTCGCAGTTCCTCCGCCAGTGCCGCCTGGTCACGGGTCACCTGGTTGATCTCCCGGGAGCCGGCCAGGGTCTGCTGGGAGGCTTCCCGGACACTGTCCATGCCACGGGCGATGTCCTGGGTCACCGCTTCCTGTTCCTCCGCAGCGGTGGCGATCTGGCTCGCCATGCCGGAGATCCGGGCCACGTCGCCGTTGATGGCGGCAAAGGTGTCGGCCAGCTCGCCGGCCTGCCGGGCGGTATCCAGGGCCTGTTGGTGACTGGTCCCCATGGCCTGGTGGGCGTTGTCGGCAATATTCCGGAAACGGGTAATGATGTCTTCGATCTCCACCGTGGATTCGTGGGTCTGGCGGGCCAGCGTCCTGACCTCATCGGCCACCACCGAGAAGCCGCGACCGTGTTCCCCGGCCCGGGCCGCCTCGATGGCGGCGTTCAGGGCCAGCAGGTTGGTCTGATCGGCCACTTTCCTGATCATGTCCACCATGTTTGTGATCTCCAGGCTGGCGGTGCGCAGGTCTTCCATGGTGCCGCTCACCAACTGGATGGACGCCGCCAGTTGCTTCACCTGGGCCAGGCTCTGTTGCACCACCGTCTGCCCCCGCTGGTTGCGCTCGGTGGCGGTATTCGCGGCGGTGGCCACGTCCTGGGTATTGCTCGAGATCTCGGCGGACGTGGCCGCCATCTGCTCGATGGCTGTCGCCGCCTGTTCCACTTCCCCTTGCTGGCGGCTGACCCGGTCCACGGCCTGGTTCGCCGTGGTGCTGGTCTGCTCGGTGGCACTGGCCAGTTGTACGCTGGCCTGGTCGATCCGGGTGATGGCCTCCCCGAAGGTTGCCAGCAACCGGTTGAGGGCGTGGCCGATACGTCCCATTTCATCCCGGCTGGTCACTGTGGTGCGGACACCCAGGGTGCGCTGTTCGGTGACGGTATCGATATCGGTGAGCAGGGTACGGACCTGTCGGCTGATACTGCGCATAAGCAGCAGGGCAACGGCAGCAAAGATCACCACGGCAATGACCGTAATTACCAGCAATTGCCGCTGCCCGGCCTTGGCCGTGGCCAGGCTTTGCGACGCCTGGGCGGCCATGGTGGTGACAACGTCGTTCTTGAGGGCGTAGAACTGGTCGATGCGGGCCGTGGCCAGGTCGAACCATTCGATACCGGCCATGCCGATGTACCCGAATTCCGACGACACCAGCTGCTCCCGCTGGCCAACAAAGGCCTGTGCCTCGTCGGAGGCGGCAAGATCCTTTAGGCGGCGGTCGGTTTCCGGTCCCAGCAGGTCACCGGTGGTTTCCAGCAGGGCCAGCTGTCTCCCGGCCAACTGGCTCAGGGCGGCGTAGGCCGCAAAGTCCGTCATGCCGGAGCGGATAATGGCGGCACCGGCGGCGCGTTCCCGGCCGGCCCATTCCGCGGCCATGGTCAGGGCGTGGTAACCGCTGAGCGTACGGCTGAGTCGCCCGTCGTGGATCCGGGCCAGGATGTCAGGGGTTATTCCGATCATGTCCATGATGATGGCGGAGTAGCGACCCGTCGCCTCGGGAATGGTCAGGCTGTTGCTGTCTGCCGCGCTGCGAAGCCCCGGCAGGCCGGCAAGCTCTGCCTGCACCGACTCCAGGCGCTCGCGGGTGGGGCTATCGGTTGGCAACAGCTCGATCAATGATGACCGTTCCTGCCGGAATGCCGCCAGTTGCTGGTCGGTGATCGCGCGCTGCTCCGCCAGACGTTCCACCGCGCGGGAATCGCTGCCACCGGAGGCCAGCATCAGGGCTGTGAGGCCCCGTTCCTTCTGCAGGTGTTCGATCAGGGGATCGGCGGCCTGGGTGATGGCCACCCGGTCCAGCAGGGCCCGGGTATTGTCCACCCTGACCGAGCTGGACCAGAAGGCCGACAGGGAAAACCAGAGGATGGCCACCAGGGCCGGAAGGATAAGCAGCAGTAGCTTTCCACGCATGGAAAGATGGTTCAGCCAGGACAAGGTTACCTCCATAACACGGTGACAACGCTCCAGGATGGAGCACAACCTGTGTCGCCTTGCTTCTGCGCCTTGTCCTGGTGCGTCTGTGGAGCGAGGGGATCCGCGACGAACCGGGGACAGGCGTGCCCCGGCGATGAGGCCGGGGCGAAAGAGCGACTCGCAAGGTAGGAGGCTAAGCAGTCATCGTGCCAGGTGGCTGCTTCAGAGGATGTCGACTTTCACTTCAAATTGCTGGTTTTCCTGGCGACTGCCGCCAACCTGGTAGGTGATGCCGGACTGCTGGCCCTGCTGGGTGGTTTCGGTGCCGCCCACGTCGACCCATTCACCGGGGGCGACCCGGCGCTGGGTGACTACCGCGTCGGTTTCATAGCCGTCCATGCCGGAGTCCGGCATGTTCTCGAAGGCGGTGATGCTGAGCTCCACCTGCTGGTCGGAAATGCGCTGGGGGGTGACGATAAAGCCACTGCGGATATCCACCTGCTGGTAGATGGCCGCCGGGTTGCGCCCGCCCCGGATGGCCAGCGGCAGGGTACGTACCTGGCCGGAGCTGATATGGGCGGATTGTCCGTCCTGTACCACCACGTTCCGTTCCTGGCGACTCTGGGTGCTGATGGTCCGGCTCTCACCCTGGATGGTGACCACGTTGCCGTGGCCGGTACTGACACCGCCGCCGGAGCGTTTGCCCTGGACCTGACCGCCGCTGCGGACAGTGATGCGTAGCTGTACCGGTGCCACGTCCATGGTCTGGATAAGCTGTCCGATCTCATCCAGCACCTCCGGGTCGCCACGGGTAACCAGTTGGCTGCCCTGGGCGGCCATGGTCAGTTCGCTCTCCGGGTAGAGGGACCTGAGCTGGTCCGCCACCTCCCGGGCCGGCCGGTTTTCGAGGGTGAAGGTGCGGTTCTCGGGCGCCGCCAGCACCAGGGCGGGCAACAGGGTCAGAAGCAGGATCAGGATTCGGGCAGGAGCACTGGCCATGGACATCTCCGCAGAAAATTGTAGGCAGCGGTTGCAAACCGGGAAAGCCGGGGAGTATATTGTTGATCATGAATACGACTAATGCACCCTGTCAATTGCACGCATCTCATCAACGGAGTGTCACGACACACTTCGGAGACAGCGCCCTGACACGCTTCGCGAATGCGACGGCGGGTGTTTCCGTGTTCTTCTGGTGGTTTTTTGGTTATGGCTTTTATTTTAGCCAGAGCCGAGGCCGCCTGTAGCACACGCAAGACAGATTCAGGAAAAGGCAGCCCGGCACCGACCCCAGGCTGCCACCGGACAAAAAAGCCCCGACTGGTAGCCTCCCAGCCGGGGCTTTTTCGTTTCCAACTGGCAAAAACGAGAAGGATTTGAACAACATGAACATGCCGCTGGAAGTCCGGACGACACAGGAGGCCAATCCCGTGGAAGCACCTGCGGATCCGCAACCCGATCCGTCGGGGAAAACCGCCACACCCTTGCCCACACCCGCCACATTGCGCCGGGACATTCCGGTGCCGGACTACCTGGCGTCCCAGATCGATCAACACCGCCAGGAGATCCGCGCCATTCTCAATGGTGACGACGACCGCCTGCTGATGGTGGTGGGGCCCTGTTCCATCCACGATGAAGTGGCCGCCCTGGAATATGGCGAGAAGCTGGCGGCGCTGGCGGACGAGGTCAGCGATCGCATGCTGATCGTCATGCGGGCCTACCTGGAGAAACCCCGTACCACCGTGGGCTGGAAGGGCCTGTTATACGACCCGGAGCGCACCGGCGAGGGCAACCTGGGCGAGGGGCTGGTGCGCTCCCGCCGGCTGCTGGTGAACCTGGCCCACCTGGGGCTGCCCCTGGCGACGGAGGCACTCAGCCCCCTGGCCATGGACTACCTGGACGACCTGGTGAGCTGGACCGCCATCGGCGCCCGCACCACCGAATCCCAGATCCATCGGGAACTGGTCAGCGGCCTGCCCATGCCCACCGGCTTCAAGAATGGCACCGACGGCTCTGTCGGTGTGGCGGTCAACGCCATGAAGTCCGCCGCCCACGGCCACCACCGGCTGGGTTTCGATGCCCATGGGCAGCCGTCGATGATCACCACCCGGGGGAATCGCGATACCCACCTGGTACTCCGGGGCGGGCGCGGTATCACCAACTACGATGCCGACAGCATTGGTACAGCCGTGGAGACCCTGACCGCCGCCGGTGTCCGTACCGCGGTGATGGTGGATTGCAGCCATGACAATGCCTGCAAGCAGCCGGAGCGGCAGCCGGGCATCGCCCGCGAGGTGGTGGCTCAGCGCCAGGCCGGTAACCGGGCCATCAAGGGCCTGATGATCGAGAGTTTCCTGCAGCAGGGCCGGCAGGACGATGGCGACGAGCTGGCCTACGGCCTGTCCATCACCGACCCCTGCCTGGGCTGGGACGAGACGGAAGCCCTGTTGCGGTCGCTCTGACCGCCCGGGCTGCCGTGGAGTGATTTGCTAGTTCCGGGCTGGGGTGCTGTCACCGCTATCACCGGATATGGTGGAGAACAGCAATTGCCCCGCCAGGACCAGCAGGACGCCGCCCATCAGCCGGTCCAGCCAGTGACCGAAGCGGTCAAACGCCCTCCGCATCCGGGGCAGGGTGAAGAACACCGCCACCCCGGCAAACCATAGGCCGGTGACGATGGCCATATAGAGCCCGTAGCCTGCCTGCACGGCAACCGGCGTACCGGGGCTGATTACCACGGAAAACAGCGACACGAAGAACAGCGTGGCCTTGGGATTCAGGGTATTGGTCAGGAAACCCAGCCGGAAGGCCGCCGGCCCGGATTGCGTCTTCACACCATGGGTGTCCACATGAACACCTCCCGCCCTTGATCTCAGACACTGTATCGCAATCCAGGTCAGGTAGAGTGCACCAATGACTTTAAGGATCGTAAACAGGGTCAGGGACTGCTGGATCAGCAGGCCGATGCCGAGCAGTGAGTAGGTTACGTGCACCAGGATGGCCAGGCCGATTCCCACGGCCGTCAGCAGCGCATTGCGGCGGCTCTGGCAGAGCGCCTGGCGCAGCATGATGGCAAAGTCGGGCCCCGGGCTGGCGACCGCCAGCAGGTGAACAATGGCAACGGTTGCAAATTCGGCCCAGTAGGCAGACACATTTCACCCCGCGTTTGAATTCCGGAAAAGTGGGCAGCATAGAGGTAAATATCGGTTTTCGCCACAGAACGGGGTTGAGTGGGCCGCCGTGCCAGCTATGTTTATAGGCGGGATCGTAGTCCAGACAGGAGAACGCCAGTGGTCAAACGCAGCAAGGTTGAAGTCGCCATCCTGGGGGCCGGCACGGCGGGCATGGGAGCCTATCGGGCGGCCCGCAAGCACACCGACAGCCTGGCCCTGATCGAAGGCGCCCACTATGGCACCACTTGTGCCCGGGTGGGGTGTATGCCCAGCAAGTTGCTGATCGCGGCAGCGGAGGCGGCCCAGGATACACGCCACGCGGACCTGTTCGGGGTTCGCACCGGCGGGGTTACCATCGATGGCCCGGCGGTGATGAAGCGGGTGCGGGCGGAGCGCGACCGCTTCGTCGGTTTCGTGCTGGAGGCGGTGGAGGGCTTCCCGGAAGCCCATCGTTTCCGGGGCCATGCCCGCTTCCTGTCTCCCCATCGCCTGCGGGTGGGTGATAACCATGAGATCGAGGCGGACCGGATTGTGATCGCCACCGGCTCCCGTCCCAATATCCCCGGCTTCCTGAAGGCGGCGGAAAACCGGCTGGTGGTGAATGATGACATTTTCGAGTGGCAGGACCTGCCGGACTCCGTGGCCGTGTTCGGTCCCGGGGTGATCGGACTGGAGCTGGGTCAGGCCCTGAGCCGTCTGGGGGTACGGGTACGGATGTTCGGTGCCGGCGGCGCCATCGGCCCGATCCAGGATCCGGAGATCCGCCAGTGTGCGCTGGACACCTTTAACGACGAATTTCCCCTGAACCCGGATGCCGACACCCGCAAGATCGAACACCGGCCGGATGGCGTGGCCATCACCTTTGTTGACGGGGACGGGGACGTGGTCACGGAAACCTTCGATTACCTGCTGGCGGCCACCGGTCGGCGGCCCAATATCGACGGGCTCGATATCCAGAACGCCGACCTGGAACTGGACGACCGGGGCACCCCGGTGTTCGATCGTTACACCCTTCGTTGTGGCGACAGCCATATCTTTATTGCCGGTGACGTCAACAACGAGCTGCCACTGCTGCACGAGGCGGCGGACGAGGGGCGTATTGCCGGAAATAACGCAGGACAGTACCCGGAGGTGAGGGCCGGGTTCCGCCGGGTACCGCTGTCCGTGGTGTTCACAGACCCGCAGATCGCCACCGTGGGCAAGACCATCCAGCAGGTGGACAAGGACTGTCGCGGTTGTTTCGCCGTAGGGTCCGTATCCTTCGAAGGCCAGGGGCGTAGTCGGGTGATCGGTCGCAACAGGGGGCTGCTACGGGTCTATGGCGAGCATGGCACCGGCCTGTTCATGGGGGCGGAGATGTTCTGCCCGGCGGCGGAGCATATCGGCCACCTTCTGGCCTGGGCGGCGCAGCAACGCATGACCGTGTCCGCGATGCTGGACATGCCGTTCTACCATCCGGTAATCGAAGAGGGCGTGCGGACCGCGCTCCGGGACCTGAACCGCCGGCTGAGCATGGGCCCTGAGGTGGTGGAGAATTGCCTGGATTGCGGACCGGGAGGCTGATCGGCGGGCATGAAAAAGCCGGCGACGGAGCGCCGGCAAACCTGGGGCCGCCACATTTCGGGGTAGGAAGGGTCAGGCCGTGGTCACGCCCTGGTGATCATACCCGGAGGGTTGCGCCTGGCGACACTGTGCCCTGCTGGCCCAGATTTTCTCATGGAAGAAGTAGGCCACGGTGTTGATCGCCGGCTCAACCATCGCGATCAGGCTGCCGATCAGGATATCACCGGTCAGTACAAAGGCGACGGTGAACGCCACGGTGAAGTGTGTGATGGCGAAGGTGATGGTCTTGGTCAGGGAGTTGTCACCCTCCCGACCGTGGTCGTGGAAAAACAGCTTCAGAGCACTCATGGCCAGCTCCCGCCTGATGATTGAACACACTCCCATTGAAAGACAACGGATAATCACTGTTAAGTAAATTAATTCTTGGAGCCTGATAGTGTGAGGTAATTGATTCGAGGCGACCTGGGTGAAGTTATGGTTTATCGGTGCTCTTTCGCCCATTGTCAAAACCTATCAAAGGTATTGTAAGACTCTGCTTTTGCAGGAAAAACCGCTGGGGTATATTGAACGTAATCAAGTGAGACAATCACCAAGGATCAAGGAGTTAACTCTATGGGTACAAATTTCATCGGCCTCGACACAGCCAAGACGGAAAAGCTGGCGGCGACACTCAACGAACTGCTGTCGAATTACCAGATCTTCTACATGAACGTGCGCGGCTACCACTGGAATATCAAGGGCGACAACTTTTTCGAACTGCACGCCAAGTTCGAGGAGCTGTACGACGACCTGCTGCTGAAGATTGACGAGATTGCCGAGCGGATCCTGACGTTGGGGCATCGTCCCGCCCACGCCTACAGTACCTACATTGAGAAATCGGACGTTCCCGAGCGCAAGGATGTCTCCGATGGCAAGGAGGCGGTGGAGAATATCGTGGAAAGTTTTGCCAAGCTGATTGGCAAGCAGCGGGAACTGCTGTCACTGGCCGGTGATGCCGATGACGAGGGCACCGTTGCCCTGATGAGCGACTACATTTCCCAGCAGGAAAAGACCGTCTGGATGTATCGCAGTTACCTGGGCGAGTAAGTCGGGTTCCCGAACTTCCCTTTCGCAACACCCCTTCCCTGGCGGCCATTCGGCCGCCTTTTTTCTGACATGAATCTGCAGCCTTGTTGACCCTCTCCTGTCACATTTGGTGAATATCCTTGCCGGATCTACATATCTGAAAAGGCGATAGTTTATGGTTTTCAGGGCGTATCTGGTTTGCGGGTTTCTGGCGGCGACGGTGGGAATGTCGGGTTGCGCGAGCGATAAGGCGTCGCATCCGACGGGGTCTGTTGACGGAGGCCGGACAATCGAACTGGAAATGCTCGGAACCTGGCAGTCCGGGGGCGATGTCTTTGATGAATCCGCCGCTGAGATCGTGGCCCATGACCCCATGAATCAGCGTCTGTTTGTTGTCAACGCCAACGACAAGACCGTGGATGTGCTGGATCTGCGGGACCCCGCCCACCTGACCCGGGTAGCCACCATCGATGCGACCAGGGAGGGCGGCGCCGCAAACAGCGTCGCGGTAAGGAATGGACTGGTTGCGGTGGCTATTGAAGCCTCTGACAAACAGGCTAACGGCAAGGTGGTTTTCTATGATGCCGATACCCTGGGCAAGCTTGGCGAGGTGAAGGTCGGCGCACTCACCGACATGCTGACCTTTACACCGGACGGCACGAAAGTGCTGGTCGCCAATGAGGGCGAGCCCAATGACGCCTACGACGTTGACCCGGAAGGATCGGTCAGCGTGATCGATCTCTCCGGCGGCGTGGCCTCGGCCCGGGTCGACACGGCTGACTTTCGGGGATTCGATGGCCGGGAGGAAGAACTCCGCCGTCGGGGCGTCCGTATTTTCGGGCCGGCGGCCCGGGCATCACAGGATATGGAACCGGAATACATTGCGGTCTCCCCGGACGGTGACCATGCCTGGGTTACGCTGCAGGAAAACAACGCTATCGGGGTATTGGACATCAACAGCGCCAGTATCGTCGACGTGATTCCTCTTGGCTTCAAGGATCACAGCCTGCCGGGCAATGAACTGGATGCCAGTAACCGGGACAACGGCATTGATATCCGCAACTGGCCAGTCAGGGGGATGTACCTGCCGGATGCCCTGGCCAGCTACAGCATCCAGGGAAAGACCTATTACATCACCGCCAATGAGGGCGACTCGAGGGATTATGACGGATTCGGTGAGGAATACCGCGTTGGTGACCTGCGCCTCAAGGATGGCGTATTTCCGGAGGGTATCCAGGACGATGCCCGGCTGGGCCGACTGAAGGTGACATCAACGCTTGGTGTGGCCAACGGCTGTCAGCCTTCAGACCCCGCGACCGACGTCGAGGCGGACTGCGTTTTCGATGAACTCTACGCCTATGGTGGCCGCTCATTCTCGATCTGGTCCGAGGATGGTGACCAGTTGTATGACAGCGGCAGCGAGTTTGAACGGATTACGGCGGAACGGTTGCCCAACGGTTTCAACAGCACCAATGACGAGAATGCCTTCGATAACCGGTCCGACGACAAGGGGCCGGAACCCGAGGCCGTGACCATCGGTACGATCGACGGACGGGTCTATGCCTTCATTGGTCTGGAGCGCGTGGGCGGACTGATGGTTTATGACGTGACCGATCCGGAGCACCCGGCGTTTGTCCAGTACATGAATAACCGTGATTTCGGGGCGACGGACGAACAACTGAAGGAGGGTCATGCCGGAGATCTGGGGCCGGAAGGGCTCGCCTTCATAGCGGAGTCGGACAGCCCCACCGGACATCCGATGCTGGCGGTTGGCAATGAAGTCAGTGGTACCACAACCCTGTATGGAATCCGGTTGATGAATCAGGATGAACGCTGATTATTTCGAAGTGATATCCCTGTAAATCCTGATTCATAGAAAGACCATGGCCGGAGAGTATTATTCTCCGGCTTTTTTGCCATTATTCTTTCATTTCACGTTATTTTGCATTTCGAGATGTTTATTTAATTTATCTGTAACTTTGGTTTTTAATAATGAAGTTGAAGTTTTGGTGTCGGGCTTGTGATTGCGTCTTTCTGCAGTAAAGAACGGCTTTTGGCAACTCCGAGCGACTTCAGAATGTGATTATTTGAGTTGACTTTGTTTCCGGAGCTATGCTCCGGATTTTTTTGGGCACATGTCCTTTTTATGATGAAATAATTCGTTAATAAACAGTGTATATGATCTCTCGAGATTGAGTTATTTCCTGACTGGCGTAAGTATTGATGTCTTATTGTTCAAGGTTTTTTCCGGCAACGTTATTCACCTTTATTTTAGTTTTTGTCGCGCCTGTTTATGCCGACGTGACGCTTCGCCTCGGTGAGGGCGTGGAGCTAAAGGCCATTAATGGCGGGCTTTCTGGGCGAGAAGGGCGTGAGCTTTCCCTCCGGAATGGTCCCAGTCAGATCCTTGTCGAGTATACGACGGAACTTGGCCGTAATGACGACGACAGCGTTCTCGATACATCGGATGCTTTCGTGATTATTTTCAATTCCGAAGACCAGTATTTGACCCTTGAGGCCCCGGATATATCCACCCGTCACGAAATGAGGGCGTTCAATGATTCTGCCAGATGGATTTTGAAGGATGCCGATGGTAACCCTAACCCGTTCAAATCCGATGTTCTGGATAAGGATGGTTTTCAGTTTGCCAGGAATTATGAACAGGAATTGTCTGATTATAATCGGGCCGGCTCTGGGTCGGCTGCTATTGTCGGCCTGAAAGGTAGCGATAACCGGTTTTTTGATAACCCTGATCGTAACGATGAATTTCCAGTGGCTCGGGACCAGGAAATGGTGAGGGAAATGCTTCGCTATTGGTACTTGAAAGCCGATGAGAATACTAAGCGTGAGATGAAGCGCTGGATTAATTCCAGCGATTAAATAAACCGACGTACCCAAACCAAATGGAGTATCAATAAATGAAGAAACTTCTCCTGGCTGTCGCTGTGACTGCCGCCGCCGGTTCCGCTAACGCCGTCACCGTATACGAGAATGATGGCTTCACCTACAAGCTCAATGGCGACCTTCAGGTTCAGCTGCGTCGGGACATCGGCGAAGACGAGAGCGAATACGTTGATTTCGACGACCTGGAGCTGAAGAACTATTTCAGCTACGACCTGAACAACGACATGACCGCCTTTGGTCGTGTGGATTTTGATTTCAAGGACGAGGCCAACGGCAAGGATAACGTTACCCCCCTGGAGGAAGCCTATGTCGGTATCCGCTACGGTGTAACCTCATTCTCCTTCGGTAAGCAGAACTTTGCTTCCGATGAGTTCGGTGTCGAGGAAGCCTACGAGGCGCCGCTGGATGAAGATCAGTTTGATGCGGTAGGCACTGATGGCGATGACACCTTCCGTGTCGACGTGGAGCTGGAGAACATCTACCTGGTATCCAGTTATGAACTGGAAGCTGAGGACAAAGGTGGCATTGAAGGTGAATTCTTCGACATTTTTGCCTTTACCGACATTGCCGGGCTGAAACTGGGCGGCGGTTACCAGAAGCACACCCCGCTGGGTGGCGATTCACTGGATACCTGGGGTCTGAGCGCCGGTTACGATTTTGGTATCTTCGGGCTTGCTGCGGACTACAGTGTCACTGATGACGGCAACACGGATCTGGATACCGAACTGTACAACATTGCCGCCACCCTTGATGTAACCAACACCACTGGCGTCGCTATCGGTATGCAGAACCAGGAACAGGATGAAGCCGATGACGTAACAGCCTGGTATGCCAACGTCACGTACAAGTTCCCGACCCAGAAGAACGTCAGCGTGTTTGCCGAAATCGCCGACAATGATATCGACGACACCGACCTGGGCATGCTGGCCGGTATGCGGGTGAAGTTCTGATCGTTGGAGTCATCCAACGTTCTTGCATGAAACGTGCGATTTGAGTTGACGACACTTCGCCGGGCCCCGTGGCCCGGCTTTTTCGTTTTCAGGCCGGTCGCCAGTAGGCGGTTTCCCGACCGGCGACGGTGGGTTGGGGCAGGTCCAGGGGCGGCACCTGCTGGTGGAGGAACCAGCGTTCCGCCACCACCCGGCGGGTGAACCAGTGGGATTTCATCAGGCTGGCGGCCAGGGGCATCTTGACCCAGTCGGGGACCTGTACCGGCGTGTCCCGGTGCATGGACCGGGTGCCGAAACGCCTGGCGATGGCCTCGCCGTAGGGTTGCAGGCTGCGGGCGGAGAGGTCGGGTTCCGAGCGAATCACGTTGGCGGCCATCAGCGCCGATTCCACCGCCGGGCGGATACCCTCGCCGCTCTGATTGAAGGCCAGGCCGGCGGCATCCCCAAGCAGCATGACGCCGTCGTCCACCAGCGGTCGTTCGGCGTGGTCGTAGAGCAGGTAGGCGTGGTCCTTGAACTGGCCGGGCAGGTTATCAGGTATACGGCCCTGGGCCTGCATATGGGTGACAAAGCGCTCCAGGTGTCGGGATAGCCCGCGGGAGTCCTCCCGTCCCAGCCCCACGTTCAGGTGGTTGCCCTTGCGAAAGATCCAGGCGTATCCCTTCAGGTCACGGCAGAACCACAGCTCCGGGCGGTCGCCCCGGGCATTGCAGGTGTTGGCCTGTTCCGGGGTCATCCCGAACTCCATCTCCCGGGCGCTGACCACGGTCTCGTGGCTGCCGGGGCCGGCTCCCAGGTATCGTGCCACCGGACAGGCATGGCCCCCGGCGCCAATAAGCAGTGGGGTTTCCCAGCGTTCGTTGATTGCCCAGTTGCCGTTGGCCTGGCGCAGGGAACTGATGGGCATGCCCAGTGCCTGGTCGGTGTGGGCCCGGCTGAGCAGGTAGTGGTCAAACTCACTGCGGCGCACGCCATAGCTGACGTTTTCACCATGGTCGTTCTCCACCGCCCGGTGGCCGATCATGCCGATGCGGAAACCGCGGATGGGTTCCAGCAGGTGGTCCCGACCGTAGTCGGTGGGATCGATCTGGAGGGCATCGAACACAGCGGGGGTGACCCAGCCGGCACAACTCTTGTCCCTGGGGAAGTGGGCCTGGTCGATCAGCAGGATACGTTTGCCGGTATTCTGCAGGGCCCACGCCAGGGTGGAGCCCGCCGGCCCGCCACCCACGATGATCAGGTCGTAGTAGTCCATCAGTGGGACCCCGTCCACGCCAGGCACAATAGCGACATCGGATCTGCTCCGGTATAGGAGCCCCTGAACAGGCAAGGTGTTGTTCAGAGGTTCCTTTATTCTTGTTGGTTATGTTCGGCGGCCCGGAGATCGGTTTATTCCCGCGCACGCCGATGCCTGAACAGTATAGAAAATGATCGCCGTTTGTCACCTGTTACCTGATGGCCGGGTACGGCTTCACCCTCCTCCCAACCGACTGAACCAGGCGACAACCAGTCCGGTGGCAAGGGACAGGGCCATGGGGGCGCCTACCTGCCAGCCCAGGCGACGGGTGCCGATGGTAGCCGCCATGATGGATTTGACCAGATTGTTCACCGAGGCGGCGATCACGATGCCCAGGACAGCGGTGCCAGCGGCAATGCTGCCGAGGGACATGCGGGTCAGGGACAGGGTGATGGCATCCACGTCGGTAATCCCCGAGGTGGCGGCCAGCACGTAGATGCCCAGGTTTCCCAGCCATTGTCGCAGCCACTCCCCGAGCACCAGGATAACCGTCAGCAGGACCCCGAAAACCAGCGCGAATTTCAGGTCCAGCGGGTTCTGGTTCAGCTCCGGCTGGGCCACTCGGATATGGTGGCGGTGCCGCACCCAGATCACCCCGGCGCAGGCATAGAGCACCACTGCCATGGCGGTGACCGGCCACACCAGTGCGGGCAACAGGGCGCGGTTGATAATGGCGCCGTAGATCAGGATACGGGGGAACATCGTGCCGCAGGCGATCAGGATGCCAGCCGCGTACATGGGCGTCAGGGTATCGGACAGGCGGGACTGGCGGGAGAAATGCAGGGTCAGGGCGGTGGACGAGCTCAGGCCGGCGAACAGGCTGGTAAATAGGATGCCCTTCTCGGCGCCGCCCACGCGGATGGCGAAATAGCCCACGAAGGAGACCGAGGCAATCAGCACCACCATCCACCAGATCTGGTAGGGGTTGAGGACCTCCCCCGGGCCCATGCCCTGGTCCGGCAGCAGGGGCAGCATGACCACGGTGATCAGCAGCAGTTTCAGGGCGGCGCCCAGTTCGTGGGACTGGAGACGCCTGAGGATCCCGTGGATCTCCTCCTTGTTGTCCAGGATGATGGCGGTAATAACGGCGGAAGCGGCCGCCACGGCCATGTCCACGGCCACCACCATGGCGCCGAAACAGAAGGTCAGCAACAGGCCGACGATGCCGGTGATGCTGTAGTCACCGCTTGTGGGGGCCCGGGCGCGGTAGGACACCAGGTTCAGGCCCACCAGGCCGAGGAACATTACCGGGAAGGCCCAGGCCGTCAGGGCCTGATTCAGCAACGCGGCAATGGCACCCAGCAGGCCGACCAGGGCATGGGTACGGATGCCGGCAATACGTTCCCCGGGTTCCCGGTGGCGGGCTTCCCAGCCCCGTTCCAGTCCGATCAGAGCCCCCAGCAGCAGCGCGACGGCGAGTTGGATGGCCACCTGGTTGCTGTCGAGGAATGCAGTTGCGAGTTCGTCCATTTTTTCTGCTTGTCCAATGGCATAGACAGTGTGTGGTACTGTTACTGGCAGTATAGCGGCTGTATCGGTCGCCTGAACGCTGCCCGATACGCGGAACGGGACGGCACGAATACCACGAGGACAGCCATGACCCTGCCGGATCTCGGTATTATCGAAGGTTTCTATGGCCCATTGTGGACCATGGACGAGCGACGGGCCCTGGTACGCCAGCTCGGGGCCCATGGCTATGGTTTCTATCTGTATGCCCCCAAGGCGGACCCTTACCTGCGGCGCCGCTGGGAGCAGGACCATCCGGAGCACCTGGCCCGGGAACTGGCGGCGTTCGCCGGCTTCTGTCGGGAGCAGGGGGTGCGCTTCGGCATCGGCCTGAGTCCGTTCGAGATTTTCAACCGGTTCGACGATGGGGCCCGTCAGGCGCTGGCCCGCAAGCTGGCGTTCCTGGACGGCATGGGCATCGATGAGCTGGCCATCCTGTTCGATGACATGCACAGCGACACCCCGGACCTGGCCCGTACCCAGGCGGAGATCATGCATTGGGTCATGGCCCATTCCGGGGCAAACCGGTTCATCATGTGCCCCAGCTACTATTCCGACGACCCGGTGCTGGACCGGGTGTTCGGCCAGCGCCCGGACGATTACCTGGAGGTGCTGGGGGAGACGCTGGATCCCGCCGTGGATGTGTTCTGGACCGGTGAGGAGGTCTGTTCCCGGGAAATTTCTCCCGGCCACCTGCGCCGGGTGGCAGGTCAGCTCCGCCGCAAGCCGCTGCTGTGGGACAACTACCCGGTCAACGACGGTGACCGCATGTCCCGGCATCTGCACCTGCGCGGGTTCACCGGGCGCCCGGCCGCCAATGCCGGGGAGATTGCCGGCCACGCCATCAACCCCGCCCTGCAACCCACGCTGACCGCCATCCCGGCCCTGACCCTGGCGCAAAGCTACGGCCAGGGAGAAGACTACTGTTATGGTGAGGCCTTCAGGACCGCCGCCCGGGAGGTGGTCGGACCTGACCTGGCGGAGCAACTGCTGGCGGACCTGCTGGTGCTCCAGGACGCAGGCCTTCACCGTATCAGCGAGGAGCGGATGGCCAGCCTGACGGCCGCCTACGGTGAGGCGGAACACCCGGCGGCCCGGGAAATCCTGCGCTGGCTCGCTGGGGAGTACCAGGTGACCGATGAGATGGTGCAGACCCAGTAGGTTGTTCGGCTAGTCGCAGGTCAGTTCACGGGCCCGGCCGAAACGCTCCATCATCGCTGCCTGTTCCCGTTCCCCGTCCCGGTACCGGACCGGCAGGGGCCAGAGATCGTAGCGGAAGTCGCCAGCGGCGATGGCCGGCAGGGGCTCCAGAGATCCATCGTCCACGGGCATGTACGGGGTAATTACCCGGATATCCAGCTCCGGGGCCTGTTGTTCCAGCACGGCTACCAGGCCCTGGCGACCCTCGCTGTGGAAGGCGCCGGCCACCATCAGTACCTGGTGGTCCGGGTGGGTTGCCAGGGCCTCCAGGATCCGGTCGGCCATGGTGCTGTCCCGCAGCAGTTGCGCCTGGTAGGTGTTGTCCAGTCGCCGCTTCCCTTCTTCCGTCGATTCCCCATGGCCGCTGTGCCCCAGGGTGTCCATGAACCGTTCCCGGTAGCCCGGCACCTCGGGAAAGGGCTGTTCCGGCAGGGCGTCACGTTCCGTTTCCGGCAGGGTGTCCAGGTAGGACGCACCCTCCCGCCCGACACAGCGCACCACGCCGGATGGCGCATTGGCGGCGACCACCGGCAGGTCATGGCGACGGGCGAACTCCACCAGGGGGCGGTACGACGCCTGGTAGTTCTCCCAGGCAGCAGCGTCCTCCATCATTTCCTCCTCGCCCAGTTTCCCCGCCAGATACTGATCAAGATGGGCCTGGTGGTCCAGGTTGAAGGCTTCCAGGGCCAGGATCTGGTCAGGGTTGCGGTGGTACAGGGCCGCCTGCAGGCGGGCCTCGAGAAGGTGGGCGCCCTGGTGGCCATGGAGCTCCCCGATCACGACCACATCGGCATGGTCCAGACGAGAGGCCAGCCCGGGAGTGGTCAGGGGCTGGCCCGAGGCGTCCGCCAGGCGGGTGTCATAGAACGTCGCCGGTGGTGTATCGGGCGGCGAGTGGTGCACGGCGCAGCCGGCGAGGAAAGCGGCAGCAGCAATGCAGGACAGCTTGGTCAGCGGAAATGGCAGGCTCATGGGTGGCAACCGGGCTGGTCAGGGTTTGCGGCCATGTTACGTAAACGGGCCGGTCCGGCGCCAGTATACGAGGCAGGTGGCGTGTCCGCGATGGTCCACTGAGGGGACGTTTACAGCGGCCAGTGAAGTTGCAGGTTGCCACCCCCGAAGCCTGCGGTGTGCAGGTAGAACGTCGGGTTGATGGTCAGCACGGCGTTATCGGAAGCCGATAGCTGGATGTCGATCGGCAAGGCCAGTTTGCCGAGAAAACCGGAGTGCTGGAGGTCTTTTTCCTGTTCGAAGGATTGCCGGATGTCCGGTGCGCTGAGGTAGAGCCCCGGGCTGATGACGGTGTTGGGGGCGGCCTGTACGGAGAATTCGCCGAACAGGGTGGGTTCCCGCCGGCGGATGTCCCCTTCGTCGTCCAGGGCCCGGCCGAAGAAGCCGTTTTCATCCAGTCGCACGTAGGCCAGGCCGACGGTTGGCGTCAGTCGGTGGCTGGTCAGGGTGGCGGAGCCGAGGGCCTCCAGGTGGTCCCGGTCAAAGCCCGCCGGGCGATTCCCGTCGTCTCCCTGCAACTGGTATTCGCGCCGGGTGCGTTCGCCCTCTAGGTGCAGTTCCAGCAGCCAGTCGCCCTGGTGTTGCCGGTGGGTGAGGGCCGCCCGGAGGCTTTCGTTGTCCACGGTCAGGTCTTCCTGGCGGCTGATGAACCGTGATTCCGGGGACAGGCTCAGGGACAGGGTGGTGCCGCCCATGTTGCCGGCTCCCTGCCGGTGCCATTGCAGGAAGAAGGTCTGCGGTTTGTCCTCGAAGGCATCCTGGGTGTCGGTCTTGTCGTTGAAATAGGCGTCCGGGAGTATCCAGCTGGCGTGGATCCAGCTATCGTCGGTCAGGTGGTGACGGGCGCTGAAGTACACATCCGCTTCCGACTTGTCCGAGAAGACGTCACCCTGCAGCCAGATTTCCGAATGGTCGCCCAGGTTCTGGCGGAACCCGATCAGTTGCCGGTCGTAGGCGCCGTCCAGGTCCTCGCTGCGCTGGATGTCCAGCAGGAAGCCATTACGGCCCTCCCGGAACCCGAAGTCCTGGCGGAATCGGAAATCATAATACAGGCGGTCACTGCTGACGCTGCCTGCGGTACCGCGAATGCCATCGTCCGTGACGCCGGGGGTGGCTAACCGGTGGCGGAAGGTCAGTTCGTGGAGGAAGCGTTCCTTGTCGTAGGTCTCGTCCCGACCCATGACCACGGCATCCGCACGCCAGGGCTGGGGCACATGGGCGGTGTCGGCAACCGTGGCCGTCGCCAGTGTAAGGCCCAGGCAGGCCGTCATCAGGTTGGTATGCCGGTACAGTCCGGACATGATGGTCGCTCACCTCCAGGATGAACTTTCAACTATGCTAGGAGCCAACATGACATTGCGCAAACGAACTGTCACAGAAGGGCGTCCATGCTTCCATTTCGCATAGTTGATCGGATCAAGTTTGTGGTTGAGCGCCAACTGGTGAAGGGCGCCGGTTTCCAGCTTCTGGTGGTGGCCGCGTTTATCGCAACCATCTCCCTGGTTGGGGGGATTCTGGTGGCGCCTCTGGACGGGGAGTTCGACCATGTGGGCAATGCCATCTGGTGGGCGTTCCTGAGGCTGACCGATCCAGGCTACCTGGGCGACGACGTGGGGGCCTGGCAGCGGTTCGTTTCCACGTTGCTGACGGTCAGTGGCTACGTGGTGTTCATGGGTACCCTGGTGGCCATCCTGACCCGCTGGCTGATTGCGCGGATGAACGAGCTGGAGCGGGGATTGACGCCGGTCACCCTGAAGAACCATATCGTGGTGCTGGGCTGGACCAGTCAGACCCTGCCGCTGCTTTCCGAACTGCTGGGCTCCACCGGCCGCATGCGCCGGTTCCTGGAGAAACACGACACCTCACGGCTGAACCTGGTGGTGTTGACCGAGGAAGCCAGCGCCGCACAGGTTCATGAACTGCGGACCGAACCGGGTATCGGGGCCCGGGCCCGCCAGGTGATCCTGCGGTCCGGTCTGCCGATCCAGCCGGACGCGCTGCACCGAGTGGCCTGCCTGGATGCGGCGGCCGTGATCGTGCCCAGTTCCGCCCACGAGGCCACCAGCCTGCTGACCGCCGACGTGGAGACCGTCAAGGCACTGTTGTCCATTTCCGCCCAGGCCCGCCACTACCGTACCGGGCTGCCCTTCGTTGTCGCTGAGCTGCAGGACATCCGCAAGCTGCCAGTGGTGGAGCGGGCCTACCCGGGGCCTGTCGAGGTGGTGGCCGGTGACGCCACCATCAGCCGGCTGATGGTTCAGAACCTGCTCCATCCCGGTCTGTCGGAGGTCTACAACGAACTGCTGGCCGGTGAAGACGGCAACGAGCTCTATATCCGCAGTGGCGACTCGGTGGGCGGGCTGACACTGGGGGAGCTGGCGGCGCAGCGCCCCGCTGTTATCGTGCTGGGTATCCTCAAACCGGACGGGGCGGGCTGGCAGGTGAACCTGCTGGCGCCCTCTGACACCCGGATTGGCGCCGATGACCGGGTCGTGCTCATGGCCCGCACCTACAGCGAGACCGAACCCGACAGTCGTCAGGAACCCCTGCCGGTCATCCCCCGGGCAACAGCGACCCCCCGGGCGTATCCAGTGACCGGCAGCCAGCACCGGGTGCTGGTACTGGGCTGGAACCGCCGGGTGCCCAGCCTGGTGGCGGAGTTGTCCAGCTACCCGGGCAAGGGCTTCGAGGTGGAGGTGGTATCGGTGGTGCCGGTGGCCGAGCGGGAGCGGGCCATTGACCGGTACTGCGGGCCGGAATTCTTCGTGCCCTGCCGGCATATCGAAGCGGACTACATGGTGGAGGAAGAGCTGCGCCGCATGACTCCGGCACGGTATGACAGTATCGTTCTGGTCAGCAGCGACCGGTTGACCTCCGGCGAGGAGGCGGACGCCAGGGCCATGGTGGGTTACCTGCAACTGGAGGACATTCTGCAGGAAAGTCAGCGCCGGCCCCAGCTCATCATGGAGCTGAGCGATCCGGATAACCGCCAGCTTCTCTATGGCCACCAGAGCGAGATGATGATCAGCTCCATGATCCTCAGTCATGTGCTGGCCCAGGTGGCCCTGAGGCGGGAGCTGCGTGCCGTGCTGGACGAACTGTTTACGGCCGGCGGTGCCGAGATCCAGTTCCGGGACCCGGACGACTATCCGCTGCCGGCCAGTGCGGATTTCCATGTGCTCGAGAAGACCCTGGCGAGCGGGGGCGAGGTGGCGCTGGGGGTATATCGTGCCCGGGCCGACGACAGGGGCCACCGGTTACAGCTGAATCCGCCCCGGCGGGAGTACCTGGAGTTGAAACCGGGAGACCGGTTGGTGGTGTTGACTCATACCGCCGACAGCGGCGGTGGCGCCTTGTAAGTCAGGGGGTTATGGTGAATGATGTGGTATTCACCAAAAAAATGCCGGAAATAGATAATATAAATTTCAATTATGCGAGCGGAGTGTCTAAAGTAGGGCGCAATCTTCGGTGATCTGCTCAAATTTTGAGCGGGATGCTGGTTCACTGAATGATCCTCAACCCTAAACAGCAAGGACTGAGACCATGCCTTACGCACAAGACGTTGACCAGATTGCTTCCATCCTGAAGCAGAACCCGACCTGGAACGCTATCAATCCGAAGCACGCCGCCCGCATGCGTGCCCAGAACAAGTTCAAGACTGGCCTGGACATCGCCAAGTACACCGCCAAGATCATGCGCGAGGACATGGCGAACTACGACAAGGACACCTCCCAGTACACCCAGTCCCTGGGCTGCTGGCACGGTTTCATCGGTCAGCAGAAGATGCTGTCCATCAAGAAGCACTTCGGTTCCACCAAGCGTCGCTACCTGTACCTGTCCGGCTGGATGGTTGCCGCCCTGCGCTCCGAGTTCGGCCCGCTGCCGGACCAGTCCATGCACGAGAAGACTGCCGTGTCCGGCCTGATCGAAGAGCTGTACACCTTCCTGCGTCAGGCTGACGCCTGGGAACTGAACCACCTGTTCCGTGCCCTGGAAGAAGCCGAGAACGCCGGCGACACCGCCAAGGCTGAAGAACTGATCAAGCAGATCGACAACCACGAAACCCACGTGGTACCCATCATCGCCGACATCGATGCCGGTTTTGGTAACGCCGAAGCGACCTACCTGCTGGCCAAGAAGATGATCGAAGCCGGTGCCTGCTGCATCCAGATCGAGAACCAGGTCTCCGACGAGAAGCAGTGTGGCCACCAGGACGGCAAGGTCACCGTTCCCCACGCCGACTTCCTGTCCAAGATCAACGCCGTTCGTCTGGCGTTCCTGGAGCTGGGTGTGGATGACGGTGTTATCGTTGCCCGTACCGATTCCCTGGGTGCCGGCCTGACCCAGAAGCTGGCCGTTACTGACGAGCCGGGCGACCTGGGTGACCAGTACAACAGCTTCCTCGACGGCGACTACATCGAAGACGCTTCCGAGATCAACAACGGTGACGTTGTGATCAAGTCCGACGGCAAGCTGATGAAGCCCAAGCGTCTGCCTTCCGGTCTGTTCCAGTTCCGCCCGGGTACCGGCGAAGACCGCGTTGTGCTGGACTGTATCACCAGCCTGCAGAACGGTGCTGACCTGCTGTGGATCGAAACCGAGAAGCCCCACGTTGGCCAGATCGCCAGCATGGTTAACCGCATCCGCGAAGTGGTGCCCGATGCCAAGCTGGTCTACAACAACAGCCCGTCCTTCAACTGGACCCTGAACTTCCGTCAGCAGGTATTCGATGCCTGGAAGGAAGAAGGCAAGGACGTATCCGCCTACGACCGCGACAAGCTGATGAGCGAAGAGTATGACAGCACCGAGCTGGCCCAGCTGGCCGACGAGTGGTGTCAGAACTTCCAGCGCGACGGTGCTCGCGAAGCGGGTATCTTCCACCACCTGATCACCCTGCCGACTTACCACACCGCGGCCCTGTCCACCGACAACCTGGCCAAGGGCTACTTCGGCGACGAAGGCATGCTGGCCTACGTTGCTGGCGTACAGCGTAAGGAAATCCGTCAGGGTATCGCTACCGTGAAGCACCAGGATATGGCCGGTTCCAACATCGGCGATGACCACAAAGAGTTCTTCGCAGGTGACGCGGCCCTGAAGGCCGGTGGTAAGGACAACACCATGAACCAGTTCGGCTAAGCCGACGGTTCAGGCGTCCGGCAGCACCTCCCCACGGGGCGGTGACTGCCAACCGGAAAAGCCGGGGGATTCAGTCCTCCGGCTTTTTTTGTGTCCGCATGGGTGACGTCGTTAAAGGCGAGCTCGCCAATCGGGAGGGCTGTGATGTCGCAGAATAGTATTCCTGAGCACGGGAACGGGTCGAAGGAATCGGTTATCACGGCTGTGCAGCGTTACGGAATCGCTCAATCCGTTCCGAGGTCAGCGGGTGGGTGGAGAACAGGCCTTCCAGATGTTGTCCCAGGCCACCGCTGTCTTCGTCGGTGGGCTCGTCAACCCCGGCGAGGGAATCGGACTCCCGGAACGGATTATCCAGCCGGGTCATCAGATTCACGAAGTCCATCGGGTCCAGGTCGTTTTCCCGGATGACCTGCAGGGCGTAGTCGTCAGCCTCCCGTTCCATATCCCGGGAGTAGGCCAGGTTCATCATCACGGCGGGCAGGCCCACGGAGGCGTCGGAGACGGCCGACAGGTCGCCGGTCATCAGGACCATGATCCAGGCGCTGAGGGAGCTTTGCACGATGCGCTGCATGCCGTGCCGGTGGACCACATGGCCCATTTCGTGGGCCAGCACGGTGATCAACTCCTGATCGCTCTCGGCCAGCTCGACGATACCGTCCGTGAATACCAGGGTGCCGTCCGGCAGCGCAAAGGCATTGGCGCCGAAGCCGTCACGAAACAGGATGGTGAATTGATAATCCGGCTCGGTGGCCATTATGGGTTGAAAGGCCTCACGAAGCGCCTGCTGTCGCTCCTCGGGCAGGGTGGATGGTTCCAGGGCAAATTCGTCCAGTTGCGCCATGGTGCCGTCTGACAGGGCCGTCACGGTCGACGGTGGCAGGGTCAGCGCGACGGTGCGGGCGGCCAGGGGGATGCCATGGGTAAAGGTCAGGATGGTCAGCAGGACCGTGACCGCCGTTGCAAACAGGATCAGCCCGATGTGGTTTTCCAGCCGGTGCACCAGCCGTGCCACCAGCCCCTGGTGGAAGTGCCCGGCAATGGCGTCGACCCCGTCATTGTCCGGGGTCTCGAAGACCTGGTTGTCGGGGAGATAGACATAGCGGGGGGCATTGCCGACCCGGGGGGCGATACGGATCTCGTACCACTCAAGGTCCTGGGAGGTCGTGTCGCTCTCCAGGGCGAGCCGGTCCGCCTGACGGATCAGGCGGGCCGGGAAGCCCTGGGAGGAGGTGCCGGTATAAAGACGTCCCTCAACCACCTCAGACCGGGAGGAAGCTTCCGACATCGAAAGCCTCTCCCATCTCATCGCCCAGGGCATTGGTGTGTTGCGCTTCGGCGGCGACGAAGTTGTCCAGGTTGCCGTGGATCGCCATATGGGTCTGGGAGGCCCGGTAGCTGGCGAGGCGGACCTTGGCCCAGGGGATGAACAGGCCCAGGGTCAGGGCGGTCAGGATGCTGTTGCTGACGATCAGCCAGACCATCCGGCCGGGTGCCAGTTCTGAACCGAAACCGTGGGACTGCAGTTCGGCGTGGTTCATCAGCAGGTTGGTCATGCCCGCCTGGAAGTAACCGAACAGTGCCAGGTAGCCGGCCGTCATTACCAGGAAGGTAAGGATCGGGTGGATGACGCCACCGGCGACGGCGGCGCCGACCCCGAACGCGAGAATCAGCAGCAGCGCCTTGCCGAAGAAGCGGTAGTAGGTGCCGTCGGTGCCGGTCCAGCTAAAGGCCGCGGTACCGTAGCGGGCGTTCTCCACCATGAACTTGTGCATCCGGCGGGCCGCCATGGGCGCCAGCAGGCCAAGGGTGAACAGCGTCAGTACCGGCCACACGAACAGCACCATGAAGGCCTGTCCGTAGGTGCCCTGGAAATCGAACCGGATGTTGCGGTAGGCGCTGTTGATGGCGTGGAACTTGAGGCCCCGCACCACCATCCAGGGCATGGCAATCAGCAGTAGCAGGACCAGCAGCAGGCCGGCAATCGGGAACAGTTCCGTGATGAGGGTGTAGATCACCAGGGCGACAAAGGCGACGATCCGCCCCTTGAGGATGGCGATGGGACTCGCCAGGTACTGGAAGCTGGCTCCCTCCAGTTCGGTGTTGCCGTAGAAATACTGGTTGTTGCGGACCTTTGCCCAGGCGGAATAGATACCCAGGGTCACCACGGTCAGCAGGATGTTGACGATCCAGATGCCGAAGTATTCCTTGCCCGTGCCATGGAAGCGGAAACCGGAGGTATGGATTTCCGTGCCGTCCGGCTCGGAGGCCTGGTCTGCCCGGTTGACCGGCGGCCTGGGCGGCTGGCCGGAGGACACTGGCGCCCTGGTGGTCATGGGAATCATTTCGGCGATGACACCGGCCTCACGCAGGCGGCTGACATATTTCTCGGCCTGGACCCGGTTGATACCGGATTTCATGACCACCGGCTGGCCGCTGAACAACTGATTGATCCGGGCCTCGGGGATCCGGAACAGGGACTGGACGTTGGCCCTCGCCGTGGCTTCCTCCACACCGTCGGCAGTGTGCCCCTCGAATACGATCTTGTACTGTTGATCTGACATGGCATTCCCTTGCTGGCAGGTTGGCAACACAATGGCTCATCGGAACCATTACAGCTTGTCCATGTTAACCCATATTTATTCTTATCCTGTGATGGGTTGCACACTTTCCTGATGTTCCCTGGTTTTTGTCTGAATGCGGAGCCGCGGCCGGTGCCGGGGGCGCCTGACAGGGCCCCATGTATAGATTCTTTACAGTGCCTGTCCTGTGTCAGGTTTATGAATTGTCTTGGGAAACGGTTCTTTGGCGCTTTCTGGCGCAAAAACCTGTTTCAGGGATGAAACAGAATGGCCGGCAGGTTTCCAACGATCTCCCCGCCCAATGGGAAAATTCGTCGATAAAACAAGCCATTATTCTCCGTTCCCGGATCTGGCACAGAAATCGCTCTACCACGACTGAGGGCCTGGTGTGTGGTGTATTGGTAAGCGCCCCGGTGTCAGAGGCCCCAAGCAGGTAACAACCAACTGTGTAGAGGGATCGATATCATGAATACCAAGAAGAGCTTGTTGGCCGTGGCCATTGCCCTGGGACTGGGAGTTTCCGGTTTTGCCTATGGAGACCAGGGAGGCGACGGAGATCCAAACACCAACGCGGATGACACATCCACCGCCAATAACGGCTATTCCGGCAATACCGACTCCGGTAATGACAATTCCACTGACAACTCGAACAACTCGGATAATTCCGACAGCAGTACCGATGTCGCCGATTCGTTCAAGATCGCCGACAGTGGCAATGACATGTCGGATAACTCCGACAATTCCGACAACTCGGACAATTCGGACAGCAGCACTGACGTCACTGACTCGTTCAAGATCGCGGACAGTGGCAATGACATGTCGGATAATTCGGACAACTCCGATAATTCCGATAACTCCGATAATTCGGACAATTCCGACAACAGCACCAATGTCAGCGATTCATTCAAAGTCGCCGATAGCGGAAACGACAACTCGGACAACTCTGACAATTCGGATAACTCCGACAGTTCCGACAACAGCACCAATGTCAGTGATTCCTTCAATATTACTGACAGTGGCAACAGCGACAGTTCGGACAATTCCGCCAACGCCACTGATTCCTACAACTCTGACAGCAGCACTAACACGCTGAACCTGAGTGTCAGCGCGTTCCTGAACAATGCAGAGCTGGACGGCAGTGTATCCGGTGTTACCACCACCTATGGCAATGCTAACGGTGGCGGGTCTTACACCAGTGTCAGCAACAATAATGAGATCTCTGGTGGTTCTGCCAACTTCACCGGTGTCGGTGCCTTTGCCCAGAACGTCGGCACAGGAAGCGTGACCCAGGCTAACGTCAGCGTCATGTCGAACCTGTCCACCGGCAACTAGGGAAGAGGGGGGCCGCTGCTGACGTGGTGGCCCCGTTTCAGGAGAACCGCCATGGGTAAAATCATCAGTCGGATTCCGCAGGTCGCGGTCTCGCTGTTTCTGCTGACCGGACTGCCGCTGGCACTGGCGGACGAGCCGTGGATGAACGCCTCCGCACTCACGGATGACCAACTGGCCGGCGAGAGCGGACGCCAGGGCGTGTCCATGCAGTGGCAGACGAATAATACCGAGCAGAACGGTACCGTTGCCGAAAATGTGCTGACAGGCGATGTGGTTACCGGTGACAACCACCTGTCCGATCAGGCGTTCGGGCAGATGAGCGGGATTGCCACGGTGATTCAGAACACCGGTAACCAGGTGGTGATCCAGGACAGCACCCAGATCAACATACTCATCAATCAGTAGCGGGAGGTGGGGCATGGGCAGGTTGGCAGCGCTGGTAGCCGTCATGATGTGCAGCCTGCCCTGGTCCCAGGTCCAGGCGGGTTCGGTGACCGTGCCTGGCATTGGCGGGGATCTCTCCATTCCGGTGGAGAGCTACCAGGAAAAACGCTTCCATCAGGTGATACGCCAGCAGTATGACTTCAGTTGCGGGTCTGCGGCCGTGGCCTCCCTGTTATCCCACCATTACGGCCATCCGGTGTCCGAGCAGGAGGTGTTCAATTCCATGTTCGCCGTTGCGGACGAGGAGAAGGTGCGTCGCGAGGGGTTCTCCATGCTGGACATGAAGCGTTACCTGGAGATGGAGGGTTTCCTGGCGGACGGCTTTCGCATGCCCCTGGCGGACCTGAGGGAACAGGTGCGGCTGCCGGTCATCGTATTGCTCAATGTCCATGGCTTCCGTCATTTCGTGGTGATCAAGGGGATCAGTGACCGGGAAGTGCTGGTGGGTGATCCGGCGAGGGGGCTCAAGGCCTACAGCCGACAGCAGTTTGACGAGTACTGGGACGGCACGGCTTTTGTGATCCGCAGTCACCTGCAACAGGGGCGGGCCTCGTTCCTGGGTGACGGCGACTGGCCGGATCTGGCCCGGGCGCCGGTGGAACGGGGGTTCCGGGAGCTGCCCGGTGCCCACACATTGCCTTACTGGCCTTCATCGAGGGAGTGGTGACCATGGACCTGAAACAATGGTGCTGGCTGCTGGTTGCCGGCGTGGTGCTGCCCGCTCCGGTCTGGTCCGCAGACCCGGTGCCGGAGGAAGCTGCCCTGTTCGGGGTACCCCTGGCGGATGAAGAACTGGACCGGCTTCGCGGCGGATTTCTCCAGGACGGTCTGGAGATTGCCATCGGGCTGGACCAGATTGTATCGATTGATGGCCAGGAGATGATCGTCAACCGGCTGACCATTCCCAACCTGAACCAGCGGGTGCGGGGGGAGGCCGTGGATCACACCATGGAAACAGTGGTGCAGGTCCTGCAACCTGACTCGTCCGGCGGTTCACGGGTGGCCACCAACCTTGGCAGCGGCACGGATGGCTGGACCACCATCATTCAGAACAATCTCAATGCCACGGTGATCCAGAATATCCACCAGCTCAATATCGAACTGAACAACCTGGGTGCCAGGTACAGGGTGCCCCAGCACCTGGGGGATCACCTGAACCACTTCCTGAGCCGCTGAGAGCCTTGATAGCCGCGTTGCGCCGGCTCGATTTGGACCGCCAAACTTTCGCCACCCCGCCTTGCTCTCAAGACTCTCAGTGGCTCTGTCACCTCGACGCGCCTCAGAGGTTGATGGGCAGGCGCAGGGTGATCTCGGCGTTGGGCGCATTTTCCGTGACCCCAACGCTGACCGTCGTGCTCAGGGTGGTGTCCGTGGTCAGTCGCTGGGACAGCCCGAACGTCAATGACCCCACGTGGACCCGGTCAAAACGGGCATCCAGCAGGCTGTTGTCCACTTCATAGTCGGCATGCCCGATAACGGAGTGGTCGTATCCCAGGCTGAAGGAGGTGCGCTCGTTGAAGGCGAACCCCATGCCGAAGCCGAAGCGGATCACGTCCCCCGGGTCGACGGTGCCGCCGTTTGCCAGCCCCTCGTCCTCCTCCATGGTCCAGACATAGCTCAGGTTGCCGAACAGGACGGCCGGGTCGGTGGGATAGATAAATGAAAACCCCGGCTCCACGGACCAGAACCCCGAGCCGGTGGGGCGTTCCCTGAGCTCCACCCCGATCGGGTTGCCATCGCTGTCGCGGACAATCCGTTGGGGAACGTCATAGGGGCCTTCGCCCGTTGGCGCTTTGACCCGCAGGCTGCCGATGATATAGGGCCAGCCATCCAGGCCGTCGTTGAGTTGGTAGCGGGCGGAAACCTCGACGTCCCCCAGCCCTTCGCCAGAGGATTCCCGGACCGTATCCAGAGGTGTGCCCTCGAAGACCTCCCGCTGCCGCAGATCCTCGTTGATGATCAGGTAGGGGACCCGCACGCCCGCCTCGAACCGGCTGGTGAAACCATATTTCATGGACACTGCTCCGGTCAGGATATCCCGCTGTACTTCCGAGATGTTGATCAGCCCCACCAATAGCGCGGGTATCACCGTGTAACCCTCGACGGCCACCACGGTGGAGTTGCTGTGGGCGTAGGACAACGACGGTTCCAGGGTCACCCGGCCCGGTGAGGTGACAATGCCCCGGTCGTAGGTGATGGAGGCAACGTCGGAGGCCTGCTCGGCGGCAACCCGACGTGCATCCTCGCCCACGGTGGTTTCCTGCGGTTCCTCCTGGCACAGGGCCGTGGCGGGCAGCAGGCCCAGGGTCATGAACAGAGACACCTGTTTCAGCGTATACATGACGATTCCTTACCGACGACTGTAACGTCCGGTAGTGCTGGGTGTGTGGATGGTGTCCGACACTGACACCTGGTACTTGTCGATCAGGCGATAGAAGGACGCCCGGGAAATCCGCAGCAGCCGTGCTGCCGCGGAAACGTTCTGGCGCGTCAGGGCCAGGCTGCAATGGAGGGCCTGCCGTTCCGCCCGTTCCCGGAACCGGGCCAGGCTGAGATCGTGCTGGTCATGGACATCGTCCGCGACGTCATGAAGCGCCAGGTCCATGGGTTCTATCCGTGAATTCCCGCTGAGCAGCAGGGCCTGGCGCAGACGGTTCTGCAGCTCGCGCAGGTTGCCCGGCCAGGAATGGGACATCAGCTGCTGTATGGCGGCAGGGCTGAGATGCTTCGAGGGCAGGTTCGGCGGCAGGCGTGTCAGTAACTGCTCCGCCAGTAGCGGTATGTCTTCCGGGCGCTCTTTCAAGCGCGGCAACCTGACCGACATTTCCCCCAGTCGGAAAAGCACGTCGATGCGGAAACGGCCCTGGTGCACAAGGTCCGGCAGGGCAGTGGATGCGGTGGCAATAATCCGGACACGGACCTGCCTGGACCTGTTGGACCCGACCCGCTCCACGATCCCCTCCTGGAGGAACCGCAACAGTGACGACTGTTGTTGCAGGGACAGCTCATCAATGCCGAGGAGCAGCAAGCTGCCTCCATCCGCCGTTTCGAGACGGCCAACCCGGAGCTCCGTGGCGTTGGTAAAGGCGCCTTTTTCATGACCGAACAGCTCGCTCTGGGTCAGTGACGAGGGCATTGCAGCGCAATTGACGATCACCAGTGGTCCATGGCGGACCGGCGATTGATCGTGTACAAAGCGGGCTGCGGCTTCCTTGCCGGTGCCGCTGTCGCCGTATATCAACACCGGTTCCGAGGTCCGGGCGAAGCTCTTGAGTCGTGCGGTTATCTGGCGTATGGCCTCCGATACCCCGGTCAGGGCAATCTGCTGGTAGTCGTTGTGGGAACTCCGTGGAATGTCCTGCCGCAGTTGGGCCATTCCCCAGAAATGCCCGACTGCCAAGGCCAGCCGGTCCCAGTCCATGGGCAGTGTGTGGTAGTCGGAGCAATGGAGTGACGTCAGGTAGCCCAAGTGCGGATTGGCTGCCGGCGCTCCGGGCAGGATGCCAATCCAGAACGTCATGCCGGACTGGGCGATCCAGCGTTCGAGGAAGGGGGCACCGGTATCCTGCGGGTAACCGGTCAGGTCTATAATGCCGACATGGCTGTGATGTCGTTGCGGCAGTCCAGGCGGGGGCCTGGCCGTATAGTCCAGTTGATGCACGTGCCACCGGGAGGTCAGTGTGGCCGGTGGTACGACACGGTTGTTACCTGCGGTCAGCCAGGTCAGGTCGCGTCTTGTTGTCATGGTTGGCGATCTTCGGTCCGTGATGCCAGGTCCGGTGGCAATTGTTATTGGTGGATACCGGACAGAGTCTGACCCGATGGGAGTGGCCTGGGCATCGGGTCAATGCCGGAGACAAACAGGTTGCGTGCCACTTGCTGAGAACTGCTTCTCATTTAATGTGTTAACTTGGTCACGAAGATGACGTTGGTAGCGGCGTGTAAAATAACTGGACAGTCAACTGGGCGTTGGCCCGCGCCGTGGCTCCATCCGCACCGTCGGTGGTGCGCCCCTCGAATACGATCTTGTCGTGTTGGTCTGACATGGCATTCCCTTGCTGGTTGTTGTCGACGCATGATTTATTGATGTGGACAATATAATTAACTGAGCGTCATAAATTAATCGTGGTGTCGAGCACGTTTTTTGACATCCTTATCGTTTACAGCAACATTTACCTGGCACTTCAGGATGGAACTCGGATTTTGACAACAGATCAGGGAATTGTTTTCGCCGTATTGCTTACCACGCTTGGCCTGTTTGTCTGGAACCGGATCCGCTTCGACCTGGTGGCCATGCTGGCGCTGCTGGCGGTTGCCGTGGCAGGCCTGGTGCCGACGGATGAGCTGTTTGCAGGCTTTGGTCACCCGGCGGTGATTACCGTTGCCGCCGTGCTGGTGATCAGCCAGGGCCTGGTGAACGCGGGGGTGGTGGACAGTATTGCCCAGGTTCTGGGTCGGGTAGGCGATCGCCCGGCGGTGCAGGTGGCCACGCTGACGGCTGTCGTGGCCCTGTGTTCAGGCTTTATCAATAACGTGGGGGCCCTGGCCCTGCTGATGCCAGTGGCGATCTGGATGGCACGGCAGTCCGGGCGTTCACCGTCCTACCTGCTGATGCCCCTGGCTTTCGGATCGCTGCTGGGCGGCACCATGACCCTGATCGGCACACCGCCGAACATTATTATTGCCTCTTATCGCGAGGGTGGCGCCAACTTCGGCCTGCTGGACTTCTTTCCGGTCGGATTCGCCATCACCCTGCTCGGCGTCGTATTCATCGCCCTGGTCGGCTGGCGGCTGACACCCCGTCGTGGTGAGGCCGATGATGGCGAAAAGCTGTTCAGCGTCGGCGACTATGTCACCGAACTGCGGATTCCGGAAGCGTCCGACTATGTGGGCCGCACCCTCCATGACCTGCTGACGGACAGCCGGGATGACGCCGACCTGGCCGTGCTGGGGCTCATCCGCGACGACAGCCGCAAGCTGGCGCCATCCACCTACCAGGTCCTGCAGGCCGGCGACCTGCTGCTGGTGCAGGCGGATACCGAAAGCCTGCAGGCTGTGGTGGACAAGGCCGGCCTGGAGCTTGGCAGTACTCCAGAGGACGCGGCGCTGGAAGAGGGTGAATCCCGCATTGTCGAAGCGGTGGTCACCACCGAGTCAGGCCTGATCGGCCAGTCCGCCAACCGGCTGCGCCTGCGCGAGCGCCATGGCCTGAATATCATTGCTGTTGCGCGGCAGGGGCACCGTGTCGACAAACGGGTAGGTCAGGTGGCCCTGCGGGCCGGGGATATCCTGCTGGTGCAGGGGCATGATGATGACGTTGATGGTGCATTGCGGGAGATTGGTTGCCTGCCCCTTGCCGAGCGGGGGTTGCGGTTTGGTACCCAGCGCCGTATCTGGATTGCTGGCGGCATCTTTCTGGCGGCCATCGGTCTGATACTGGGCGGCCTGCTTTCCGCCCCCGTAGCGCTGGTTGCTGCGGCTGTGGCGATGGTTCTGGTCAACATTCTCAATACGACCGAGGCCTACCAGGCCATAGACTGGTCCATCATTGTGCTGCTCGGGGCCATGATACCGGTGGGCGGCGCCCTGGAGTCCTCCGGCGGCGCCGGGCTGATTGCCGGCCAGTTGCTGGCGATGGGGCAGGGGCTGTCACCGGCGGTGCTGCTGGCGGTGCTGATCACGGGCACCATGCTGCTCTCCAATGTAGTCAACAATGCGGCCGCCGCCATCCTGGTGGCCCCCATTGCCCTGAGCCTTTCGGGGCAACTGGACATCGCCTCGGATGCCACCCTGATGGCGGTTGCTGTGGGGGCTTCTTGCGCCTTCCTGACTCCCATCGGTCACCAGTCCAACGCCCTGGTCATGGAGCCGGGTGGTTTCACATTTGGTGACTACTGGCGTCTGGGGCTGCCCCTGTCCGCGCTGGTCGTGGCTGTCGCGGTGCCAATGATCCTGCTGGTCTGGGCATAGAATACAGGCGTACCGGACCTGATTTACCTGCCGCGCTGATCCACTGTGGTAGTCTTTGGGTAGATACGATGACGCTCCCTTTGAAAGGTCAGGTATGTACGACAAAGACTGGCTGTTGCAACGGCTGTACGAGACCCGCGACCGGACCCTGGCGCTGGTGGATACCCTGTCGGAACATCAGTTGCAGGTGCCCTACCATCCGGGCGTAAACCCGCCCCTGTGGGAGATGGGGCATTCGTCCTTCTTTTACGAGGTCTTTGTTCTCAACCTGCTGGATGGCACCCCGAGCTACGACCCATCCATGGACGACCTGTGGGATTCCTTCCACATCGATCACCGGGACCGCTGGAGCCGGGAACTCTTCCCCGGTCGGGAGCAGACCCGGGACTACATGCTCACCATCTATGACCGCATGGCCCGGCGTATCCGGGAGCAGCCGCTGGATGAGCAGGCGCTCTACCTCTACCGCTATGCCATCTACCACCAGCACATGCACATCGAGTCCATGACCTGGTGCCGGCAGACCGTGGGTTATCCCGCCCCGCCGGCGGTCACGGATCCTCGCTCCGACGGCCTTTCGGGCAGTTATGAGCCCCTGGGTGATGCGGAGGTTCCCGCCGGTACCTGGCGCATCGGCATGCCCGGCGAGTCGGACATGTTTGCCCGTGAGGACTTTGCCTTCGACGGCGAAAAGCCCTGCCATGACGTGACCCTGGATGCCTTCCGGATTTCCCGCAGCCCGGTGAGCAACGGCCAGTTCCTGGCCTTCGTGGAGGACGGTGGCTACCGCCGCCCGGAACTCTGGTCCTTCGGCGGTCGCAAGTGGCTTCAGACGGAAGTGGACGCGCTGGTACATGGTGAGTCCGGGTCGGTCATGCAAACGCCCCGGCATCCGCTGTACTGGCGGTGGCACGATGGCCAGTGGCAACAGCGTCTGTTCGACCACTGGCGCCCCCTGGACCCCCATGCCCCGGCCATCCACATTTCCTATTGGGAGGCGGAAGCCTGGTGCAACTGGGCCGGTCGTCGCCTGCCCACGGAGGCGGAATGGGAAGTGGCCGCCCTGGGTAACCGCCCCGGTGAACCATTCCGCCGGTTCCCCTGGGGCAACGAGCCGCCCACGCCGGAGAGGGTGGATATGGACGCCACCGGGATGGGCCGGCAATCGGTGAGTGACCTGCCGGCGGGCGAAAGCCCGTTTGGCTGTCGCCAAATGATCGGCACCGCCTGGGAGTGGACCAGCGACCAGTTCCTGCCCTATGACGGGTTCCGGGTGGACATGTATCCGTTTATGTCTACCCTCCAGTTTGGGGACCACAAGGTCACCCGGGGCGGAGGGTGCGCCACGTCATCCATGCTGATCCGTGGCACTTACCGACAGGCCTATCTGCCCCAGCGCAACGATGTCTACACCGGGTTCCGCACCTGTGCGGTGTGATACCCGGGAAACCCGGAGGGTTTGCCCATGAATGTCTACGAAACCGATGAATTGCTGGGGCAGTACCTGGCCTTCCATTACGGTGACAGCCATTTTGGCGTCGGTAACTATCCGGCCCGGTGCGCCAACACCTGCCTGGAGGTCATGGCGGGGCGGGAAAAGCACCGCGCCCTGGACTTGGGCTGCGCTGTCGGTCGCACCAGTTTCGAAATGGCCCGGATTTTTGAGGAGGTGGTGGCACTGGACCTGTCACAGCGATTTATCGATGCCGCCAACACCCTGAAGACCCATGGACAGATGGAGTATTTCCTGCGGGCACAGGGGGAGCTGGGCGATACGGCGGTGGCGAGCCTGGAGGGGCACAACCTGGCCAAGCATGTGGACCGGGTCACCTTCGAGGTGGCGGATGCGTGTAACCTGGGGCCGTCGTACCGTGGCTTTGATCTGGTCTTCGCCGGCAACCTGATCGACCGCCTGCAGGACCCCGGGACTTTCCTGTCCGGTGTACACCAGTTGCTGAACGACAGGGGAGTGCTGGTGATCAGTTCCCCGTACACGCTGCTGGAGGAGTTCACCCCCCGGCCAAAGTGGATTGGTGGCTTCCAGCGCAATGGTCAGCCGTTCACGGTGCTTGATGGCATGAAGGAGATCCTGGCGCCCCACTTTGAGCTGATGCGGGATCCGGTGGATGTCCCTTTTGTGATCCGGGAAACTGCCCGGAAGTATCAACATACTATTGCTGAATTGACGGCCTGGCAGAGGAAGTAGATCACCATGGGAGAGGGGCTCCCTAGCCTGCATGTTGAGGTGCGGGGCCTCGGGGTGGTGGTACTTTCTCCGCTGCAATTCACGGTACGTCCTGTACCGACCTTGCACCGCGCCATCCCTGGCGCTGCTACGAAAGCACCACCACCCCAAGTCCCACAGAGCTTGTCGGTGACCGCAATGAGCGTTTCTGTGACGCTTCACCCACCGGTAGTGAAAGAAATTCCGCGACTGTAATCGAGATTCATTGAGGTAACTGCCAGGTTAGGCGGGGACGTGGTGGGGGACCTTTTGGAGCAGCGCCAGGGATGGCGCGGTGCAAGGTCGGTCCATGGACGGGCCGTGAATTGCAGCGGAAAAAGGTCCCCCACTGCGGCCCAGGCACCAGACCTGGATCGCCCACTCCAAACGAAGCGAATACCGGTCTTCAGGCCCGGGGCATCGGCAAATCCGGCAACCCGGTTTCCTTGACGAGGCCCTGCATCAACAGCCGCATGCTGGCCTCCTCATCGCCCATGTGGGCGTTCAATCGACTGAGTTCCGCCAGGGTTTCCTGATTGCGGCGCAGGTGCAGGCTGGTCTCGAAATACTCCCGGGCCTTGCCCCAGAGCTCATTGCGCAGGCTCAGGCGGCCCAGGGCCAGCAGCAGGTCCGGATTGTTGGGGCGGTCCTGCAGCCAGCGTTCCGCGGCCAGGAGTTGCTCGTCGGGCTTGGCACCGCAGATGCGACCATAGAGGCGGATCAGCTCATCGCTCCAGTGATTGCGCAGCACCTTCCGCAACAGGGTTTCCGCCTGGTCCTCGTCGCCGGCCCGGGCCAGCAGTTCCGCGTATACCCGGATAGTGTGCTCATCCCGCCGCATGGACCCCGGCAGCTCGTCCCACAGGCGGGTCAGGGGTGTCATATCCTGGTTACCCTGGCGCTGGCACTCGTCCGCGGCCCGGTGCAGCAATTTGTGCCAGGCCGTGCGTTCCAGCCGGTCCAGTTCCGAACTATCACCGAGCTGACGCTTGCGCAGTTCCGGCAGCAGTCGGGACAGCTCCCGCCAGTCCTCCAGGCGCACATACACATTCTTCAGCAGTTTGAGCACGAACGGATGATGGGGGGCCTGCTTGCGCAGCCGTACCAGCGTCGCCAGCGACTGTTCCAGCCGGTTGGCGTTCAACTGCAGTTGCGCCTGGGTGATGCCCACCGCCAGGTCGGAACCGGGGGTGCTTTCAAAGGCCTTGCGCAGCAGTTCGTCCACATCGTCATGGTCGCCGGATTCCGAGGCGGCCTGGGCGGCGGCCAGGTAGTTGATCAGGGGCGTGTCCGCCTGCTCCGCTGACGCCTCCAGCTTCTTGCGGGCCTGGGGCCAGTTGCCTTCCGCCAGGGCCAGCAGGCCTTCCGTGGTGCGGCGGCGGGCGCGGCGTTGCTGGCCCCTGGCCAGCCAGTTGGCCATGATACCGGTCTGCTGGGTCAGGCGGCGGATAAACCAGATAGCCGCCAGCAGGACCAGCACCAGTGCCACCAGCAACACCAGACCCACCCAGAAATTGGTCTCGATCAGGTAATTGCCCAGACTGACGCGGATGTAGCCCAGGTCATAGTGGAGGCCCTGGCTGAGCCCCAGCCCAATCAGCAGGGCAACGACGAGGATGATCGCAAGGCGGATCATGACTCACCGTCCCCGCTGTCGGCAGGCTGTTCCCGGGTCTCCCCGTCCGGGGCATCCGTGCCGTCCATGGGCGCCTCGGTGTTGGCGTGACGACCGGCAATGCGGCCCTTGAGGAGCGTCAGCGAGCGGCTGATGTCCGGCAGCTCCGGGTTGATGTCGCGCCCCTTCAGTTCCGTCAGGGTGTCCCTCAGGGCGGTGATGTGGTTGTTGCTGCTGTCGTACCAGGTGTCCAGGGAGGTGAGGGCCTTGTCCAGGGCCTGCTGGTACAGGGTGTCGTGGCCACGGAGCACCGCCAGTTCCGCCTGCTCGATCATCAGTTGCAGGTTCAGCCGTGCCCAGGCGCTCTGGTCCGGGGACAGCAGTGGCTTGACCGGTTCATCCAGGCGGCGGATGGACACCACGTTGCTCAGGCTGGACTTGACCCGTTTCCAGGCCCGGGAGAGGGCACTGGATTCCTCGCCGGTGCCGACGGTATCGCTTTGCGGGTCGTCGCCGGCATCGGTGAAGTCAGGGGCCCGCTCGATCAGGGCCCGGTCGGTGAGCTGGGTGACGGTATTCCGGGCCGCTTCCAGTCTCAGGTAGAGGCCGGTGCGGTCGACATCAGTCACGCTGCGCAGGGTCATGATTTCCCGTGCCAGTTGTTCCCGTACCGGGTAGACGCCCACGTCGTCGGTTTCCCGCAGCACCTCATCGGCGGATTCCAGGGCCGCCAGGGCGCCCCGGATGTCCTTTTCGATCTGCAGGCGCTGGTTGGCGATGCGCATCAGGTATTCCGCCTCCGCCAGCAGCCAGTCCGTGCGGGTGCGGTTGCCGGCATCCAGCAGCTCGCTGGCGGTATGGTCGATCTGCCGTTGCTGCTCGTTCAGGCGTTGCTGCTGTTCCCGCAGGGTTGTCTCCAGGGATTGCAGTCGTTCGGTGCGGCTGTCCCGGCCCTGGTTCAGCCGCTGGTCCAGTTGGCTGTTCATCTCGGTAACGTGTTGCAACGACTGCTGGAGCTGTTGCTGGGTCTGCCACTGCTGCCAGCTCCACAGTCCCAGGGCGATCAGGCCCGCCAGCAGTATCAGGCAGACCAGCCAGACCGGCCAGAGGGCGGCACGGCGGGTCTCCGGATTGGCGGGTATGGTCGCGGGAAGCTGGTTCTCGTTGTTGGATTCGGTCACGGGCATCCTTACTGGCTGTCAGGGCGATCCGGGCGTCGGGGCTGGTCCTGTCTGGTGAGGAGGATAGCAGCCAATCACCCGGTTCACGATGTCCTCGTCTGCCATGCCGCTGGCGCAGATGACCCGGTCGAACCCGGCCTCCCGGGCCTGTCGGGCCACCCGGTCGGTCGGAACCAGCAACAGACTTTTCAGGCAATTATGGCTGCTATTCTCACTCAGTGCGATGAAATTGTTCAATGTTTCCCCGGACAGCGCGATGATGACGTCGGGTGCGAACCGCTCCAGGCTGTCCGCCAACTGCTCTGGTGACGGGGTTGTTCGCTGGCGACGGTAGAGTGGCAACTGGGTGACCGACGCGCCCCGCTTTTCCAGGGTCTCGCGGATCAGGTCGCGACCGGTCTCGCCCCGGGCCAGCAGTACTTTCTCGTGGGTCAGGGTCTGTAGCGATGGCAGCGCCAGCAGGGCCTCACTGGTGAAGCCTGCCGGTGGATGCCCGGGGCTCAGTCCAGCGCTCTCCAGTACCGCCGCGGTACTGGCCCCGACTCCATACCAGTGGACGCCGGTGGGGAACTGGGGCCACCAGGTGTCCACCCGGTCCAGCAGTTGCCGGGCGGCATAGGGGCTGACGGCAATGATATGCTGGAACAGGTCCAGGTCGAGGATGACCTGCCGGCTTTCCGGGGTTTCCGGCAGGGGCACCCGTTCCATCACGGGCAGGGTGCGGGTATCGGCACCGGCTGACCGGAACGCCCCTGACAGTCGGGTGGCCTCCGGTTCCGGCCGACAAATCAGCACCCGCACGCCGGTCAGGGCAGTCACTTCCTCAGGTCGGGGTGTGTCCATAGATATCGGCCAGTATCCGGTCGGCGCCCATCCTGAGCAGGTCCTCGGCCAGTTCCCGGCCCAGGGTCTCTCCCTCGGCCCGGGCGCAGCGGCCTTCCACCCGCAGGATTTCCTTGCCGTTGACCGTGCCCACCAGGCCCCGCAGCCACAGGGTGTCTTCGTTTTCCAGCAGGGCATAGGCGGCGATGGGCACCTGGCAGCCGCCTTCCAGGCGTCGGTTGAGGGCCCGCTCGGCGCTGACCCGGTCCCAGGAGTCCCTGTGATTGAGTGGCGCCAGCAGGTCGATCAGTTCCTGGTCGTCCAGGCGGCACTCGATGCCCAGGGCGCCCTGGCCAACCGCCGGTAGCGACAGGTCGTCCGGCAGGGTGTAGCGGATGCGGTCATGGAAACCCAGGCGCTTGAGGCCGGAGGAGGCCAGCACGATGGCCTGGTAGTCACCGGCATCCAGCTTGGCCAGGCGGGTGTTGACGTTGCCCCGCAGGGTTCGGACATCCAGGTCCGGGCGGTAGTTGCGCAGCTGGGACTCGCGACGCATGCTGGCGGTGCCCACCACGGCGCCCTGGGGCAGGTCGTCCACGGTGTTGTAGTTGTTGCTGATGAAGGCGTCGGTGGGGTCTTCCCGTTCGCAGATGGCCACCAGGCCGAGACCTTCCGGGAATGCCATGGGCACGTCCTTCATGGAGTGCACGGCCAGGTCGGCGCGCCCGTCCAGCATGGCCTCTTCCAGTTCCTTGACGAACAGGGCCTTGCCGCCAATCTTGGCCAGGGGCACGTCGAGGATCTTGTCGCCCTGGGTCTTGATGCCCACCAGCTCCACCTCGACATTGTCGTGCAGGCGCTCCAGCTCGGCCTTGATGTGTTCCGCCTGCCACAGGGCGAGGGCGCTGGTACGGGTTGCGATGCGAAGGGTTCGTTTTGCCATGGTGTCCGTGTTTGTTGAGCGGAATGAGAGGAGCGGGAGACGGATTGACCCTATCCCGCCTGACTGTTTGCACAAGCCTAACCCGATGGCGCTGAAAAGTCCCGTCAGTGGGTGTTGATTACAGCTCCCGGAGCCATTGCCTGACCCGGGCCACATGGCGGCGGCTTACCGGCAACGCCTCATCGGTGTCGGCCACCCGGACCTGGCTGGAGCCATCCTCAAGGCGCTCCAGCGAGCGGATGAAGTGGGTGCCTACCAGGGTGTGCCGGTGGATGCGCAGCAGGTGCTCCGGGAACCGGCTTTCCAGGGCCTTCAGGCTCAGGTCGGTCAGTGTCTCGCCGTTGTCGTGGTGCAGGGTGACGTACTTCTGGTCGGCTTCGCAATACCTCACCCGGGTCATATCCACCAGTTCGGTACCCCGGGCGCTGCTGACACTGAGGTGGTGGCTGTCGGTGTCCGGTTGCCCCTGCAGCGCCTGGAGCTGCACCCGGTTCAGCCGTTCCGCCTGGCTCAGGGCACCGGCCAGCGCCTCCCGGCGCACCGGTTTCAGCAGGTAGGCCACCGCCTGTACCTCGAACGCGCGGACGGCGTAGTCGTCGTAGGCGGTACAGAAGATGATGGCCGGCGGATTGGGCTGCCGGGTTAACTGTGCGGCCACCTCCATGCCATCCCTGCCGGGCATGCGGATATCCAGCAGTACGATGTCCGGCATGTCCCGGGCCATGGCGTCGAGAACCTGGTCCCCGTTGGCCGCCTCACCGCTGACCCGGTAGCCGTCCAGGTCATCCACCATCCGGATAAGGCGTTCCCGTGCCAGGGGTTCGTCGTCGGCAATCAGTACGCGGCGCTGGCTGGTCATCATGTGGTACCCGTGGTTTGCCATGGGAGCCGCAGGGTGACGGTGTATAGATCATCCTGCTGGCTGTGCTTGAGCACGGCGGTTTCCCCGAACAGGGTCTGGATCCGCGCCTGGGTGTTGCTGAACGCGACCCGGTTGCCCTGGTGCTGACGGGCGCCGTCCTCCGGTTTCGGGTTCTGTACCAGCAGGTAAACGTACTGGCCGCTGCGCTGGCTTTCAATAACCACCGTGCCGCCCTCGGCCCGGGGCTGGATGCCGTGGTAGATGGCGTTCTCCACCAGCGGCTGCAGGGTCAGTGGGGGGATGGCCTGGGTGTCTAGGGCCGGGTCGGTGCGCCATTCCACCCTGAGCCGGTCGCCCAGCCGCAGTTTCTCCAGGGCCAGGTAGCGTTGGCACAGGCCGAGTTCTTCCTTCAGGGGGACCACGCGCTCCGTGGTCCTCAGCGAGGCCCGGAACAGTTCCGACAGGTCCAGCACCGCATCCTCCGCCTGTTCCGGGCGGGTACTGATCAGGCTGGCAATGGTGTTCATGCTGTTGAACAGGAAATGCGGATGGATGCGCGCCTGCAGGGCGGTGAGCCGGTAGGTCATCTCCGCCTGTTTCTGCAGCCGCCACTGGTGTTGCAGGTAGAAGTAGCGCAGGGCCATGAGGGTGGCGATAACGGCAATCAGCAGGCTCTTGCCCATGGCCTGCCCGTGTTCTGCCATGGATTCCGGGTAGAGGAAGACGCCGGCGAGTCCACTGAACAGGAGGACGTCCAGTGCCACCAGGGTCACCATGGCCAGGGTGGCCCGGGTGGTGGTCAGGCTCGACAGCCAGGGCCGGGCCAGGCAGATCAGCGCTGCGCTGGTGAGCACGGTCCACTGCACCAGCAGTGACACCAGGCCGAAATAGTTCCAGTCCAGCCACTGGCCCCGGGCATGGGCCATGGCCAGTAGCAGCACCATCAGTTCGCTGGTGATCACCAGCATGAACACGGAGCGTACCCGGCACAGGTCCGGCACGAAGAACCCGTTGAGCTGCGAGCCGGGATCATCCTGCTGACGGTTTCTGGTACTGCTGACAGTCATGCGGGTGAGAGTCCTCTCCGGAGTGTTATAATCCGCACACATTTTTTCGCACCGGATCATTCTGCCGGGCCGTCAGCAGGAAAGATACACCATGACCGACCAGAACAAGAGCTCTGAAAAACCCTGGGGAGGCCGTTTCAGCGAGCCGACCGACGCATTTGTGGAAAGGTTCACGGCCTCCGTGGATTTTGACCGGCGCCTGTACCACCACGACATCCGCGGATCCATCGCCCACGCCACCATGCTGGCGGAGGTGGGCGTGCTGACCGCCGACGAGAAGGATCAGATCATCCAGGGGCTGGAAGAGGTCCGCGCCGATATCGAGCAGGGCAGGTTCGAATGGTCGGTGAGTCTGGAAGATGTGCACATGAACATCGAGGCCAAGCTCACCGAGCGTATTGGCATCACCGGAAAGAAACTCCATACCGGCCGCAGCCGCAACGACCAGGTGGCCACGGATATCCGCCTCTATCTGCGGGATGAGATCGATGCCATCGCCGCCGAGCTGGCCCGCCTGCGGGGCGGCCTGCTGGATCTGGCGGAGCGGGAGGCGGAGACCATCATGCCCGGGTTCACCCATCTGCAGACCGCCCAGCCGGTGACCTTCGGTCATCACCTGCTGGCCTGGGCGGAAATGCTGGAGCGGGACGCCGAGCGCCTGCAGGACTGCCGCAAGCGGGTTAACGTGATGCCCCTGGGCGCGGCGGCCCTGGCCGGCACCACCTATCCCATCGATCGCACCATCACCGCGCGGCTGCTGGGTTTTGACCGGCCCACCGAGAACTCCCTGGATTCCGTCAGCGACCGGGACTTCGCCATCGAGTTCTGCAGCTTCGCGGCCCTGCTGATGACCCACCTGTCCCGCTTCAGTGAGGAACTGGTGTTGTGGACCTCAGCCCAGTTCGACTTTATCGACCTGCCGGACCGCTTCTGTACCGGCTCCTCCATCATGCCCCAGAAGAAGAACCCGGACGTGCCGGAACTGGTGCGGGGCAAGACCGGGCGTGTCAACGGCCACCTGGTCAGCCTGCTCACCCTGATGAAGAGCCAGCCGCTGGCCTACAACAAGGATAACCAGGAGGACAAGGAGCCGCTGTTCGATACCGTGGATACCGTCAAGGGCAGCCTGCGGGCCTACGCCGATATGATCCCCGCCATCACCTCGAAGGCGGACAACATGCGTGAGGCGGCCCGTCGCGGTTTCTCCACCGCCACCGACCTGGCCGATTACCTGGTCAAGAAGGGGGTCGCGTTCCGGGATGCCCATGAGATCGTGGGCAAGGCGGTGGCGTTTGGGGTTGCCGAGAAGAAGGACCTGTCGGAAATGACCCTGGTGGAGCTGCAGCAGTTCTCCGATACCATCGGTGAGGATGTCTTCGACGTACTGACCCTGGAGGGGTCTGTGCAGGCCCGGAACCATATGGGCGGCACGGCGCCGGATCAGGTGAGGGCGGCGGTGGTCCGCGCCCGGTCAAGGTTGGGCTGACCGGTTACCGGTCGCGCCGGTGGGTCGTCGATTCAGGCGATCGCGCCGGTCGACCAGTTGCCCTGGTCGGGGGTGCCCAGTTCCTTCAGTGGGCGGGGTGCGCTGACCAGTCGGCCCTGGATCAGGTGGATGCCCAGGTTCTGCACCCGCTGACGGGCAATGTCGTTCTCAACGGCGGTGGCGATGGTGATCTTGCCTGAGGCATTGGCGATTCGCTGCAGGGCTTCCATCATCACCAGGTGGGTGGGTTCGTCTTTCAGTCCCCGCAACAGTTCCGGGGCGAGTTTGATGTAGTCCACCGGCAGGCGGCCGGCAAGCCGGTAGCTGTCCATACTGTTGCCGGCACCATCCAGGGCGGTCTTGCAGCCCAGGCGTCGCAGCATGCGGCAGATCTGGCGGCAGTCGGCGGTGTAGGCGACGGCATGGTGGGCCGGGATCTCGAAACACAGGGACTCGGGTTTCAGGCCGGTCTTTTCCAGTGCCCTGGCAATAAATCCGGGAAACGTGCGGTCCTGCAGGGACCCCAGGGACAGGTTGAAACCGCAGTAGCCCATTGAGCCGGCCACCTGCGGGTGGCGATACAGGTGACACAGCGCCTGCTTGATAACCTGCCTGTCCAGGCGCCGTGACAGTTCGAAGCGCTCGATCAGGGGCAGGAACTGTGATGGCGTCATGGCGGATTCGGCACTGTCGGCGCCGCGCAGCCGGGCCAGTACCTCGAAACACCGTCCGTTTGTCCTGGCTGTCAGGGCTTCGATGGGCTGGAACTCCAGTGGCAGGCCACCATCGGCCAGGCACGAGCGGATATGGGCCAGCATGGCCTTTGTCTGGGCAATGTTTTCCCGGTGGGGGGATCGACCAGCCCGCTGGACGGGAGCCTGCTTGGGAACCACTAAGGTATCTGCGGTCTGTGAGCGGGTCGCTGACTTGGGAGCACTGGCCTTGCGCACGGTCACTTTCGCTGCCATAAAGTAACCACGGCCATGGCGCAGGGTGACGGTGAGGGGGCGGCCACTGTCGTGGTAGCCGGCATAGTCCGGGCTTAGCGGATTATCCTCGGCAGAGGCAATCAGCTGCTTGAGGGGGCGACCTTCGATGTCACCGCTGCTGTACCCAAGAACCACGGGAAGGTTGGGGTCCGTCGCGGTTACCACGCCGTCCTTATCGACGGTCAGTATGGTCGTCACGCCCTCGCCGGCAACCGGTCGGTGGCGGCAGATGACGAGCTCATTCACGTCAGAGTACTCCTGTCTCAGTCCCTGTTGTCGCTCCGTAACAGGTCGGCGGCCGGACTGCGTTATTATTCTTTCCAGTATTGCTTTGCTCTGGCGTCCAGTGCCGGGAATCCGAGGCGGTCAGTACCGGTGACCAGCTCAGTTAGATCTTCTGTTAGGCTATCCAAATGCCAACCCGATCACATTGTACAGATAATACGCGGAAAGGAAACGTCTCGATTCCGGAGTCGTGTCGATGACACCCGAACATCCTGTCTCGGTAGACTTTTCCGAAGGTGTTGACCGCAAGGTCCTGAAGCGAATTACCGATCGTTTCTGCACCCTGAACCAGCTACGGCTGGACCGTGCCCGTTCGGCGCTCACCTGGCGGCAACAGGTGGTGCTGGATTTGCTGCCACTGGCGTTCCATCTCAACCACCCGGCCCTGCCGGGTTACCATTCCACCGACTGTCCCAGGGGGCTGGACCGGTATCAGCCCTCGGACCAGGCCATGCATGCCGCCCAGCGCCTGGCCCGGTCATTTCGCTTCGGCTCCGGAAAGAAGGGGGCGACGGAGCTGACCGGTCTCTACCTGATGGGTAGCCCCGGATCCCTGGGGCATTCCGTTGCCAGTGACCTGGATGTGTGGGTGTGCCACCGGGAGGACCTGGCTCCCGAGCGGGTGGTCGCTCTGAACGAGAAAGCTGTACGGCTTACCCGCTGGGCGGAGGACTACGGCCTTGAGCTGAACCTGTTTGTGTTCAGCGCCGAGGATTTCCGCCAGGGCCGGCAGCAGGCGGAAGTCACCACGGAAGATTGCGGCAGTGCCCAGCATTACCTGTTGCTCGATGAGTTCTACCGCACCGCCATTCACCTGGGTGGGCGATACCCTCTGTGGTGGCTGATTCCGGTGGAGGACGAAGCGCGCTATGGGGAACTGACCCGGTTCCTGCAGGACAACCGCTTTATCCGCCCGGATGAGTACCTGGATTTCGGTGCTGTGCCCTCTATTCCTGTCACTGAATTCCTGGGGGCCGGCATCTGGCAGCTCTACAAGGGTATCGATTCCCCCTGGAAGTCGCTGCTCAAGCTGCTGCTGATTGAATGCTACGCCCGTGATCGGGACAACGGCCTGTTGTCCGGGGATTTCAAGCGCGCTGTCTACCGTGGTGAGACCTCGGTGGATGCGGTGGACCCCTACGTGATGCTCTACCGTCGGCTGGAGCGCTGGCTGACGGCCATGGATGCCCCGGAACGGCTGGACCTGGTGCGGCGCGCCCTCTACCTGAAGACCGGTCTTCCGCTGACCCGGGCCGGGGAAACCGCCAGCCGCTGGCAGGGGCGCATCCTGCGGGAGCTGGTATCGGAATGGGGCTGGCAGCGCGAGATCCTGTCCGAGCTGGACGCCCGGCATCAGTGGCGGGTGGAACTGGTAATGGAACTGCGCCGGCGAGTGGTGTCGGAACTTACTCACAGCTACCGGCTGCTGTCGCGTATGGCCCGCAGTGACAATGTCCGAGCCAGTATCAGCAAGGCTGACCTGGACCTGCTCGGCCGCAAGCTCTATGCCGTCTTCCAGCGAAAGGCGGGTAAGGTGGAGATCATCAATCCCGGGATTGCCCCGTCCCTGGCCGAGGAGAACCTGTCGTTCTGCCGGCGCACCGCCTCCGCGCGCCAGTCCACCCCGGACGGGTGGCTCCTCTTCCGTAACCTCGAGAGCCTGGCGGACATCGTCTGGCAGTCGCCGATCCGTCGGGCCGGCAGCCTCGTGGAGCTGGTGGTCTGGTGCCAGTGCAATGGCCTGATGTCGCCGGCGACCCGGCTGAACCTGCGCCAGGAATCCCCGGAGCCGGATGCCCCGGTCCCGGTGCTGACGGTCAAGGACCTGCGGGCCATGGCTGCGTTTATCGGGCAGCATCTGGGCATCCCCCAGCCCCCCTCCCGTGAGGCCCTGATGGCCCCGGTGCGCCCGGACACCCATCTCCTGCTGGTGAATGTCGGTGTCGATCCCCTGGCCAGGCTCACCGAACGCGGCCTGCACAAGCTTAGCGGCCAGCACGACTCCCTCGGGTTCAGTGGTGGTCGTGACAACCTGGTGGCCACCATTGAACAGGTCACCATCAACAGCTGGCGGGAAGTCAGCCTGCAGCGTTACGTGACCGGTGATGCCCTGGTGCAGTGCCTCAAGAACCTGCTGGCGCTGGTGGCCCGGGACCCGGCCCATCCTCCGGCGGTGAAGGTGTGGTGTGCCGGTGGCAGCCACGCCACCGCCATTTCCCGGCGTATCCGTGAGCTGGTGGAGGACGTTACCCGGCAGTTTTTCGCCGGTGGAACCGGGCCGCACCCGTTGCGTTACCTGCTGAAGGTGGACCAGCGCTGGTTCGTGCTGCGTTTCGAGGGTCTGGAGCCCGGATTCATCGGCCTGGCGTCGGATCAGGAACTGATGGACTACCTGGCCCGGCCCCAGGAGGAATATACCCCGGTGGTCCCGGACCGGTACGCGCTGCAACAGGATCCGGCCTTCCGCGCCGTGTGCAATGGCTGCCAGCCGGATGTCATCCAGATGTTCTGGCAGCGGGGCAGCGGCCGCCTGCGTTTCTGGGTCACCGATGAAACCGGCTCCCTGTACGGCTGGAGCCAGCCCTGGTCCGGCAGCCGGCGCCAGTCACTGCTGCCACTCATGCGGTTCCTGGAAAACCTGACGGAGCGTAGACAGCTCCGCCAGATGGCCGGAGCGGAGAGTCCGGTCGCGGGGCTGATCTGTACCGAGGTGATTGTCGAGGCCGGCGAGGCCCGCCTGGAGCGCACGCCCCTGGCGCCGGAATCCCTGTCGCTGGATGGTATTGAGCTGCAGGCGGTGGGGGTGCAGCAGGGGGATGGCAGCCTGTGTTTCGACCTGTACTGCGATGAGCAGGAATTCAGCCATGCCGAGTACGGCGACCGGCAGATGGCGGCGGTTGCCCATTACGTCCGCCAGCTCCGGCGCAGTGATGAGGATTACCCGGTCTATCTCACCGACCTTCATCTGCCCCACGATCTGGACCCGCAGATGTGGCAACAGGAACTCCAGACCTGCCAGTACCTCTGGTACCGCCAGCAGATCCAGCAGGCCCTGAACCGGGAGATAGGTGTTCCGTCTGGGCTGGTATGAGCGGCAACCGGCCGGCGCTGCGGCTCGCCCTCGTCGGGCTCCCTCAGGTATACTGCCCCATTGATTTTTTCGAGGTGCAGCCCTGTGGTGACAGGGCCATCGCCGGATGAGGCAGGAAGGTCTGACCATGAGAACTGCGATTTACCTGGCTGTGCTGGTACTGATGTCCGGCCTGGTGGCCGGTTGCGGCCAGAAGGGACCGCTGGAGCGCCCCCAGCAAACCACCACTGCTGTCTCGCCGGCGGATGAAGACGCCGAGACCCGTTAACAGGATTTATTCATGGATCAGTTCAACTATCGCGACGGCCAGCTGTTTGCGGAACAGGTGGCCGTGGCCGACATTGCCCGGGAGCATGGTACCCCGGCCTACGTATACTCTCGGGCGGCGTTTGAGGACCACTACCGTGCCTATGACAGCGCGCTGGCGGGTCGGCCCCACCTGATCTGCTATGCGGTCAAGGCGAACAGCAACCTGGCGGTGCTCAATGTGCTGGCCCGTCTTGGCGCCGGTTTTGATATCGTCTCTGCCGGTGAGCTGGAGCGGGTGCTCCGTGCTGGCGGTGATCCGGGCCGGGTGGTGTTCTCCGGTGTGGGCAAGCAGCCCTGGGAAATGCGCCGGGCCCTGGAGGTAGGCGTACGCTGCTTCAATGTGGAATCCGACACCGAGCTGGACCGCCTCAACGAGGTGGCCGGCGAGCTGGGCGTGAAGGCGCCGGTGTCCCTGCGGGTGAACCCGGATGTGGACGCCGGTACCCACCCCTATATCTCCACCGGTCTGAAGGAAAACAAGTTCGGCATCGACATTGCTGATGCCCCGAGGGTCTATGCCCGTGCAGCGGCCTTGCCGCACCTGGACATCCAGGGCGTGGACTGTCACATCGGTTCCCAGCTCACCACGGTGTCGCCGTTCCTGGACGCCATGGACCGGGTGCTGGCCCTGGTGGACCGGCTGGCGGAGGACGGCATTGTCATCCGTCACCTGGATATGGGGGGTGGCCTGGGCGTGAGCTATGATCAGGAACAGCCACCGGCACCGGAGGACTACATCAGCGCCATGGTGGAGCGGCTGGGCAACCGCAACCTGGAGCTGGTGCTGGAGCCGGGTCGCTCCATCGCCGCCAACGCCGGCATCATGCTGACCCGGGTGGAGTTCCTCAAGTGCACTGACCAGCACAACTTCGCCATTGTCGACGCCGCCATGAACGACCTGATTCGTCCGGCACTGTACAGCGCCTGGCAGGCCATCGTGCCGGCCGCGCCCCGTTCCGACGTGGAGGCCAAGCCCTGGGATATCGTTGGCCCGGTGTGCGAGACCGGCGACTTCCTGGGCAAGGACCGGGCGCTGGCACTGGCGCCGGGCGATCTGCTGGCGGTCCGGTCCGCCGGTGCCTATGGTTTTGTCATGAGTTCCAACTACAACTCGCGCAACCGCCCGCCGGAACTGATGGTGGACGGAGACCGCGTGCATGTGATCCGTGAGCGGGAAACCCTGGACGACCAGCTCCGCCACGAACACTGCCTGCCGCAATGAGTGAGCACGGGATGAGTCGACCAGCACGCAGCCAGGGCCCGACGCTGTCATTCACCAAGATGCACGGCCTGGGCAACGATTTCATGGTGGTGGATGCCATCAGCCAGCCGTTCCGGTTGAGCCCGGAGATGATCCGCAAAATGGCGGACCGGAACTTTGGCATCGGTTTCGACCAGTTGCTGGTGGTGGAGCCGCCCGGGTTGCCGGACGTGGATTTTCGCTATCGGATCTTCAATGCCGATGGCACCGAGGTGGAACAGTGCGGCAACGGCGCCCGCTGCTTTGCCCGTTTTGTACGGGACCAGCGACTGACCAATCGCCGGGTGATCCGTGTGCAGACCGCCGCCGGGGTGATCGAACTGCGTGTGGGGCGGGACGGCTGGGTTACTGTCAATATGGGCGTGCCGGAGCTGAACCCGGCGGCCATCCCCTTTGCGGCGGAATCCCGCCAGTCAGTCTACCCCGTTGAGGTGAGCGGCCAGACCCTGGAGCTGTCCGCAGTATCCATGGGCAACCCCCACGGGGTCCTGCTGGTGGATGATGTGGACACGGCGCCGGTGGAGACCCTGGGCCCGGCCCTGGAACGGCACCCACGGTTTCCGGCCCGGGCCAATATCGGCTTCCTGCAGGTGTTGGACTCCGGCCGCGCCTGGCTGAGAGTGTACGAGCGGGGCGCGGGTGAGACCCTGGCCTGTGGCACCGGTGCCTGCGCCGCGGTGGTCGCCGGGCAATTGCGGGGGGTGCTGGGCAAGCGTGTCAGGATCACACTCCCGGGGGGCGACCTGGTGATCGAATGGCAGGGGGAAGGGGCCCCTGTTATGATGGAAGGACCAACCGCCCGTGTCTTTGACGGCCAGATCCGCCTGCCTGGCGAAAATCGCCGCCGGGGTCGCCGTCATTCCTCCGCACGCGAGCCGGAACGTCGGCCCGCGGACCGCTGAGCCGGGCGACCACAGGAACCGTGACACGACGCCGTGACACACATCGCCGTGACACACAACGGCCCGGCAGAAGGCCGTCGCAATAACAGGGGAACCTTCAGTGGATGCAACCTTGACCGCCGAGCAGGTGGCCGATTACCTGCGGAACAATCCGGATTTCTTTGTCGGCCGGGACGAGCTGCTGCGCGCCCTGACCCTGCCCCACGACAGCGGGCGGGCCATTTCCCTGGTGGAGCGACAGGTGCACCTGTACCGGGAGCAGAGGGATACCCTGCGCCACGAACTGGTGGAGCTGGTCTCCATCGCCCGCCAGAACGATCGCCTGTTTGAAAAGAGCAAACGTCTGCTGATGCAGGTGATTGAAGCCCGCAACCTCACCGAGATGGCCTCCGCCATCGACGACAGTATCCGCGGCGACTTCGGCCTGGACGCCGCCTCACTGATGCTGGTGGGAGGCTCCCTGCCGGCGGGCAGCACCACCGGCGCCCTGCACGTGGTTTCCGACGAGGATGCCAACCGCCAGCTCGGGGCCCTGCTCGACGGCGAACGCGCGGTCTGCGGCCAGTTCCGCGAGTCCGACCGGAATTTCCTGTTCCCCGGCCGCGACGAGCCGGTGGCCTCGGTGGCGCTGGTGCCCCTGCGTACGGATCGCCTGGTTGGAGTCTTTGCCGTGGGGAGCTGTCAGCCGGGTTACTTCGACCAGAGTATGGGGTCGCTGTTCCTGTCCTATATCAGCGACACCCTGAGCCGGCTGTTGCCGCCCCTGTTGCAGCGCCATCGCCAGGTGGAACCGGTACTGGATGCGGTGGCCGAATCCCGCTGACGCGACTGGCACCGGTGGCGGCACGACCAACCGGTTAGTGGCGTCGGGCGCCGGCCATGGTGTCGGCTGGACAGGATCGGGAGGATATCTTGAGCCGCAATAAGTCCGACAGACAGGCCCTGCCCGACAGCCTGACCGAGGGAGTGGCTGCGTTCCTCCACCACCTGTCCACCGAACGTCGCCAATCCCCCCACACCTGCCAGGGCTACCAGCGTGACCTGACACGGCTGATGCACTGGGCTTTTGAACAGTCACCTCCCATCGACCAGTGGCCCATGCTGACCGTGGCGGATGTACGGCGCTATGCCGCCACCCTCAACCGGGAAGGCCTCTCGGGCCGCAGCATTGCGCGGGCACTGTCCGCCATTCGCCGTTTCTACGATTACCTGATCCGGGAAAACCGCGCCAGAAGCAATCCGGCCCTGGATGTGAGGGCGCCAAAAAGCGGTCGCCGGTTACCGGTGGCGGCCGATGCCGATCAACTGGGGCACCTGCTGGACGCCACCCCAGACGATCCGCTGGAAGTCCGGGACCTGGCCATGTTCGAGCTGTTCTACTCTTCGGGCCTGCGGCTGTCGGAGCTGACCGGTCTTGATCTGCTACACCTGGATCTGCGGAGCAGCGAGGTGCGGGTACGGGGCAAGGGCAACCGGGAGCGGGTATTGCCGGTAGGCCGCAAGGCGGGTAAGGCCCTGAGGGAATGGCTGGCACTACGGCCGACGCTGGCTGGCGCAGGCGAGAACGCGCTGTTTGTCAGTCGGCGGGGCCAGCGGCTCAGCGCCCGTAGCGTGCAGCAACGGTTGGCGCGCTGGGGGCTCCACCGTGGCGCGGACCAGCACCTGCACCCACACCTGCTGCGACATTCCTTTGCCAGCCACCTTCTGGAGTCCAGTGGCGACCTGCGGGCGGTGCAGGAGCTGCTGGGGCACGCCGATATCGCCACTACCCAGGTCTATACCCATCTGGACTTCCAGCACCTTGCCCGGGTCTATGACCATACTCACCCCCGGGCAAGGCGCCGGAAGGCCCAGGTGCCGGAAAAGGGCTCCGGGCCCGGGGATTCGCTATAGTGATCATGGGGTTTATGACGTTTTCAGGTTCAAGCGGTCCGGTCGGGGCGTATTGATTGAGAGACGGAATTCAGCAGAACGGGATTGGATATGACATCAAGAACAGGTGGTCAGCCCATGTCCGCCACCGATGAAACCGAGCTACGCTATCTGATTGAACGCCTGCTGGCCCGTACCAGTCTGGCTTCGGAGGGCCAGGATGAGCGCCTGGATGCGCTGGTGTCGGAGCTGCGCCAGTACCTGCGGGGGCGGGACCGTGACCTGGACATCCTCCGGGACTTCCAGGAGCGCCTGGACGATGAGCTCGAGCGCCTGGATGACCAGGTGGCCGGGGATGCCCGCCAGGCAGGACGGATCCTGGGCGAGTTGCTGTCGGCGGTAGAGGGGAATGACCTGTTCCAGATGGTTGGTTCCGACCTGAAAAGGCTGCGCAAGAAACTGGGACCTCGTGGATTGTCCCGTCAGCAACTGATTCCCTGGCTGGAGGGTTTCTGCGCGGCAACCGAGAAGGCCCTGGCCCACCCGACGCCGGGCAATGGCCGGGAGCGGGGGTTGCTGGACCGGCTTTTCAAGCGTGGCGACGAGGCAGTGGTGGATACCGGGCCGGACCGTCACAAGCCGAAGGCGGAGGACGAAGGGCACGAACTGGACACCGGGGCAGACGATCCCCTCACCACCGTGCTGGGAGACGGGGAGCAGCGCCTGCGTATTGCCCGTCGGGTGGGTGAACTGATGGAGCGGATCATGCAGCAGGTGGATCTGCCACCGGACACCCATAAGCGGGCTGTCCTCCTGAGATCACGCCTGTCCGACCTCCATGATTGGGACATGCTGCGCCAGAGCCTGGATGAAACCGCGGACCTGGTGATTGCCGTGGTCACCCACAGCCAGCGGGAGTTCCAGAGTTTCCTGCAGCGTCTCGATGAGCGGCTGTCCTCACTTCATGGCCATCTCAGTGACCATGCGGACGTTATTGAAGGACGGCGGACATCCGCCGCCGAGCTGGAGAGGGCTCTCCGGGCGGAACTGTCGGAACTGGGGGGCAGCCTGGAAACCAGCTCCGACCTGTCGGAATTGCGAACATCCGTGTCAGGTCACATCGAGCGGATCGCCCGGACCGTGGAGGCGTTCCGGACCCAGGAGGATCGGCGGGAGCAGCAGGTGTCGGAGCAGATGATGCTCATGCGGGAGAAGGTCGTGGCTATGGAAACCCATTGCGACCAGGTTCGTGAGCAGCTCGAGCGGGAACGGGCCCGGGCACTTACCGATATCCTGACCCAGCTACCCAACCGTGAGGCCTGGGACGAGCGGCTCCGGTTCGAACACCAGCGCTGGCAGCGGTATGGCCGCCCGGTTACCCTGGCCATGATTGATATCGACTACTTCAAGCGAGTAAACGACTCGTTTGGCCACAAGGCGGGGGACCGGGTGCTCCAGCTTGTGGCCAAGGCGATCCAGGAACGTCTGCGCTCTACGGACTTTCTGGCACGCTACGGTGGTGAGGAGTTCGTCGCCATACTGCCAGAAACCTCACCCGAACAGGCTGCCGGCATGCTGAATGAAATCCGCCGCCATGTGGCGGACATGCCATTCCACTTCCAGGGTCAGCCGGTCAGGGTAACCGTGTCCTCGGGCTTCTCCGGGTTTCGAGAGAACGTCGAACCCGATCTCATCTTCGACGAGGCGGACAAGGCCCTCTACCAGGCCAAGACCCATGGCCGTAATCGTGTGGAGTATGCCGGGGAGCTGGAACTGTAGTGAGACTGGCCCTTTTCCTGACCCTGGTACTGACTTTCCCGGCCATCCCCCATGTGGTGGCGGAGCCCGATACACCCTTGCCCTGGCCGGTGCTGGGCGCCGATGAGCTGGCCCTGGTGGAAAGCATTGATGAGATTGAAGTGGGGGTACGGGCCGGACAGACCCCGCTGGCCTTCGTGACGGCGGAAGGCTGGCTGGCCGGCACCTATGTGGACTATCTGACCCTGATGGCCGCCAAGCTCCGCATTGACCTTGACGTGACCTCCCTGGGTACGGAGCGGGTGGTGACGGAGGAACAGGGCGCTGACCAGCCGGACCTGCGGGTCAGTACGCGGCGGCCCGAGGAGTCTCAGGAGGATGGCTGGCTGCGGACGCAGCCATTCATGCAGCTTACCTATGGCATCTTTGCCGACCCCGGGGATGCCGGTATCCGCCGCCTGGCGGACCTCGAACGCCGGCGGGTGGCCCTGGTGGGCAAGGACAGCAACCAGTACGCACTGCTGGACTCGGTGGACAACTTCACCCCGGTGCCTGTAGCCACCATCAGCGAGGCGGTCAGCATGGTGCTGTCGGGCCAGGCTGACGCCTTTGTGGGGCCGGTGCCGGTGGTGTCGGATTACCTGCAGTCGGCACTGATCAACGGCGTTGGCCTGATTGTCCTGCTGGACGAACATCCGGTGGATGTGGTGCTGGAAGTCAGGGAGGAACGGGCCGAACTGATTCCTGTCCTGAACAGCACCATTGAGGCCATCAGCCATAATGAGCACCGGGGGATCCGCTCCGCCTGGTTGCCCGATCCGGTGGTGGAGCGGGATACCTCGGAGGGTCTGGCGCTAAGCTCCATCGAAAGGGAGTGGCTGCGTCAGCACGGCCCCTTGCGGGTGGCCTATCGGGAGAACTGGCCTCCGTTCGAGTTTACCGAGAACAACAGCCCCCGGGGGCTGGTTCCGGACCTGGTGCAGAGGCTGGGGGCCAGCCTGGGGACGGATGTTCAGCCTCGTTCCGTCTCCGACTGGGCCACGGCTGAGAAGATGCTGCGCAATGGCGACATCGACATTCTCCCGGCGTTGCCCCGCACACCCCGACGGGAAGAGGATTTCCTGTTCACCAGGGCCTACCTCACCCTGCCCATCGTAGTGGTCATCCGTGAGGATGGCCGGTTTATCGGTGACCTGCGGGAACTCCGCCAGGAACGGGTGGGGGTGGTCAGCCAGCACGCCGCCCACGACTACCTGCTGATCAACCATCCAGACCTCAACATCTTCCCGGTCAATACCGTCCAGGACGGTCTGCTGGCCCTGTCCAACGGTGACCTGGATGTGATGGTCACGCATATTCCCGGGGTCAGCTACACCGTGGCCAAGCTGGGGCTGTCGAACCTGCGAATCACCAGCATCACTCCCTATGAGTACGAGTTCCGGATGGCGGTGAACCGCAAGCGGGGCGACCTGGTGCGCATCCTCAACAAGGGGCTGGGCAACATCGATACCGCCGAGAAGGACGCCATCTACAACCGCTGGGTGTATCTGGATATCGAGCAGGACCGGGACTATACCGCCATCAAGCGGGTGGTGCTGATCGCGGTGGTCGTGGTGCTGATCTTCCTTTACTGGAACCGCAAGCTATCCCGGGAGGTGGATGAGCGCATCCGCTCCGAACACGCCCTGCGGCGCAGCGAGGACGAACTGCGGGCCGCCAAGCTCGAGGCCGAGCGGCTGGCCCGGGAGGCGGATAGCGCCAACCGGGCCAAGAGCGAGTTCCTGGCCAACATGTCCCACGAAATACGGACCCCCATGAACGCGGTGATCGGCTACAGCGACCTGCTCAGCAAGACGGTGACCGATCCCCGCCAGAACCACTACCTGGATGCGATCCGTGCCAGCAGTCGCAGCCTGCTGATGCTGATCAACGACATCCTCGACCTGTCCCGCATTGAGGCGGGCAAGATGCGCCTGGAGTTCGGTCCCGTGAGCCTGCGCCGGATGTTGCAGGACGTGCGGCACATCTTCGATCTGCGGGCCCGGGAGCACAATGTCAGCCTGGAGGTCAGCGTGGCGCCGGATATGCCGACGGGCATGGTGCTGGACGAGACCCGACTGCGGCAGGTGCTGTTCAACCTCGTGGGCAATGCCATCAAGTTCACCCATGAAGGCGGGGTGACCCTGCGGGCGACCGTGTCCGCCATGGAGCAGCGGGATGACCAGGAGTTCTGTCGCCTGACCATTGCGGTCACCGACACTGGTATCGGTATCGCGGACGACCAGCGGGAGCGCATCTTCGATGCCTTCGAACAGCAGGAGGGCCAGAGCAGCCGGAAGTACGGTGGCACCGGCCTGGGCCTGGCCATCAGCCGTAAGCTGGCGCGCATGATGGGGGGTGAGCTCAGCGTCGAGAGTACCCAGGGACAGGGTTCCACCTTCACCCTGGTGCTGCCTGAGGTACAGGTGGTCCCCATGGCGGAGGAGCCTGAAGACCAGCCCCAGGCCCGCCAGGCGCCCATGACAGAAACCCTCGACATGCAGGAGCGGAGCTGGCTCAAGGAACAGTTGCGGGACGATTTCGGTGACGAGTGGCGTACCGTCCGGGAAAGTGGTGATCCGGAGCAGATGCGTTATTTCGCGGCGCGGGTACTGAGCTGGGGCCAGCGCTATCGGTCACGGGCAGTGACCCGTTATGCGGAAAAGCTGATGGCGGATGTGGACGCCTTCAACCTGGATGCCATCAACAGCGAGCTGGAAGCCTTCCCCTCACTGCTGGGCAATGCGCCGCAGTCCGACGGGGGCGATGCCTGACGGCGTCAGGGCAGGCAGTCGTACTGATAGTCGCGGTCGAACGCCACGCTCACCATGTCGTACCCCTGGTGGGTGAGGTCCTGGATCAGGTCCAGGTTGCCCAGCAGGGTGGTGCAGATTTCGTGGACCCGGGCTACCTGGGTCTCGCGGTTGGCATCCTGGCGGCTGCGGAAATCCACGATCAGGTACTTGCGATCGACGTTGGAGGCCTCCGGAATATCGGCCCGCTCGACACTGTCAAAACCAATGTAGGTGAGTTCATCCTGCGGAAACAGCCGGTTCATCAGCATGTCGATATTCTCTGCCGTGGCCGCCAGTGGCGTCAGGCCGATCAGCAGGCCTGCGGCATAGCTTAGTGAATGGTGAGCCATTCCGGATCTCCTGCAGGGAGTCTTCCCTGTTACATTCTGTTACGAAAATTATCGCAGAAAAAGTATGGAAGCATCGGCAAAACAGGCCGCATTTTTCAACTTTTCACAAATGCGCCGTCCAGTGTTCCGGTTGGATCATGCGATACGTGCCAATTCCGGGCCCGGGGCGCCAGGGAGCCTCTGAATAACTCCTTGCTTGCTCAGGCTTTCAGGCTGGCCCACAATCTAGGCGTGATTTCGAAGGTGTGTGTCCACCCATCGAGAAATTGCAACGACGAGTGTGGGCCAGCCTGAAAGCCCCGGAGGGCGCGACCTGAAAGGCCCATCTGCTGCGCTTTGCCGCTAGGAAAGGGAACCACCCTGACCGTCGCGACAAAACACAACAGCTGAACCTTTCAGGTCACGCTGAGCAGGCAAGGAGTTATTCAGAGGCTCCCTAAACTACATCAAGAAACCGCATCCGTCATGGTGTACGGGCGGACAAAGGGCAACCGTAAGGATCAGGACATGTTTCAGTTGATTTTCCGGGGCGAGTGCCAGCCCGGCACCGACGTCGAAACCGCCCGCAACAATGCGCGTGCACTGTTCAAGGCGTCCGTTGAGCAGGTGGACCGCATGTTCAGCGGACGCCCGGTGGTGATCCGCAACCGGCTGGAAGAGGATCAGGCCGAGAAATACCGCACCGTGCTGGCCCGACACGGTATGGTTGCCTATGTGGAGCCCATGGCGGACAGCAAACCGGTCAGTCCACCGCCGTCACCATCGCCTGCCCCAGAGAGGGTGAGCGCGGGCGAGCCTTCGGCAAAGCCCGCTGAAACCGCCTCCGGTGAACCCGCCGCGTCTGGCCCGGGGCCACAGGTGGAACCCGGTGATCGTCTGCCGGTGGCGGGCGACCGGGTGGATACCCTCCTGTCAGGCTCCAGCCTTGGCCTGGAGCCCGCCGGCACCCGTCTCAGCGAGGAGCGGCACGACCCGGAACCGATGTTCGAGCACCTGGATGAGTGGAGTATTGCCCCGGCCGGGACGGACCTGGGCGTCAAGCGGGAAATCCCGCCACCGGTGGTACCGGATGTCAGCCATCTGTCGCTGGCCGAGGATCCGGACGACAGGGACTCCGCCGACTAGGAGTCTGCGCGGTAGAAATCTCGCCAGGCGATCGCAGCGGTAAGATTGCTACCGCGCAGACCCCCAGGTTGTCCCGGAACAGGACCATTATCAGGGAGTGACATTGTGCCCCACCTCGTCCGTCTGTTGTTCGCCGGCCTTGCCATGCTGGCCATCTCCGCTGTTGTCCCCGTGGTCGCCCAGGAGGCTGCCTTGCCCACCACGCCGCAGGATAAGGACAGGCCGTTGGTGGGGCTGGTGCTCAGTGGTGGCGGGGCCAAGGGCCTTGCCCATGTCGGGGTATTGCGGGTGCTGGAGGAAATCCGGGTGCCAGTGGATATGGTGGTGGGCACCAGCGCCGGGGCGGCCGTGGGTGCCCTCTATGCCCAGGGCATGACGGTGACGGAAATCGAGGATCGGTTGCTGGAGATGGACTGGGTGTCCAGCTTCCGGGATAACCCGGGGCGCCGGTACGAACCGGTGCGTCGCAAGGAGGACAACTGGCGCTTTCCCATCCGTCCCGGGCTGGGAGTGGGGCTGGACGGGTTCCGGGTGGGGCGAGGCCTGATTTCCGGTCAGAATCTGGGTTTCATCCTCAATGAACTGACCGAGGATGCCGCACTGGTGCGGAGCTTCGACCAGCTTCCCATTCCGTTTCGTGCTGTCGCCACCGATCTGGAGACCGGTGAGGAGGTGGTGCTGTCCGACGGCAGCCTGGCCGAGGCCATTCGCGCCAGCATGAGCATTCCCGGCGTCTATGCCCCGGTCCGCCATGATGGCCGCCTGCTGGTTGACGGTGGTGTAGCCAACAACCTGCCCGTCAGCGTGGCCCGGGAAATGGGGGCTGAGGTGGTGATCGTGGTGGACATCTCGGACAAACCGGGGGAGGGGCAGTCCCTGAACCAGGCCTTTTCCGTGGTCAGGCAATTGACCACCCTCATGACCCGCCGCAGCGTGGAAGAGCAACTGGCCTCCCTGACCCCGGATGATGTGCTGATCAGCCCTGACCTGACCGGTCTGGGGTCGGCGGATTTCTTCCAGGTGCCCCTGTTGATGGAACTGGGGGCAACTGCCGCCCGTGACCAGTCTTCAGCCCTCAACAGATTGTCGGTAGGCGAGGAACGCTGGCGTAATGAGGCCGCCCTGCGCACCGAGCGCAGTTTCCAGCCGGGGGTGATCAGCCAGGTGGTGATCCGTCAGGACAGCAGACTGTCCGACCGTTTCCTGCGCGACCGGATTCGTCAGAAAACCGGAGAGCCCCTGGACCAGCAGAAGCTTGAGGAAGATCTGAAGTGGATCTATGGCCTGGGCTATTACGAAACCGTCAGTTACAGCCTCAGCCCGGGGGATGAGGGCACCGTGCTGGAAATCCTGGTGCGGGAGAAGAGCTGGGGGCCGAACTACCTGAGTTTCGGTCTGGGCTATGAGGAAAATTTCGAGAGTGATACCCGGTTCAATGTGGCGGCCTCCCTGCGCATGACCGAGCTTAACCGCCTTGGCGGGGAATGGCAGACCGGCCTGCAACTGGGTACCCAGCCCTGGGTGAGGACGGAATGGTTCCAGCCGCTGGACTACGGCTATCACCGGTTCCTGGTGGCGGGCGCCGAGTATGAGAAGGATCGATACAGTGTGTTCGACCAGGACGGTGACCGGAAGGCGGAGGTGGATGTGTCCAGCCGGCAGGTGGATCTGGCTCTGGGGGCCGATCTGGGTAGCAACGCGGAAATACGCTTCACCGTGGAGCGGGGCTATGCCCGGGTGGATGATCGTGTCGGCGACAGCCAGGCCACCGGCGACCGTATTGACCAGGGGAGCTGGAACCTGCGTTACGTGTACGACTCCCTGGACGACCCCTTCCTGCCGGAAAGTGGCTCCTTCGCTGGACTCCGGGGTCGTTTCGAGCGTCCGGGCCTGGGGGCGGACCGTGATTTTGATCAGGCGGTACTGAGACTGGCCAGTGCCGGTAGCCGTGGTGACTGGGTCGTGTCGGGGGAGTTCTTTGCCAGTGTTGTGACCCGGGGTGAGGCAGGTATCGAGAACAGTGTGGTGCTGGGCGGCTTCCGTCGCCTGTCGGCCTATGGCCAGGGTGAGGTGACTGGCCAGGATGCGGTCATTGGCTCGGCGGTGGCGTACCACAAGTTCGGCGGTCCCATCGTGCCCTTCTTCCTCGGGGCGGGTGTCGAGGCTGGCAACGCCTGGGAGGATATTGGTGACGCCGAGCGGGACGACCTGCTTACCTCCGGCACCATACTGGCCGGCATGGACACGGTGATCGGTCCGATCCAGGCGGCCCTGGCTTACAACAACGATGACCGCTGGGGCATCTACCTGAACGTGGGGTATTCGCTGCAGCAGTTGTTTGACTGATCACGGTCCGTCGGGCCCCGGCCCCGCTACAGCAGGGGCGCCATCAGCCGCACTGACCGGCAGGCCAGCCGGAACAGCAGGGAGCGGTCCTCATAGTCGGCCCGTTGCAGCACCCGGCTGTTTGCCAGGTCCGCCTCCAGCATGGCTTCCACCTCGGCCACGAAATCGGGTGCGGTGGACAGGGCCGTGATCTCGAAGTTCAGTCGCATGGACCGGTTGTCCAGGTTCGCCGTTCCCACTGCCGCGTAGCGATTGTCCACCAGCACCACCTTCTGGTGCATGAAGCCTGGCAGGTACTGGCAGATGCGGATGCCGCACTCGTTGGCGCTTACCAGGTAGGAGTAGGCGGCCAGGCCGATCAGGATGTGATCGGACTTCTCGGGGATCAGGATGCGCACGTCCACGCCGCGCATGGCCGCCAGTTGCAGGGCATTCATCACCTGGAAATCCGGCACGAAGTAGGGCGAGGCAATCCAGATCCGTTCCCGGGCGTTGTTGATGCAGTTGAGGAAGAACAGGGTGCAGGTTTCCCACAGGTCTGCCGGACTGCTGGGCAGCACCAGCACCTGCTGATCGCTATCGCTGGCCCGGTGAGGCTGCCAGCTCAGCGTCGGGTTCTCCTCGGCGGCCCAGTTCCAGTCCTCCAGCCAGGCCAATTGCAGGCCCAGCACCGCCGGGCCCATGATGCGGCAGTGGGTATCCCGCCAGGTTTCCTGGTGATGGTCCTTGCCCAGGTACTCGTCACCCAGGTTGATGCCGCCCACGAAACCCACCCGACCGTCGCAAACCAGGATTTTGCGGTGGTTGCGGAAATTGATCTGCAACCGACGCCGGCGCACATTGCCGTTGCCGAAGGAGATCACGTGGGCCCCGGCGCTCTTCAGGGCGTTGAGGTAGCGGCCGGGCAGGGACAGGCTGCCGATGTCGTCGTAAAGGAAGTAGACCCGGACGCCCTGGGCCAGCTTGCGCCGGAGGATGCTGAGGATGCGTTCCCCCACGCGGTCGGAACGGACAATGTAGAACTCCAGCAGGATGTATTCCGTAGCGTTCTCCATGGCATCAAACAGTGCCTCGAAGGTGGCGGAGCCATTGCGCAGCAGGGTGCAGTAATTGCCACCGGTAAACGGTTGTCTGCCAAGCTTGCACAACACGCCCAGTTCATCCGCGTTGCCGGGATAGTCCACCGGGTAGGGCACCCCCTCGGCCTGCTGCTCGTAGCGGGTGAGCAGGGGCTCCAGGGTACGGTCGTTCAGCCGTCTGGCCCGCACGTAGCCCGAGAAACGGTTGCGGCCGAACAGCAGGTACAGGGGAACGGCAATCCAGGGCATGCCGATCAGGCTGATGATCCACGCGATGGCGCCCTGGGCGGTCCGGTAGCTGAGAAGCGTGCGGTAGACACAGATCAGGGCCACGCCGTAGAGCGCTGTAACCACAATGGCCAGCAGTGAAAAATCCAGCATGTACTGTACTCTTGCAAACAGACCCTGCAACAATAGCAAATTGTGAGACTGAGCAAACTGTGAGCCTGCCCGGCAGAAAGTCACGCAGGCGTCTTCCAGAAGCAGAAAGAGGTATCAATGAGCGTCAGGCTACACCATCGGATCACCGGCGAAGGCGAGCCACTGGTATTGCTCCACGGGCTGTTCGGTTCCCTGGAGAACCTGGGGGGCGTCAACCAGAGACTCCAGGACGGATGGCAGGTGCACGGGCTGGACTTGCGTAACCATGGCCGTTCAGCCCATACCGACACCATGGATTACCCGGCCATGGCGGAGGACGTAGTGGCCTATCTGGATGAGCAGGGTATCGACAGGGCCTGCCTGCTGGGGCACTCCATGGGCGGCAAGACCGCCATGCAGGTGGCCCTGACGTACCCGGAGCGGGTGAAGCGCCTGATTGTAGCCGACATTGCCCCGGTCACTTACCATCCCCGTCACGATGCCATCCTGGAGGGCATGAAGAATCTTGACCTGTCCTCGGTCAAGTCCCGGAGCGACGCCGACCAGGCATTGCAGGAGTACGTGGAGGTTCCGGAAGTCCGCATGTTCCTGCTGAAGAATCTGGTGCGGGTCTCTGCGGAAGAGAAAGCCGATAACCCGGACACGTTCCGCTGGCGCCTGAATCTGCCGGTCATCGACGCCTGCTACCAGAACCTGGCGGATGCCCCGGAGGGGGAAGGCCCGTTCGAGGGACCGGTGCTGTTTATCAAGGGGGCGGAGTCGGCCTATATCCAGCGCAAGCACCGGGAGCGCATCGATACCCTGTTTCCGACCGCCCGCGTTGAGGAGATCGAGGGCACCGGTCACTGGCTGCATGCGGAGAAGCCGGATGAGTTCGCCCGCCGGTGCCGGGATTTCCTGACAGCCTGACTGCATCGCCATGTTCACCGGTACAGGAACCGTTCCATGAAATGGCTGCTGATACTGTTGCTGATCACTTTTGTCGTCCTTGGCGGTTTCCTGCTGAGTCCGTCACCCATTGAGAGCCAGGGCTGGCAGCCGCCTTCGGCCCCGGCCATGACGGGGGCGCTGTCCCCCAATGAGCGTCTGAAGCTGTCGGATATCCTGGCCAGGGGACACCTGGAAAATCCCGAGGATACCGCCATGGACGAGCAGGGCCGGCTCTACACCGGAACCAGTGATGGCTGGATCATGCGGATGGCGGATGGCGGCAGCGGCGAGCCGGAACGCTGGGTGGACACCGGTGGCCGTCCGCTGGGGCTGGTCTTCGACAAGCAGGGCAACCTGATCGTGGCGGACGCCAGGCGGGGGCTGCTGGAGGTGTCTCCCGCCGGCGAGGTGCGGGTGTTGACCCGGGAGGCGGAGGGCCTGCCGTTCCGCCTGACCGACGGTGTGGACGTGGCGGCAGACGGGGTGATCTACTTCACCGATGCCAGCTCAAGGCACTCCCTGGCCAACCACCAGCTTGACCTGCTGGCCATGCGGCCCAATGGCCGTTTGCTCTCCTACCATCCGCGGACCGGGCAGACCCGGGTATTGTTGCGCAACCTCTATTTTGCCAATGGAGTGGTCGTCTCCCCCGACAACGATTACCTGCTGGTGGCGGAAACGCCCCGCTACCGATTACTGCGTTATTGGCTGACCGGGCCGGAGCAGGGCCAAGCGGAGGTCTTTGCCGACAACCTGCCGGGGTTTCCCGATAACCTGGATGTGGATGGCCGGGGCCGCTACTGGGTGGCCCTGCCCGCACGCCGGCGGGCGACGCTGGATCTCCTGCATCACCAGCCCTGGCTGAAGGATGTGGTGGCCCGCCTTCCCGAATCCCTGCGCCCGGGCCCCGGCCGGTACGGCCTGGTGCTGGCCCTGGATGGAAACGGCGAGGTGATCACCAGCCTGCAGGATACCCGCGGGGATTACCTCTGGGGTCTTACTTCCGCCCGGGTGCATGACCATGAGCTGTTCTTCGGCAGCCTGTACAGCAACCGTCTCGGTCGGTTGCCCCTGTCCGCCGTGCCGGGCCTGGAAGAAGCCGAACCGTCCGCAGCCAACGACTGAACTGAAGGAGCAACCGATCCATGAAAGACGACAAGGGGGCCGACCTGGCCTGGGACCTGCCCAACCCCTTCACCCTGGACATCCATGTCAGCGATGATGATACCGACCGCCTTGGCCACGCCAACAACGTGGTGTATGTGCGCTGGCTGGAGGACATCAGCTGGGCGCACATCGACAGCGAGGGCATGACCTGGGCCCTGCATGAGCAGACTGGCAAGGCCATGGCCATCACCCGTACCGAGATCGACTACCTGGCGTCCGCCAATGCCGGTGACCATCTGGTGCTGGGCACCTGGTTCACGGATTTCGATGGCCGCATCCGCTCGGCCCGGCAGTTCCAGCTGATCCGCCCGGCGGACGGCAAGACCCTGGTGCGGGCGGTGTCCACCCATGCCTGTGTGAACATGGCATCGCAGCGGCCGTCGCGGGTGCCGCCGGAATACGCCGAGATATTCCAGCGTATCCGGGTGGACGGGGGTTATACCTTTGCAGGGGACGCTGGTTGAATGGGTTTCTGCTAACCTGAAATGTCAGGGCCGTCCGCAAAGGGAGGCTCGAGCCCCGGTCCTGGCCGGGCAGTTATTTTGCTCCGGGTTACCGGTTGGGAGGCAGTCATGGATCCACGAGCAGTCACGACCATGAAACACCTGGTTTACCACCAGTTTGGTGAACCCGATGTGCTGACGGTGGAGGACGCCCCGGTGCCGGAACCCGGGCCGGAGGACGTACTGGTGCGGGTGGTGGCCGCCGGCCTCAACCCCATCGACTGGAAGACCCGTCGGGGCCTGGGTTTCGCCGCCCGCCAGATCGAAAACCGGTTGCCCTGGACGCCGGGTTACGACATGGCCGGTGAGGTGATCGCGGTGGGGGAGAAAGTGGCCACCCTGGTGCCCGGCGACCGGGTCATGGGGATGGTCGGATTCCCCACCAGCGGCGGAGCCTGCGCCCAGTTCCTGGTGGTTCCGTCGGCGGACCTGGCCATTGTGCCGGAGGAACTGGAGCTGCTTCCGGCCGCCGGGCTCCCCCTGGCGGGCCTGACGGCCTGGCAGGCGCTGTTCGATGTGGGCGAGCTGGAACCCGGCCAGAAGGTGCTGATACACGCCGGCGCCGGCGGGGTCGGCCACCTGGCGGTCCAGTTTGCCCTGGAACGTGGTGCCCATGTTATTGCCACGGCGTCCGCGGACAACCGGGACTTTCTGGCCGGTCTGGGCGTGCACGAGGTGATCGACTACCACCAGGAGGATTTCGCGGATGAGTGCTACGGCCTGGACCTGGTGCTGGACCTGGTGGGCGGCGACACCGGCAAGCGTTCCCTGCATACCCTCAGCGAGCACGGCGTGCTGGTCACCATCCCCACGGTAACCGCGGACGAGATCGTCAGTGAGGCGGAGCGGATGGGCCTGAAGGCCCACGGCATGACCGTACGGCCCGATGTGTTCCAGCTTGAGGAAATCCTGGAGCTGATCGAGGACGGTGACGTCAGAGTCCATGTGGACGGTGTGTTCCCGCTGTCGGATGCAGCGGCGGCCCACCGGCTGCTGGAAGGCGGCCACGTTCGCGGCAAGCTGGTGCTGGACCTTCGGGAAGACTGAGTCGCCGCTGTCCCGGATCAGCCGTTGGCGGCGCTGGCCTTGCGGGCAATGCGGTTGATCAGGCGCGACGCGGCAATGAACCCGAAGCTGGCGGTCACCGGCGACGAGGCTCCGAACCCTGTGGCGCAGTCCAGCCGCACCGGTCCGCCGGTATCCGGCTTCTGGTGGCAGACACCGCCATCCGCCGTGGGGTAGATCAACTGCTCCGTGGAATAGACCGCCTCCACCCCGAACCGCCGTTTGGGGTTACGGGAGAAACCATACTCCCGCCGTAACAGGTTGCGGATCTTGGCCAGTAGCGGGTCCTGGGTGGTACGGCTGAGGTCGGCCACCTGAATCTGCGTCGGGTCAATCTGGCCACCGGCCCCGCCAGCCACCACCAGGGGAATCTTCCGGCGCTGGCAGTGGGCAATCAGCGCCGCCTTCGACTTGACGCTGTCGATGGCATCCACCACCCCGTCCATGTCAGGGGTGATCAGTTCGTCAACGTTGCCGGTGGTGACAAACCCGAAGTGAACGCGGATATCCGCCTGGGGGTTGATGGCCCGCAGGCGATCGGCCATGGCGTCGGTCTTGGTGCGACCATACTGGCCTTCCAGGGCATGGAGCTGGCGGTTGGTGTTGGACACGCAGACATCGTCCATATCGATCAGCGTGATGGTGCCGATGCCACTGCGGGCCAGGGCCTCGGCGGCCCAGGAACCAACGCCACCAAGCCCGGCCACGGCGATATGGGCCCGCCGCAGGGCCTCGCTAGCCCGTTGGCCGTAGAGGCGCTGGATGCCGCCGAAACGGAAGCTGTAGTCGTCACTGCTCATGGAAAAATGCCGGCTCAACCGTTGCTTAAAAACGCGTATTCTACAGCATGAGACGACCTGAACTACCGGGGATTTCACGGAGGAGGGCTGGCCCCGGGGTGTCAGGGCCAGTCTGGCAGCCCAGTGTGCCGCACGGCACACTAGCGAATAAAGGGGTTCAGCAGGCGACCGAAGGTGCCTGTCAGCTTGAGGGGAGCGGTCAGTACCGACAGGGTAATGCAGTCATCCCCTTCCAGGGCCACGGGCTTGTGCTCGTCTTCCTGCCCCAGCACCACGAAATCCCACTGGCTGAACACGCCCCGATTGTCGGCAAAGGCGCCCTGGAGTACCACCGTAGTTTCCTCGCCGCGATGGGTGTGGACCGGGGCCTTGCCGCCGGCACACAGCTTTTGCAGGATCACCTGGTCATCCTGGCCCGGGAAGCGGTCGGTAATGTCGAGCACGCTCACGTCCCGGAGCTGTCGTTTCCAGGGCAGGCTGTTCAGGTCGTCGCCCAGCAGCTTGCTCAGCGCGGAGCGGCGGGGGGTGCGGGATACCGGTCGGGGCTCGGGCTCGCCGTCGATGCGGGCCATGATGCTATCGAAGGTGGCCTCGGCAACCGCCACGTGGGACTGCTGCTCCATCATCACTGCCCCGAGGCTGTCCAGGGCATCCACGCGGCTTCGGCAGTGGGGGCACTGGTCCAGGTGAAGCCGGATGCACAGGGCATGGGGCTCACTCAGGTTGCCTGCGCTGTATTCCATCAACATCAGGCTGTCGGGGTGGTGGTGGGTCATACGTTCTGGTCCTGCAGAATTACCTTGAGCTTGTTCAGCGCCAGTCTGACGCGACTCTTGACGGTGCCCAGGGGGATATCCAGTTCATCGGCCACCATCTGGTGGGACTTGTGCTCCATGTAGACCTTGGCGATGACGGTGATCTGCTCCTCGGGCAGGTGCCGGAGCGATTCCCGGACCCGACGCTCGGACATCAGGCGATGAAGCGAGGTGACCGGTTCGTCCTCATTGTCGCCGGGAATCTGCCACAGATCCTCGGTTTCCACGGGCATTTCCACGCTGGTGCGCCGCATCTTGCGAAGCATGTCGATACGCTGGTTCCGGGCGATAGTGAAGATCCAGGTGGACGCCGCCGCCTTGCGCCAGTCGTACAGGCAGGACCGGCGCCAGATGGACACAAACACTTCCTGCACCAGTTCCTCGGCATGGCTCGACAGACCATTGGCCATGGCGTAGTACTTGATCTGGGGGGCAAAGTGCTCGAACAGGGCGTGATATGCCTGACGGTCCCCGTGCTTGCCGACCTTCTCGAGCAGCTGGCTCCAGGGATCCCGGCGACGCTCTGCCCGGGAAGGTTTCTGGTCCAGTGTGGTCACCGGGCGCTCCTTGACAGCAGCCTGGGCTGAGGTGTTTTTCATCATGATTGTAGCACTCGTCCAGCGATTGTCAGTCGCGGGATATACGCCCGGGCGCCGGAACCGGATCATGATGTCGGCGGAATTCTTCCAGGGGTGGCCTGCGCGGCCTTATTCCTCCAGGTAGGTGTAGCCCCCCAGGCCCGCTTCCAGCTCTGCCAGCAGGGGAGCCTGGTCATCCGGCGCCAGGCCGCTGGCGGCGAAGCGGGCCCGGTAGGCTGCCAGCAGGGCCTGGGGGTCGAAGTTCACATAACGCAGGATATCCGCCACGGTGTCGCCCTCGGTGGGCTGGCTGATGTCGTACCGGTCGTTCCCGTCCAGGCGCACATCCACCGAATGGGTGTCGCCGAACAGGTTGTGCATGTCACCCAGGATCTCCTGGTAGGCCCCGGTCATGAAGAAACCGATCAGCAGTGGCTGGTTGTCGTCCTGTTCCGGCAGCGGCAACGTGGCTTCCACCCCCTGACCATCCACGTAGCGATCGATGCGCCCATCGGAATCACAGGTGATGTCCTGGATCACCGCGCGACGGGTAACGGCCCGGTCCAGCCCACTGATGGGCAATACCGGGAAGATCTGGTCAATGCCCCAGATGTCCGGCAGCGACTGGAACAGGGAAAAGTTCACGAACAGCTTCTCCGCCAGCTTCTCGTTGAGTTCATCCAGGATCTCCCGATGGGCCCGATTGGCACCGTCCAACTGCTGCTGGAGCAGCCGGCAGCCGGCGGTGTAGATGCGCTCTGCCTCGGCCCGGTGGGCCAGGGACAGTACGCCGTGGGCAAACTGGGCATGGACATCGCCCATGGCATGGAGCAGATCGTGGTAGATCTCGATCCGGGAACGGGGACTGTCGTCGTCCACCAGGTGCCGGTAGTCCCGCCACAGGTCAAGCAGGGGGGCGGGGGCATCGTCGGCGGGGGGCGTTGGCGTCCGGGATTCCGGCTGGTCCCGGTCGATCACGTTGGTGACCAGCACCGCGTGGTGGGCGGTGAGGGCCCGGCCGGATTCGCTGATCAGGTCCGGGTGGGGCACACCGGCCCGGTCGCACTCCCCCTGCAGGGTGTGGATCACGTTCCAGGCGTATTCCCGCATGCTGTAATTCATGGAACAACTGCTACGGGAGCGGGTGCCTTCGTAGTCCACCCCCAGGCCACCACCGATATCCACGGTGTCCACCGGAGCACCGAGTTGTCGCAGTTCGCTGTAGAAGCGTGCACATTCCCGCAGGCCGGTCTGGATATCGCGGATGTTGGCGATCTGCGAGCCCAGGTGGAAGTGCAGCAGTTGCAGGGTGTCGAGGGCATTGGCGGCTCGCAGCCTTTCTACCACGTCCAGCACCTGCCCGGCGGACAGGCCGAACTTGGACTTCTCGCCGCCGGTGTTCTGCCAGTTGCCCTTGCCGATGGTGGCCAGCCGGGCGCGGACGCCGATCAGCGGTCTGACCCGCAGGCGCTCGGATTCCTCAAGGATCAGCTTCAGCTCCGAGGGTTTCTCCACCACGATAAACACCCGGTGGCCCAGCTTCTGGCCGATCAGGGCCGTGCGTACGTATTCCCGGTCCTTGTAACCATTGCAGACGATGACCGCCCCCGGTGACGACAGGGCCAGTACCGCCATCAGTTCCGGCTTGCTGCCCGCTTCCAGGCCGATCTGGCCGTTGCTGGCCGCGGGTTCCGCCCGCAGCAGTTCCTCCACCACGCCCCGCTGCTGGTTTACCTTGATAGGGTAGACGGCGGTATAGCGGCCGCCGTAGCCATGTTCCGTGGCCACCTCGTTGAAGGCCTGACACAGGCTGTTTACCCGGTCGTGGAGGATATCGGTGAAGCGGATCAGTACCGGCAGCGCAATGCCGCCAGCGGTGATCCGGCTGACCAGTTCCGGCAGTCGGATGCGTGCACCCCGGGCCTGGCGGTGGGGCTGGATCAGCACTTCGCCGTCGGTACTGACGTCGATGTAGCCGTCGCTCCAGTGGGGAATGTTGTAGACCTGGCTGGCGGTGGTTTTGGTGGCCATACTGAACTCCATAAGTCGTCCGGTGCCGGCGTCCGGCGAGCCCATTGTAGGCGTCTGGCCCGTGCTGGACCAGCGCACAATGGCCAATCGGCACAGGTTTCTCAAGCCAGTGCTTTGGCCTGCCGGCAACTGCCCATACAATGGCGGCATGACAGCCGGAGCCGTCGGTTAACAGGCCAGGCAACAGGCATCCGGAGCCGTAACAATTGGAGGTATGGGATGAGTACACTCGATAACAACTGGTTTACCGAAGTCTTCCAGGACCAGGGAACCGCGTTTTCCCTGCAGGTGAAGCGCAAGCTCCATGAGGAGCAGACTCCCTACCAGAAGCTGGAGATCTGGGAGACCGAAACCTTCGGCAACCTGATGGTGCTGGATGGCTGTGTGATGCTCACCAGCCGTGACAATTTTCTCTACCACGAGATGATGACCCATCCTGCGCTCTTCACCCACCGGAACCCGAAGAAGGTGGTGATTATCGGCGGTGGCGATTGTGGCACCCTGAAGGAAGTGCTCAAGCATCCCGGTGTGGAGGAAGCCTGGCAGGTGGAAATCGATGAGCGTGTGACACAGATGTCCGAGAAGTATTTTCCGGAGCTGTGTGAGTCGAACCGCGATCCACGGGCCAACTTCTTCTTCGGCGACGGCATCCAGTGGATGCGCGACCAGCCGCCGGGCAGCGTGGATGTGATCATTGTCGACAGCACCGACCCGGTGGGACCGGCGGAGGGCCTGTTTGCCCTGGATTTCTACCGGGACTGCATGATCGCCCTGAGGGACGGAGGCATCGTCGTGCAACAGAGCGAATCACCTCTGCTGCATACCGACAGCATCATCCGTGACATTCACCAGGACATGAAAAAGGCCGGGTTCGACCACGTCCAGACCCTGCCGTTCCCGCAACCGGTGTACCCCACCGGCTGGTGGAGCTGCACCATGGGGGGCAAGGATGTGCATACCAGCTATTTCCGGGAGGAAGACGCTGCTGACCGTCCGTTCGTGACCCGCTATTACAACGAGGGTGTCCATCGCGGTGCCCTGGCCATGCCCCAGTTCATGCTGGAAGCCCTGGAAGATCCGGTCAGGCCTGCCGAGGGCTGATTCCGGCGGTCAGCATCAGCGGACAAGGCCGCAGACAGAAAAGGGCAGCCCGAGGGCTGCCCTTTCTGGTTGGATCCCCGGAGAGGGGATCCGGCCGATCGTGCGATCTTACTGCTTTCCGGAAACGAACTCCGGATAAGCTTCCATGCCGCACTCGGACAGGTCGACACCTTCGTACTCTTCCTCTTCGGTGACGCGGATACCCATGACGGCCTTGAGGATACCCCAGACCACCAGGCTGGCCACGAAGACCCAGACGAAGATGGTGATGGCACCGATAACCTGGCCGCTGAAGGAAGCACCGTCGTTGGTGACCGGCACCAGCAGCAGACCCAGCAGGCCACACACACCGTGGGCGGAGATGGCGCCGACGGGATCGTCGATGCGCAGCTTGTCCAGGGTGACGATGCTCAGTACCACCAGGATACCACCCAGTACACCCCAGATGGTGGCGACCAGTGCGCTTGGCGTGGACGGCTCGGCGGTGATTACCACCAGGCCGGCGATGGCGCCGTTGAGCAGCATGGTCAGGTCGGCCTTGCCGAACATCACGCGGGCGGTGATCAGGGCGGCGATGGCGCCACCGGCGGCAGCGGCATTGGTGTTCAGGAACACCATGGCCACGGAGTGGGCACTGGCCACGTCACCCAGCTTCAGCACGGAACCGCCGTTGAAGCCGAACCAGCCCAGCCACAGGATGAAGGTACCCAGGGCGGCCAGCGGCATGTTGGCACCCGGGAAGGCGCGGATCTCGCCGTTGGGGCCGTACTTGCCCTTACGGGCACCCAGCAGGATCACGCCAGCAAGGGCGGCGGCCGCACCGGCCATGTGCACGATGCCGGAGCCGGCAAAGTCGGAGAAGCCCAGGTCACCCAGGTTGTACATGCCGAACACATCGGCACTGCCCCAGGTCCAGGAGCCTTCCAGCGGGTAGATAACGCCGGTCATGACCACGGCGAAGATCAGGAAGGCCCAGAGCTTCATGCGCTCGGCCACGGCACCGGAGACGATGGACATGGCGGTGGCCACGAACACGACCTGGAAGAAGAAGTCGGACGCACCGGAGTAGATGGAGCCGCCTTCGAAGTCACCGCGCTCGGCGAATTCGCCCATCACGCCGCCGACGTCAACGCTGCCCATGCCGCTGAGGAAGATGCTGCCATCGTACATGATGGCGTAACCGCAGATCATGTACATGGTGCAGGCCACTGCGAACAGGGCCACGTTCTTGGTGAGGATTTCGGTGGTGTTCTTGGCGCGAACCAGACCGGATTCCAGCATGGCAAAGCCTGCTGCCATCCACATGACTAATGCGCCGCACACCAGGAAATAAAAGGTGTCTATCGCGTACTGTAAATGAAATACACTGTTTTCCATTGGAAGCCCTCCGCACGAGGCTTAACAGGATGTTGGATTTTTTGCGTTGGCCTGACTGCTTAAGCGCCCGGGATCAGACGGCTTCTTCGCCGGTCTCGCCCGTCCGGATACGGATGGCCTGTTCCAGCTCGGTCACGAAGATCTTGCCGTCACCGATCTTGCCGGTATTGGCCGCCTTGGTGATGGACTCGATGACCTGGTCCAGCAGGTTGTCACCGATGGCCACTTCCACCTTCACTTTGGGAAGGAAGTCGACCACATACTCGGCACCACGGTAGAGTTCGGTGTGCCCTTTCTGACGGCCGAAACCTTTCACTTCGGTTACGGTTACGCCCTGAACGCCAATCTCGGATAGTGCCTCACGGACATCATCCAGCTTGAAAGGCTTGATGATCGCTGTCACAAGTTTCATTGCTGTCTCCTTGGATTTAGCCGTCCCGGTTTTCTGGCCACTGCATCGTGGATCGACCGGGTTCGGGATGCTGCTACCTCGCACACCAATTGTGCGGATTGCGTGCAAGGCTCAAAGCATCGTGTGTGCCAACGCAAAAAAATATTTTAAAAACAGTGTATTACGATATTGGTGAACCAAAATGGTTCCAAAGTGTGCGCCATTATAGCGCAGCGATATGGAGCGAGAACCAATTTGGTGCAACTGCTCAAGACAGGTGCGCCCAGTTTGATAAACGTCCATTCCCTTTGGGCGGTTATCCACTGAAACCGTCACCGACGACGACGGGGTGTCAGCCAGCTTCAGGGGACTTCCTTTGAATAGTATGGCAGGGACCGGGCTGTGTTACACTCCCGGCGAACAGAAGGCCTCCAGCCCCACCGTTGTGGTGCGAGGCTGGTGACCGGGAACCCACAGAAGACAACGGAGAGAATGCGGTGAAGATTCCCAACGATCTGCTGGGCCAGGTCCAGCAACAGTTCGGTCAGTTCGTTCCGGACATGGCGCGGGCGGCCCGGGACGATGTTGAGAACCATGCCCGCGCTGCGGTCATGTCCGTTGTTTCGAAGCTGGAACTGGTGACACGGGAGGAGTTCGATGCCCAGCAGGCAGTGCTGCTTCGCACCCGCGAGCGTCTGGAGCAACTGGAGAAGCGGGTTGCCGAACTGGAGCAGACACACAGCGCCAACCCGGCACAGGACTGAATCCCCCATAAAAGGCGGCACAGGCAGTACCGCCGGGGCCTATAACATCAAGGAAGATCTTCATGCTTGCCACCATCCATACCCGTGCACGACTGGGCGTCAGCGCGCCGGCCGTGACCGTTGAAGTCCACCTGTCCGGTGGGCTGCCGTCCCTGTCCATTGTCGGATTGCCGGAAACGGCGGTCCGTGAGAGCAAGGACCGGGTCCGTAGCGCGCTACTGAACGCCGGTTTCGAATTCCCTGCCCGACGTATCACCATCAACCTGGCCCCGGCGGACCTCCCCAAGGAGGGCGGCCGTTTCGACCTGGCCGTGGCCCTGGGTATCCTGGTGGCCTCGGAGCAGTTGCCGCCGGAACCGTTGGCCGGCCTGGAATGCCTGGGAGAGCTGGCGCTGGACGGCACCCTGCGACCGGTGCGCGGTGTGCTGCCGGCGGTCATGGCGGCCCGGGACGCCGGCCGGCGTATCCTGGTGCCCTCCGATAATGCCGACGAGGCGTCCCTGGCCGGCGGCGATGATGTGCTGGCCACCGACCACCTGTTGCGGGTGTGTGAGCACCTGGCGGGTACCGATACCCTGTCTCCCGTGCCTCCAATGGAAGCGGTGGACAGTGCCAGCGGGGTGGCGGACCTGGCGGATGTGCGGGGCCAGCATGTGCCCCGGCGGGCGCTGGAAATCGCCGCGGCCGGCGGCCACAACCTGCTCCTGTTCGGCCCTCCGGGAACCGGCAAGAGTATGCTGGCAAGCCGCTTGCCGGGTATCCTGCCGCCACTGACGGACCGGGATGCCCTGGAGGTGGCCAGCGTCCATTCCATCGCCGGCCTGCCGGTGCGGGCCGGGCAGTGGCGTCAGCCGCCCTATCGCGCGCCCCACCACACCGCCTCCTCGGTGGCCCTGGTGGGTGGCGGCAGCAGTCCCCAGCCCGGCGAGATTTCCCTGGCCCATCGCGGGGTGCTCTTCCTGGACGAACTGCCGGAGTTCGACCGCAAGGTGCTGGAGGTATTGCGTGAACCCATGGAATCCGGCGAAATCATGATTTCCCGGGCTGCCCGCCAGGTGCTGTTCCCGGCCCGCTTCCAGGCCATTGCTGCCATGAACCCCTGCCCCTGTGGCTACCGTGGCCACCCCACCATTGAGTGCCAGTGTACGCCCCACGAGGTGTCCCGCTACCGGCGCAAGCTGTCCGGTCCCCTGCTGGATCGTTTCGACCTGCATGTGGAAGTGCCCGTGCAGGATGGTGACGTGTTGTTGCGGCGGGACGGTGAGGGAGAGGGTAGTACCACGGTGCGGCAACGGGTAATGCAGGCCCGCGAGCGCCAGCTTGCCCGGCAGCGCCTCAACGCGGGCCTCTCGGGGGCGGCGCTCCATGAGTCCTGTCGCCTCGACTCGGCCAGCGAGCAACTGGTGAGCCAGGCCATCGAACGCCTGGGGTTGTCTGCCCGGGCCATCCATCGGATCCTGCGGGTGGCCCGCACCATCGCCGATCTGGCTGGTGACCAGGCGCTGGCGAAGCCCCACCTGGTGGAAGCCCTGGGCTACCGCAAACTGGACCGCCAGCCGGCGGCACAGGGGGTTTCAGCGATCTGAGGCATGTCCCGGCGGAGGTTGCCTCTGACTGGTGACGGGATTCTGGTAAACTGTGAGGCCTATCGAATCGTACCCGAGAGTTATCAAGACCGTGGCCTGAGGACACAAGATGACTGATCACCAGAACCAGACGGACTCATCCCCCATCACTACCCGCCGGGGGGTGCGCAGCTTCGTGATCCGTCAGGGTCGCATGACCGACGGTCAGAAGAAGGCTCACGAGCGCCTGTGGCCGAAATATGGGCTGACCCGGGAGCAGGGTGTTATCGACCCCCGGGAGATCTTCGGTCGCGAAGCCTGGCTGAACCTGGAGATCGGGTTTGGTATGGGCCAGTCCCTGGTGGAAATGGCCGAGGCGGCGCCGGAACAGGACTTTATCGGCGTGGAAGTGCATGCCCCCGGTGTGGGCGCGCTGCTCAAGGAAGTGGAGGAGCGGGGCCTGGAGAATGTCCGGGTGTACGCCATCGATGCCAATGATGTGATCGACCTGTGCCTGCCGGACGCCGGCCTGGACCGGGTCATGGTGTTCTTTCCGGACCCCTGGCCCAAGAAGAAGCACCACAAGCGCCGGTTGATCCAGCACGAGTTCGTACAGCGCCTGCGCCACAAGCTCCGTGTCGGTGGCATCCTGCACCTGGCCACGGACTGGGAAAACTATGCCGAGCACATGCTGGAAGTGATGGACGGGTCGGAAGGCTTCGTCAACGCCCGGGAGGAGGGCGGCTACTCACCACGCCCGGAGCACCGGCCCATTACCAAGTTCGAGAAGCGGGGGGAGAAGCTGGGTCACGGTGTGTGGGACCTGGTGTACCGGCGGACCAACTAGGCCGTCAGGCGTGGTGGGTGTGGATCGGATGGCGCCGCGCCGCCCGGATCACCACCAGGCCGGCAATGCCCAGCAGCAGGGCGGTGTAGTTGATCAGTGCCAGCAGCGTGGCGGACAGGCTCAGGCGGTCACTGGGCGAATCCAGGTTCACCAGCATCAGGGAATACTCGGCAACATGGGTCATGCCGGCGGCCACGAACAGGCCCCGCACCCATCGCCCCGCCTTACGCTCCCGGATGCCGGGCCGGTCCACCAGCAGGTGGTTGGTGAACAGGATCAGCAGCGCACTGTAGAGGAAGGCAAACACGAAGCCGCTCCACAGGGAGGTCCGGGCCCAGCCGAGGCCGGCCCCGGCCCAGCTCTCGATGATGGCGGCCGCGTTCTCGCCGGTGGTGGCCAACTGGAAGTTGAGCATGCCCTGGGGGGAAACCGGGGTCTGGAGGGGCTGGTTCAGCCCCAGTTGCAGTACCAGCACGACGGCGGTCACGCCCCCGAGCCAGCGGATCCTCGCCGGGATCGGTCTGCGGGTGGTGTCGTTCATGACAGAAAACGCTCCAGCACACTGTTCAGGACCTGTCGCCCCCGCTCCGTGGCCTGCAGGCGGTGAGGGTCCAGTAACCCGTCTGTTCTCAATTGGTTCAGTATTGCAGTAATTGTAGTCAATGGTAAACCGGTGCGTTCCCGGAACAGGACCTCGTCGACACCATCCTTCAGCCGCAGGGCATTCATCATGAATTCCAGGGGGCGTTCCTCCGGATCGATGGACTGGGTGCCGGCGGTGCGGCTGCCGATGCGTCTCAGGTAGGCATCGGGCTGACGGGTCTTCCAGTATCGCAGGATGTCCCCATTCGCCAGTGACACTTTGCCGTGGGCACCGGCTCCCACCGCCAGGTAGTCGCCGAAGGTCCAGTAGTTGAGGTTGTGGCGGGAGGCGCGATCAGGCCGAGCCCAGGCGGATACTTCGTAGTCGTCAAATCCGGCCGCCAGCAGCCGCTCCCGCCCCGCCTGCCAGATGCTCCAGAGGGTGTCGTCCTCGGGCAGCGCCGGGGGGCGGCTATAGAATTCGGTATTGGGTTCCAGGGTGAGCTGGTACCAGGACAGGTGGGGCGTCTGCCAGGACAGGGCTTCTTCCAGGTCCGCCAGTGCCTGCTGCGGGCTCTGGTCCGGCAGGCCGTGCATCAGGTCCAGGTTAAGGTTGTCGAAGCCGGCCTCGAAGGCGGCCTCGATGGCCCTTCGGGCGTCGTTGTCGTCGTGGATTCGCCCCAGCCGTTGCAGGTGGTGTGGATTGAAACTCTGGATGCCGATGGACAGCCGGTTGATGCCGGCTTCCCGGAAGCCCCGGAACCGGCCCTGCTCCACCGTACCCGGATTGGCTTCCAGGGTGATCTCGGCGTCCGGGGTAAAGGTGATCCACTCACCGATCCGGCGGAACAGGCGCTGGTAGAACGCCGGGGACATCAGCGACGGGGTACCACCGCCAATAAAGACGGTGGACACCGGGCGGCCGCGGACCAGCGACAGGTCCTGCTGCAGGTCCTCCAGCAGCGCGTCCAGGTACTCGTCTTCCGGCAGTGGCCCGGTGAAGCTGTGGGAGTTGAAGTCGCAGTAGGGGCACTTGCGCACGCACCAGGGCACGTGGATGTAGAGGCCCAGTGGCGGGCAGGGTGCCCCGGTATCGGTGGTGGCGGGGATCACGTCTGTTCCAGCTGTTCCACCAGCAGGCGCAGGGCGCGACCCCGGTGGCTGACGCGGCCCTTCTGCTCGCGGGTGAGTTCGGCGGCACTGAGGTTGAACTCCGGCGCCAGGAACACTGGGTCATAACCGAACCCGCCATCCCCCCGGGGGGCCTCCAGGATGTGCCCCGGCCAGCGGCCGTGGCAGATTACCGGGGTCGGGTCGTCGGCATGGCGCAGGTAGACCAGCACGCAGTGGAACTGGGCCGAGCGCCCCGCCTCGGGCACGCTATCCAGTGCCCTGAGCAGTGCGCGGACATTGTCTTCGTCGCTGGCATCGGGGCCTGCATAGCGGGCGGAACGGACGCCGGGCTGACCGCCGAGGGCATCCACCGCCAGGCCCGAATCATCCGCCAGGGCCGGCAGGCCGGTTTCCCGGGCCGCGTGCCGTGCCTTGAGCAGGGCGTTCTCCACGAAGGTGACGGCGGGCTCCTCGGCTTCGCCGACCCCCAGTTCCCCCTGGGCAACAGGGCTCAGTCCAAGGGGGTGTAGCAGTTCGCCCAGCTCCCGCAGCTTGCCCGGGTTGTTGCTGGCCAGGACCAGTCGCTGGGTCATGGTGCCTCCGGAATTCTGGTCAGTCATTGAACAGTGCCTGGGAGAAACGGATCGGCAGATCCTGGGCGTGGCCACTGGGGCGGGCGGTGATCTGGAAGGTCATCAGTTCACCGGCACTGTACTGGTACTCGGCAATGAAGTACACGGCGTCCCCCTCCTGGATTCGGCGAAACGCCAGGAAGCTGGGCTGGCCGACATCATTGAGTGCCTTGCCCTCCACCTGGCCCGGCACTGTCCTGAGGCCGCCATTGTCCCCTTCGGTCATGATGGCGATGTTGACGATACCAATGCCCTTGCTGCGATTGAGGTTGTTGGCGACCGCTACTTCCGGTTGCAGGAAGGTGCTGGGGAATACCGAGTAGTGAACCTGATATTCCCCGAAGTCGACGCTCTTCTCCTGGGCCGTGACGGGGCCGGCAAGAGTCAGCAACAACAGCGCCAACGTGATTGCGAGCTTCATGGTCAGTCTCCCCGTGTAATGCGGTAGATGGCAATCTGGCCCAGCAGGTTGGGCCACAGGCGGCTTAGCCAGCGGTCCTGGTGCTCACCGTCCACTACCGTACGATTACGGATGCGGAAGTTCTTCTGATGACACAATGCCTCAAAATCCTTGAAGGTGCACAGGTGGATATTGGGCGTGTTGTACCATCGGTGGGGCAGGGTTTCCGATTCCGGCATCCGCCCCCGCCACATCAGGTACCAGCGTAGCCGCCAATGGGCGAAGTTGGGAAAGGTGACGATGCCTTCCCGCCCCAGGCGCATCATTTCGTCCAGCACGATGTCCGGGCGTTGCACGGCCTGCAGGGCCTGGGTCATCAGCACCGTGTCGAAGCTGTCGTCATCGAAATTGGACAGCCCCTGGGTGTCCAGGTTCTGTTCAATCACCGGCACGCCCTTGCCCATGCACTCGGTGATATGGTCCGGGTTGATCTCCAAGCCGAAGCCGGTGGTCTGTTTCTCCTGTTGCAGGTACTGCAGCAGGGTGCCATCACCACACCCCAGGTCGAGGACATGGCTGCCGGGACTGATCCATTGCTGGATGATCTCGAGGTCGGCCCTCATGCCCCCACCTCCCGTGCCACCCGGTTCATGTAGGCGGAAAACACGGCATTGTACCGGGGGGTCGGAATCAGGAAGGCATCGTGCCCCCAGGGCGCGTTGATTTCCGCATAGCTCACCCGGCGCCGGGCGGCCAGCATGGCGTTCACCAGTTCCTCCGACCTGGCCGGGGTAAAGCGCCAGTCGCTGCTGAAGGACAGCACCAGGAACTCGCAGTGGGCCTTGGCCATGGCTTTCACCAGGTCGTTGTCGGTTTCATAGGCCGGGTCGAAGTAGTCCAGGGCCCGGGTCATCAGCAGGTAGGTATTGGCATCGAAGGTCTCGGAGAAGCGTTCCCCCTGATAGCGCAGGTAGCTCTCCACCTGGAATTCCGCATCGTAGCCGAACTGGTAGGCCTGGTCCCGCAGTTCTCGGCCGAATTTTTCCCCCATGGAGGCATCGGACAGATAGGTGATGTGCCCCACCATGCGGGCCAGCATCAGGCCGCGCCGGGGCAGGGTGTTGTGCTTGTAGTAATGGCCGCCGTGAAAGTCGGTATCGGAGGTGATGGCCCGGCGCGCCACTTCGTTAAAGGCGATGTTCTGGGCCGTGAGCCGGGGTGTGGACGCAATCACCACGGCATGTCTGAGCCGGTCCGGGTAGCTGATGCTCCACTGCAGTGCCTGCATGCCCCCCAGGGAGCCACCCACCACGGCGGCCCAGCAGTCGATGCCCAGACGGTCGGCGAGCACTACCTGGCTGTCCACCCAGTCCCGCACCGTCACCACCGGGAAGTCCGGACCGTAGGGCTCGCCGGTGTCCGGGTTGATGGTGCTGGGGCCGGTGCTGCCGTGGCAGCCGCCCAGGTTGTTGATGCTCACCACGTAGAAGTGGTTGGTGTCGATGGGCTTGCCCGGCCCGATACAGGCATCCCACCAGCCTGGTTTGCGCTCGTCCATGGAATGGTACCCGGCGGCATGGTGGTGGCCACTGAGGGCATGGCAGATGAGCACGGCATTGCTGCGCCTGTCATTCAGGGTGCCATAGGTTTCCACCACCAGGTCCCACTGCTTCAGGGTCCGGCCACAGGCGAGCGTCAGGGGCTCGTCAAAATGCAGGGTTTGTGGGGTAACCAGGCCTACAGAATCCGAAGGCAGGGAGTCGGGCATCGATGCGGTTGAGTCCTTGATTGGTCGTCTCGGGTCGTTCGTCCAGCCGTCTTCCGGGCCGGTGCAAGCCCTTCAGTTTAAAGGGGCGACGACACCGCTGCAACCGAACTATGGCAGCGGTGTCGCCTGCTGCCATAGTGGGGATTTTCTGGCTAGAGCTGCGTCAGGCAATGCCGGAGATGTTGACCACCTTCTGCTGGCTGAGGGTTGGGGCGGGGCGGCGAATCTGGCGCTGCATGGTGTCCGCCAGTTCCAGCTGCTTGCGCAGGTCGGTGATGGTGTTGGTGAGGCGCTCCCGCTCGGCCTTGCTGTCGCGGTCACTGCGGACCATGTCGCGGATGCGACGCACTTGGTGCTCTAGCAGCTGCTTCTGCTCCATGGAGTACTGCATGATTGGCAGCAGGGCTTCGCCGGGCCAGCGCTCCACGTCACGACGGACCCGGTCATGCAGGGTGCGGGCCTCGGTCACCATGACCTGGAAGAAGCGACGGATCAGCTGGTTCTGTTCCCGCAGCAGGTTGCCGGGTGCACGGCGGAAGCGGGTGGCCCGCTTGCGCAGTTCACGGATGGCGATCACATGGCGGCCCGCCCGCAGGGGGACTGGTTCCAGGTGTCGGGCCCGGGTGTCCTGGTTGTAGCGTCGGTAGATGGCTTCCACCATGCGCTCCGCCAGGCGGCCTTCCGCCAGCAAGTTCTGCAGGTCGCTCTCCAGCAGTTCGAAGAAATGGTCCATGGCCTGACTCATGCCGGTGGAGGTCCAGCTTTTGGTCATCATCTGGCGGACGGTGGCAGCATGGGCATTGAAGCGCTCTTCGCTCACCATGTCCGTCAGGATGTCACCCTGGGACTGCATCAGGCGGCGGCTGGAGCGCAGGGTGATCAGCTTGCGGTAATAGAAGTCGTAATCGGTCTGGGCGCGGTCCGCCAGCCGACGCAGGGCTTCCCGGTCAACGGCGCTGCCGGCGCAGGCCTGGCGTTCCTCCTCCAGGCTTTCCAGTCGGGACTGCATCGCCGCCTGGCTGTTCTGCAGCATGCCCAGCAGGTCATTGATCAGGCTCTGGGTGATCAATTCTTCCTTCTGCTTGAGAATGCGGCCTACCAGCAGCCGCTCCAGCTGCGGCAGTTCGCTGCGGCCAAGCAGGGCATCGTCGCCCCGCGCCTTCGCGGTCAGGCCCTGCTTGGCGGAGATCGGGATAACGTCGTTATCGTCCAGGCCCAACTGATTGGCGGTGTTGTGCCGGACCCGGTCGATACCCTCCTGGACCTGCTGCTCGGACTGGAGTTCATCCCACAGCGTATCGATCTTGTTGAGCACCGCGAAGCGGCCGGCGCGATGGTCGGCGTCCTCGGTATCGATGTGCTCCTTCCAGATGGTCATGTCGCTGGCGGTTACGCCGGTGTCGGCGCTGAGCAGGAACAGGATGGCATGGGCCGCCGGCAGAAGGCTGACGGTCAGTTCCGGCTCCGAGCCCAGGGCATTGAGCCCGGGGGTATCGAGGATGCGCAGGCCCCGCTCGAAAAGCGGGTGGCGGATGCTGATCTGGGCGCTGCGCCAGGACGGGATCAGCACCTGCCCGGGATTGTCGAGATCGGCTTCCAGCATGGATTCGCTAAAGCCGAACTTGCGGGCCTGCTGTGGGGTAACGCTGCGTACCCGGGCCACTTCGGCGAGCACGGCCCGCATGGTATCCGGATCGTCCTCGTCCAGCTCGTAGCGGATCCAGTGTTCCGGGTGGCGGCGAAGTTCCTGCAGTGACAGGTCCCCCTCGCGGGTCTCGATGGGCAGAAGTTTCAGGTAGTTGCTGCCGTTGGCCCGGTCAAAGAACAGTTCCGTGGGGCACATGGTGGTGCGGCCTGCCTGGGAGGGCAGCATGCGCTGGCCATACTCGGAGAAGAACAGGGCGTTGATCAACTCGGTCTTGCCGCGGGAGTACTCGCCCACGAAGGCAATGGTCAGCTCGTCCTCGATCAGCAGCTCGACACCCCGGCGGATGCGCTCGCTGACATCCTCGGAGTACAGGTCGTTGTCCTGCAGCCACAGCCGGTAGCGACTGATCTGGCGAATGAGTTCCTTCTTCCACTGGTGATAGGCTTCAACCTGGTGCGCCAGGATAGCTGGTCCGTTCATGGTACTTGCCCTGTCCGCTTGGCAGACTTCCCCAAGAGCGTCTGCGGTGATCTGAGTGCTTGTCCGGTGGTCCGTTCCGGGCAGCGTCAGGTGGTGGTCCCGACAGGCCTGTCGGCATCTCTGCAACGGTCGCGCGTAGAATTGTCGCAGATTAACAATCGATAAGGTTTAGCGTATGTCGGTTTAATCGTCAGATCTGTTAAACCGGTCACAGGTGTTCAAACGCACGCTGACCCTGTGACCGTTGACGTGATCAGACCGGCATGCCCACCGCAGCACCCAGGTGATCCACCACCACCCGCAGCACGTTGAGGATCAGGAAGACAAAGATGGGGGACAGGTCGAGGCCGCCCAGTGGGGGGACGATATTGCGGACCGGTCGCATCACCGGCTCGGTAATCTGGGCCACCAGGGCGATGGCGGGATGGTCGCTCTGGGGCGCCACCCAGCTGATGATCACCACCGCCAGCACACTCCAGAAGTAGATGTTGATAATCAGGTCCAGCACATAGACCCCGGACCAGGCCAGCAGGGCCACCGGGTTCAGTCGCATGATCGAATAACCGCTGGCCACCCATAACAGCGCGAAGAACAGGGCGCTCACCAGCACCGCCAGCACCAGCGAGGCGCCATCGACACCGCCGATGCCCGGAATCACCCGGCGCAGGGGGCGCAACGGGGCGTTGGTGGCCTTGACCACGAACTGGGAAATGGGGTTGTAGAAATCGGCCCGTGCCAGTTGCAGCAGAAAGCGCAGCAGCACCACGGTCAGGTAGAACATGGACACGAACTGCAGCACGGTGATGAATATCTTGGCCAGCATTGGGGCAGTCTCTCCGTTATAAACCTGGGTGTCTGGGTGGTCGCTGGTGGTTATCGGCTGGCATCAGCCAGTTCTTTGGCCATTTCCCGGGAGCGGCTCATGGCGGCGTTGTAGGCCTTTTCCACCAGGGGGCGCAGGCCGCCGTCCTCGAAGGTGTTGATGGCCTGCTCGGTGGTGCCGCCGGGGGACATGACGTTGCGCTTGAGCTGTGCCGGATCGTGCTCGCTGCGGGCGGCCATTTCGGCGGCGCCGGCCATGGTCTGGATGGCCAGGTCCCGGGCGGTTTCCGTCGGGATGCCGGCCTCGCTGGCGGCCGCTTCCAGGGCCTCAAGCATCAGGAAGAAATAGGCCGGTCCGCTTCCGGACAGGGCCGTCACCGCGTGGAGCTGGTTTTCATCCTCCAGCCAGAGTGCCTTGCCGATGCTGTTGAAGATGGACTCGACGGTCTGCTTCTGCTCGTCGCTGACCTCGGGGTTGGCGTACAGGCCGGCGGCGCCCATGCCCACCAGGGATGGCGTATTGGGCATCACCCGTACCATCGGCAGGCCGCCACCCAGCCAGCCATCCAGAGTGTCGGCGGTCAGGCCGGCGGCGATGGAGACCATCAGCGGGCGGGTGTTCTGGGCCACGGGGGTGATGTCCCGGCACACGTCCGCCATGATCTGGGGCTTTACCGCCAGGATGAGTACGTCTGCCTGTTGGGCGCAGTAGCGGTTGTCGGTGGTCACACTGACGCCGAACTTGCGGCGGATGGCCTGCAGGTGGTCATCGTCCGGAGCGCTGACCCAGATGCCGTCGGCCTGGAAGCCGCTGTCCAGCATGCCGCCAATGATGGCGCTGGCCATGTTGCCCGCGCCGATAAAGCCGATTGTCGGTGATGTACTCACAGTTCACTCCGCATCATAAGAATGGTGATCGCAAATCATACCAGTTAAATCGAGCGCTTACCCGCTCGCCCGGGAGTCCGGGCCACTCTGGCTGGTACCGCTGGAATAGTCCCTGGCGCCGAACAGGGCCGTGCCCACCCGCACCAGGGTAGCGCCCTCGGCGATGGCCAGTTCCAGGTCGCCGGACATGCCCATGGACAGGGTATCCAGTGGGCCGTTCACGTTGTCCCGCCTTTTCAGGTCCTCCAGCGCGCCAGCCAGCGCCCGGAAGCTGGCGCGCAGGTCGTCCTCCGGCTGCTCCGGGTCGGGAATGGCCATCAGTCCCCGCAGGGTCAGGCCGGGCAGTTCACTGATGGCGGCGGCGAGTTCCGGCAGTTCTTCCAGGCGGCAACCCGACTTGCTGTCTTCCTCGTCCACATTGACCTGCAGGCAGAGGTTCAGGGGCGGCAGATGGACCGGGCGCTGTTCGCTCAGGCGCCAGGCGACCTTGAGCCGGTCCACGCTGTGCACCCACTGGAAATGCTCGGCAATGGCCCGGGTCTTGTTGGACTGGATGGGCCCGATAAAATGCCATTCCACATCGGGCAGGTCCGCCAGGGCGTCGATCTTCTCCAGGGCCTCCTGCAGGTAGTTTTCACCGAACGCCCGCTGGCCGGCAACGGCAGCTTCACGAAGGTCTTCCGCCGGTTTTGTCTTGCTGACTGCGAGCAGGCTCACACTCCCGTCGCTTCGTCCGGCTGCCTTTGTTGCTTTTTGTATGCGTCGGGTTACGCTCCTGATGTTGTCTGCTATGCTGCTCATAATAATTTCTGACTGCCGCTGGCTGTGCTGTATAGGGGCCTCACGTTAACCCCGGGGTTGGAAAAAACCAAGCGGGCCAGGGCATAAAAGAACCGCCTTCCGAGGAACCCTATGGATATTACTGAACTGCTGGCCTTCTCGGCTAAACAGGGTGCGTCTGACTTGCACCTGTCCGCCGGGCTGCCCCCCATGATCCGTGTCGATGGCGATGTACGCCGGATCAACCTTCCGCCCATGGAACACAAGGAAGTTCACGGGCTGATCTATGACATCATGAACGACAAGCAGCGAAAGGATTTCGAAGAGTTCCTCGAGACCGACTTTTCCTTCGAAGTGCCAGGTGTGGCCCGTTTCCGGGTCAACGCGTTCAACCAGAACCGGGGCGCCGGCGCCGTGTTCCGGACCATCCCCTCGAAAGTGCTTACCATGGAAGATCTGGGCATGGGCCAGGTTTTCAAGGATGTGTCATCGGTGCCCCGCGGCCTGGTGCTGGTGACCGGCCCCACCGGTTCCGGCAAGTCCACCACCCTGGCGGCCATGCTCGACTACATCAACGATTCCCGCTACGAGCACGTGCTGACCATTGAAGACCCCATCGAATTCGTGCACGAATCCAAGAAGTGCCTGGTGAACCAGCGGGAAGTCCATCGTGACACCCTCGGGTTCAGCGAGGCCTTGCGCTCAGCCCTGCGGGAAGACCCGGACATCATCCTGGTGGGTGAGCTGCGGGACCTGGAGACTATCCGCCTGGCGCTGACCGCGGCCGAAACCGGTCACCTGGTGTTTGGCACCCTGCACACCACCTCGGCGGCGAAGACCATTGACCGGGTGGTGGATGTGTTCCCGGCGGAAGAGAAATCCATGGTCCGTTCCATGCTGTCCGAGTCGCTGCAGGCGGTTATTTCACAGACCCTGATGAAGAAAATGGGTGGCGGCAGGATAGCGGCTCACGAAATCATGATCGGTACCGCAGCAATCCGTAACCTGATCCGCGAAGATAAGGTGGCCCAGATGTACTCCGCCATACAGACCGGTGGTTCCCTGGGTATGCAGACCCTGGATCAGTGTCTCCAGCGGCTGCTGCAGAAGGGCCTGATCAGCCGCGAGGCGGCACGGGCCAAGGCCAAGATTCCGGACAACTTCTGACACTGACAATGATAGGGCGCCGGCGATAGCGGTGCCGGCAAACGCGACTGAATGCTGGATGTACTCTCATGGAATTCGAAAAACTGCTGCGATTGATGGTCGAAAAGGGCGGCTCGGACCTGTTCATCACTGCCGGGGTGCCGCCCAGCATGAAGGTAAACGGCAAGGTGCTCCCGGTCACCAAGAACGCCCTGACGCCGGAGCAGACCCGGGAGTTTGTCTATGGCTCCATGAACTCCAAACAACAGGCGGAGTTCGAGGAAAGCCACGAGTGTAACTTTGCCATCAGTGCCCGGGGCATTGGCCGTTTCCGGGTCAGCGCCTTCTTCCAGCGCAACCTGTGCGGTATGGTGCTGCGGCGGATCGAGACCAAGATTCCGCAGATTGATGACCTGACCCTGCCGGACATCATCAAGGATCTGGCCATGACCAAGCGTGGCCTGATCATCTTCGTGGGGGCCACGGGTACCGGTAAGTCCACCTCACTGGCGGCCATGCTCGGGCACCGTAACCGCAACAGCCGCGGGCATATCATCTCCATTGAGGACCCCATCGAATTCGTGCACCAGCACCAGGGCTGTATCGTCACCCAGCGGGAAGTGGGCATTGACACCGACAGCTTCGAGACCGCCCTGAAGAACACCCTGCGGCAGGCGCCGGATGTCATCCTCATTGGTGAGGTCCGGACCCGGCAGACCATGCAGTACGCGGTGCAGTTCGCCGAGACCGGTCACCTGTGCCTGGCCACCCTGCACGCCAACAACGCCAACCAGGCCCTGGACCGGATCATCCAGTTCTTCAACCCGGACCAGCACAACCAGACCTGGATGGACCTGTCCCTGAACCTCAAGGCCATTGTGGCCCAGCAACTGATCCCGACCCCGGATGGCAAGGGTCGGCGGGCGGTTATCGAGGTGCTGATCAACACCCCGCTGGTGGCGGACCTGATCCGCAAGGGCGAGGTGCACAAGCTCAAGGAACTGATGGCCAAGTCCACGGAGGCGGGCATGCAGACCTTCGACCAGGCGCTGTACACCCTTTACTCCGAGGGGGCGATTACCTACGAGGACGCCCTGGCCCACGCCGACTCCGCCAACGACCTGCGCCTGATGATCAAGCTGGGCGCCGATGCCAAGGGCTCCGATCAGCTCTCATCCAGCGTCGACAAACTGTCCATCCAGAACGACTGAAGCCCCCCCCCGGCACCGCCCCCTGTCACCTGGACAGGGGGTGCTTTGCCTTCCCTGTACCGGTGCGTGATGCATTGTCCAGCCTTGATACATTGATATTTCGTATATTAATCATAAGCAGACGATATTTTTCGGTGGTTGTCCGTGCTTCGTATACTCCGCGCGCGCTAATAGAGGAGATACCATGCACAAATTACATAACACACTCGCCCGCTCCATCCGTCTCGTTTCTTTGACCGCCGCCCTGACGCCCGCCGGTGCCCTGGCCGGGGGCTTTTCCCTGAACGAGCAGAGCGCCAGCGCCATGGGTACCGCCAATGCCGGTGCCGCCGCGAACCCTGAGAACGCTGCCATTGTCCTGTTCAACCCGGCCGGTATGAGCCAGTTGTCCGGCACCAATGTGTCCCTGGGGGCGGCGGTGCTTGATATCGATGCCGAGGCCAAGGGTGACTCCATCGCCGTGAGCCGCCAGAATCCGTCAGTGCCGGTCCAGCCTGCGTCTGACGGGGGCGACATCGCGGATCCCGCAGTGCTGCCCCACCTGTACCTGACTCATGAGATCAATGATTCCGTTGATGTGGGCTTTGGTATCCATGCCCCCTACGGCCTGGCCGCCGACTACGACAATGACTTTGCCGGTCGTTTCTTTGCGGACAAGACCGAACTGACGGCAATTGCCTTTACCCCGGCCATCTCCGTAAGCAATGGGGAAGGGCTGTCCATGGGTGCGGGGCTGAACGTGATCTACGCCGAGGGTCGGCTGACCCGCTTCCAGGACCTGAGCGCAACGGCCGGTGCGGGTGCACTGGCGCTGCCCGAACCCTATGCCGATATCGAGGGCGATGATGTTGGTGTCACCTTCCGGGTGGGTTTCCTCTACGAACTGTCGGACAGGACCCAGTTTGGCCTGACCGCCCAGACCGGTACCGAGCTGGAGCTGGAGGGCGACGCTGAGATCCGAAACGTGCCGGTAGGGCCCACCTACACCCAGACCACCACACTGAATGAGAAGGTCACGGTTCCCCTGGCCATCCCGGAAACCGTCACTGTCGGTGCACGGCACCGGCTGACTGACGATGTCACCCTGCTGGCCGGTGCCACCTATGCCAAGTGGAGCCGCTTCGAGGAGCTGGACGTTATCAGCCGTGACCCGAATGGCGATATTACTGCCGGCCCCGGGGAGTACGTCACCCATATCACCGAGAAGTGGAAGAATACCTGGCAGTTCAACCTGGGTGGCATCTGGCAGGCCACGCCGGCCTGGGCCTTCAAGGCCGGTTATGCCTGGGATGAATCCCCGGTGGATGGTTACGTGACTGCCAGGATACCCTCGGAGGACCGCCACTGGCTGACCCTGGGATCCCAGTGGAAGGATGTGCGCAGCGGATGGTCCGTCGATGCTGCTGTGGGTACGCTGATCTTTGCAGACGATGCCGAGGTCAGCGATCGGGAGTACAGTCATGCCAACCCGACCGTGCCGGCGTCGTCCGCCAGCTATGACGCCACCTACGAGCTCAGCGCCTGGAGTGCCTCACTGCAGGTCAACAAGGCATTCTGATATCCGGGAGCTAGCCTACCACCTGGCCCCGGTAGATCATCTTTGGCTTCCGGGGCTGGGCCCCCTCATCCTGTGAGCTGCTCGTCGGGGTTTCGGGGTCCGGGAGGGATTGTCCCCGATAGGTTCGTTTGCTGTCGCCGGACGAGGACTCGCTCAGGACGTCCGCCAGTTCCGGAACACTGTCCTTAAGTTCGGTCCAGGCTCGTGTCAGGGCATCGGATCGGGAGCGGCCGGCAAAGCTGGCCAGTTGCTCAACCAGTGACTCTTCCGTCAGGTGCAGCTTGACCCCGAATTCCATCTGGATCAGCCGCCGGCACTGCTGGATCTTCTTCATGGTGGAGGGGTTGAACAGCCAGTTACGTTCACTCGCCAGAGATGCCATGGAAGCCTGCCTCATGTCTGGAAACGGATAAGTGGCTAATATCTAAGCGAGAATCGTGCCATGGCGTCCGAGCCACCCACGGCAGCAACAGACAGTCTGTGGGGTCACCCCCTGGCACCGGACGAGGGTGGGGAGAGGGAGCAGAGACGGTGCATACCTGGCCCGGAGTGCACCGTATTGGGGCGACGGTCAATGACGGTTTTACGGTCGAACAGGCTGTCGGTGGTCAGTGGGCCTCGTCCCAGTTGTCGCCCACTCCGGTTTCCACCAGTAGCGGCACCTTAAGCTCCGCCGCGGCCGACATGCGTTGCTCCAGGCCCTTGCAAATGGTGTCCAGGGCATCGTCCCTCACTTCCAGGATCAGTTCGTCGTGCACCTGCATGACCATGCGGGCCTCGTCGGCATGGTTGGCGGTCAGCCAGTCCTCGACGGTGATCATGGCCCGCTTGATGATGTCGGCGGCGGTGCCTTGCATCGGGGCGTTGATGGCGGTGCGCTCGGCGGCCTGCTGCATCTGCTTGTTGCGGGCGTTGATTTCGGGCAGGTAGAGCCGGCGCCCGGCCAGAGTCTCCACGAAGCCGTCGTCATGGGCCTGTTTGCGGATCCGTTCCATGTACTCCAGCACCCCCGGATAGCGGTGGAAGTAACGGTCGATATAGTCCTGGGCCACCTTGCGCTCCACTTCCAGTTGCCGGGACAGGCCGAAGGCGGACATGCCGTAGATCAGGCCGAAGTTGATGGCCTTGGCGCTGCGGCGCTGGTCGGCGGTGACATCGCCGGTACTGACGTCGAACACCTCGGCGGCGGTGGCCCGGTGGATGTCCTCGCCTTTCTCGAAAGCGGTCAGCAGTCCCTTGTCACCGGACAGGTGGGCCATGATCCGCAATTCGATCTGGGAGTAATCAGCGGCCACCAGCTTGCGGCCTTCCGGCGCCACGAAGGCCTGGCGGATACGTCGGCCCTGTTCGGTCCTGACCGGGATGTTCTGCAGGTTGGGCTCCGACGATGACAGGCGTCCGGTGGCGGCCACGGCCTGATGGTAGGAGGTGTGGACGCGCCCGGTGCGGGGGCTGATCAACTCCGGCAGGGTATCGGTGTAGGTGGACTTGAGCTTGCTCAGGCTGCGGTGCTCCAGGATCAGCCGGGGCAGGCGATGGTTGTGGGCCAGCTCCTGCAGCACCGGTTCCGCCGTGGACGGGGCTCCCTTGGGGGTTTTCTTGACCACCGGCAGCCCCATCTTGTCGTAGAAGATGGCCTGCAGTTGCTTGGGCGAGCCCAGGTTGAAGCTCTCTCCGGCCTCCTCGTGGGCTTCCTGCTCCAGCTCTGCCATGCGCTCCGCCAGTTCCTGACTGTGGCGTCTCAGGGTCGGGGCATCAATCAGGGCACCCCGTTGTTCCATATGGGACAGTACCGGCACCAGGGGCAGGTCGATGTCCCGGTAGACTGCCTCTAGCCGACCGGTGTCCGCCAGTTGCGGGCGCAGGACGTGGTGCAGGCGCAGGGTGATATCCGCATCCTCGGCGGCGTACTCGGAAGCCTGTTCCAGGGCGATCTGGTTGAAGGTGAGCTGCTTGGCCCCCTTGCCGGCAATCTCCTCGAACTTGATGGTCTTCTCGCCCAGGTACTTCAGGGCCAGGCTGTCCATGTCATGGCGGGTGGCGGTGGAATTGAGCACGTAGGACTCCAGCATGGTGTCCTCGGCAATCCCCTCCAGCGAGATGCCGTGGTTGGCCAGCACGTTCTTGTCGTACTTGAGGTTCTGACCCACCTTGCGGTGTTCCGGGCTCTCCAGCAGTGGCTTCAGCCTGTCCAGGGTGGCGTCCCGGTCCAGTTGCTCCGGCGCGCCCATGTAGTCGTGGGCCAGGGGCAGGTAGGCGGCCTGGCCGGGTTCGATGGCAAAGGAGAGGCCGACAATTTCCGCCTCGCTGTAGCGCAGGCTGGTGGTCTCGGTGTCGAAGGCAAACAGGTCGGCCTTCTCCAGGCGGTCCAGCCACTGGTCCAGTTGCGAGGTGGTGAGGATGGTGTCGTATTGCCGTTCCGGCGGGGTGTTGTCCGGTTGCTCGGAGGTGCTATCACTGCTGGTGCCGTTTTCCCCGGAATACTCGGCAATCCAGGTCTTGAACTCATACTCTTTGAACAGCGCCAGCAACTGCTCCCGGTCTTCCGGCTCCGGTGCGACTTCCTCGATACCGAAGGCCAGTTCCACATCGGTGCGGATGGTGGCCAGTTCCCGGCTCAGGGGCAGGTGGTCCAGGGCCTCCCGCAGGTTGTCGCCAATCTTGCCGCCGATGTCATCGGCGTGTTCCATGAGGTTGTCCAGGTTGTCGTACTGCTGCAGCCATTTGACGGCGGTCTTGGGGCCGCACTTGGTGACGCCGGGAATGTTGTCCACGGTGTCACCCACCAGGGCCAGGTAGTCCACCACCTGTTCCGGTTTGATGCCGAACTTCTTCTCCACGCCGTCCCGATCCATGGCGGTTTCGGTCATGGTGTTGATCAGGGTGACGTGGTCACTGACCAGTTGCGCCATGTCCTTGTCGCCAGTGGAGATCACCACATCGACGCCCTTGCTGGTGGCTTCCGTGGCCAGGGTGCCGATCACGTCGTCCGCCTCCACCTCGGGGATGATCAGCAGTGGCAGCCCCATGGCCCGGACAATCTCGTGGATGGGGTCGATCTGGACGCCCAGGTCATCCGGCATGGGGGGGCGGTTGGCCTTGTAGTCTTCATACAGGTCGTGGCGGAAGGTCTTGCCCTTGGCATCGAAGACCACCACCACCTTGGAGCCAGGGAAGTCCTGTTCGAGCCGCCGCAGCATGCTGATCACACCCTTGATCGCTCCCGTGGGGTGCCCCTTGCTGGTGGTGAGCGGGGGCAGGGCATGGTAGGCCCGGAACAGGTAGGAGGATCCATCGACCAGGACTACGGGGGGCGTCTTTTGCTGACTCATCTCTAGTGTCCCTTAACATAAGTTCGCAGCGTTTCAGCGTGCCATACAAAGCCCCTGGCGAGGCGCGGCTCGCCGGGAATGGTGTGTCCCTTGCCAAGAGTCGCAACACTGCCAGGGGCTTTGTATGGCGCG